>NZ_JBMOUG010000007.1:0-415621 GCF_049319725.1 Pseudomonas sp. Mn2068 | reverse complement strand
GGTGGGTGATGACGGGATCGAACCGCCGACCCTCTGCTTGTAAGGCAGATGCTCTCCCGGCTGAGCTAATCACCCTTTGCTTCGTCGAGGCCGCGAAATTTACGCAGGTAGCGGATCTAAGTCAATAGCCTGCTTGAAGTTTTTCTGAAAAAGACAAATCCGTGTCAGCGCCATCACCCCCCTACCGGGACGGAAAACCTCTTGCCACGCGGTCCACGGCCCCGCTGCCGGTCTCTAGTCGCAATAAATCATTTTCTTGCTCATGCCACCATCGACCACGAACTCCTGGCCGGTGACAAAGCCCGCGCTTTTCGACAGCAACCACGCCACGATCGCCGCCACATCCTCGACCGTCCCGACCCGGCCCGCCGGATGCTGGGCATGATCGAGCTCGCTCAGCGGCTCGGCACGGCGTACCGAAGGATCACGGGTATCGATCCAGCCCGGACTGACCGCATTGACGCGGATCTCCGGACCGAGGCTGATCGCCAGGGCGTGGGTCAAGGCCAGCAGCCCGCCCTTGCTCGCCGCATAGGCCTCGGTGTCGGGCTCCGACTGCGCCGCCCGGGTCGAGGCCAGGTTGACGATGGCCCCGCAATGGGCGCGCAGGTACGGTGCGCAGTGCTTGGCCAGCAGCATCGGCCCGCTGAGATTGACTGCCAGCACACGGTTCCAGTGCGACAGATCGAGGCTTTCGAGGGTGATGTTGTGCGGATCGGCAATCGCCGCATTGCACACCAGCGCATCGAGCCGACCGAACTGCCCCAGCACATCGGCCACGCCCTGGGCCACCTGCGCCTCGTCGGAGACATCCATGGCGATAAAACAGGCATTCTCGCCAAGGACATCGGCAACCTTGCCCCCACGCACCTTGTCGAGGTCGGTCAGCACCACCTGCCAGCCTTCGCTGATCAACCAGGCGGCGATGCCCAGCCCGATGCCCCGTGCCGCGCCGGTAACCAGCGCTACGCGACCGTTGTTGCCAACGGCCGCACCAAGGGACAACTCGATCACAGCGCAGCCAGACCGCGCGCCAGGTCGGCTTGCAGGTCCGCCACGTCTTCCAGGCCGACCGCAACGCGGATCAGGCTGTCGCGAATCCCCGCCGCTTCACGCTCCTGCGGCGACAGGCGGCCGTGGGAAGTGGTGCTCGGGTGAGTGATGGTGGTCTTGCTGTCGCCCAGGTTGGCGGTGATCGAGATCAACCGGGTTGCGTCGATAAAGCGCCAGGCGCCCTCTTTGCCGCCCCTGACCTCGAAGCTCACCACGCCACCGAAGCCACGCTGCTGGCGCTGGGCCAGTTCGTGTTGCGGATGGCTCTTGAGGCCAGCGTAGTGCACCTTCTCGATGCCGTCCTGCTGCTCCAGCCACTCGGCCAGGGCCAGGGCATTGGCGCAGTGCGCACGCATGCGCAGGTTCAGGGTTTCCAGGCTCTTGAGGAAGATCCACGCGTTGAACGGGCTGAGGCTCGGCCCGGCAGTGCGCAGGAAGCCGACGACTTCCTTCATCTGCTCGCCGCGACCGCAGACTACGCCGCCCATGCAACGACCCTGGCCGTCGATGTACTTGGTCGCCGAATGCACCACGATGTCCGCACCGAGCGTCAGCGGCTGCTGGACGGCAGGCGTGCAGAAGCAGTTGTCGACCACCAGCAGCGCGCCCTTGGCATGGGCGATTTCCGCCAGCGCGGCGATATCCACCAGCTCGGCCAAGGGGTTCGACGGCGATTCGACGAACAGCAGCTTGGTATTGGCCTTGATCGCCGCGTCCCAGCCAGACAGTTCCGCCAGGGGCACGTAGTCGACCTCGACGCCGAAGCGCTTGAAGTACTTCTCGAACAGGCTGATGGTAGAACCGAATACGCTGCGCGACACCAGCACATGGTCGCCGGCGCTGCACAGGCTCATCACCACGGCCATGATCGCGGCCATGCCGGTCGAGGTCGCAACGGCCTGCTCAGCGCCTTCCAGGGCGGCGATGCGCTCCTCGAACGAACGCACGGTCGGGTTGGTGTAGCGCGAATAGACGTTGCCCGGCACTTCCCCGGCAAACCGTGCAGCCGCATCGGCGGCGGTACGGAAAACGTAGCTGGAAGTGAAGAACATCGGGTCGCTGTGCTCGCCTTCCGGCGTACGGTGCTGACCGGCACGGACAGCCAGGGTGTCGAAGGCTACGCCGTCGAGATCGCTGTCCAACCGACCGGCATCCCATTCCTGACTCATGCTGCCACTCCTTGCTCTGATCTTTGGAAGATACAAAACCGGCCCCTGGAAAGCACAACCTGCAGGAGCCGGGCTTGCCCGCGAAGCCTTTGGCGGCCTCAAGGGCCTCTTCGCGGGCAAGCCCGACTCCTACAGGGATCGCGGTGTATTCAACACCGCGCTTCGGGGCCGGTTTCTCGTCAATTGTTGTACAGATCGATGATCGCACTGACCGCCTGGGTCTTGACCTTGGACGCATCGTTGCGCGCCTGCTCGATCTTGTTCAGGTAGTGCTCGTCGATATCGCCGGTGACGTACTTGCCGTCGAACACCGCGCAGTCGAACTGTTCGATCTTGATCTTGCCACCGCCGACGGCTTCGATCAGGTCCGGCAGGTCCTGATAGATCAGCCAGTCGGCACCGATCAGGTCCGCAACGTCCTGGGTGGAACGGTTGTGGGCGATCAGTTCGTGGGCACTCGGCATATCGATGCCGTAGACGTTGGGGTAGCGCACGGCCGGAGCCGCCGAGCAGAAGTAGACGTTCTTCGCGCCGGCTTCACGGGCCATCTGGATGATCTGCTTGCAGGTGGTGCCGCGCACGATCGAGTCGTCCACCAGCATCACGTTCTTGCCGCGGAACTCCAGCTCGATGGCGTTGAGTTTCTGCCGTACGGACTTCTTGCGCGCCGCCTGGCCCGGCATGATGAAGGTCCGGCCGATGTAGCGGTTCTTCACGAAGCCTTCGCGGAACTTCACGCCCAGGTGGTTTGCCAGTTCCAGGGCCGCGGTACGGCTGGTATCCGGAATCGGGATGACCACGTCGATGTCATGCTCCGGACGCTCGCGCAGGATCTTCTCCGCCAACTTCTCGCCCATGCGCAGACGCGCCTTGTACACCGACACACCGTCGATGATCGAGTCCGGACGCGCCAGGTAGACGTGTTCGAAGATGCACGGGGTCAGGGTCGGGTTGGTCGCGCACTGGCGGGTGTGCAGCTTGCCGTCTTCAGTGATGTAGACCGCTTCGCCCGGCGCCAGATCGCGGATCAGGGTGAAGCCGAGCACGTCCAGGGACACGCTTTCGGAGGCGATCATGTACTCGACGCCCTCGTCGGTGTGGCGCTGGCCGAAAACGATCGGGCGAATGCCATGGGGGTCGCGGAAGCCGACGATGCCGTAGCCGGTGATCATCGCCACCACCGCGTAGCCGCCGACGCAACGGTTGTGCACGTCGGTCACCGCGGCAAACACGTCTTCCTCGGTCGGTTGCAGCTTGCCGCGCTGGGCCAGCTCGTGGGCGAACACGTTGAGCAGCACTTCCGAGTCGGAGCTGGTGTTGACGTGGCGCAGGTCGGACTCGTAGATCTCCTTGGCCAGCTGTTCGACGTTGGTCAGGTTGCCGTTGTGCGCCAGGGTGATGCCGTACGGCGAGTTGACATAGAACGGCTGGGCTTCGGCCGAGGTCGAGCTGCCGGCGGTCGGGTAACGCACGTGGCCGATACCCATGTGGCCGACCAGGCGTTGCATATGGCGCTGATGAAACACATCACGGACCAGGCCGTTGTCCTTGCGCAGGAATAACCGGCCGTCATGGCTGGTCACGATACCGGCAGCGTCCTGGCCGCGGTGCTGGAGCACGGTTAGCGCGTCATACAGCGCCTGATTGACGTTCGACTTACCGACGATACCGACGATGCCACACATGCGACGCAACCCCTACTTAATGAATCTGAACTGAACAGCACTTACTGAGGCGTTTTGGCCGGTAAGAGATGTTCCTTGAACGGAAGGTCAGCGGGTACGCTGATCCCGCTGGCCAGCCACTGACTGCTCCACCCCAGGATGAGGTTCTTGGACCAGTCTGCAACCAATAGAAATTGTGGCACGAGCCGGGACTCCTGCCACCACGTATCCTGCTGTACCGGCCCCAGGCTGAGCAGCCCGACCGCCACGACCACCAGCAACGCGCCACGCGCGGCACCGAAGGCCATGCCGAGAAATCGATCGGTCCCGGACAGGCCGGTGACGCGAATCAACTCGCCGATAAGGTAATTGACCATGGCCCCGACCAACAGGGTCGCGACGAACATGATTGCACAGCCCGCGATCACGCGAGCCGAAGGTGTCTGAATATAGTCGGTGAGGTACACGGACAACGAGCCACCGAACATCCAGGCGATGACGCCGGCGATGATCCAGGTGAGCAGGGACAAGGCTTCTTTGACAAAGCCGCGGCTCAAGCTGATCAAAGCAGAAACGACGATTACCGCGATAATCGCCCAGTCAACCCAGGTAAATGGCACAGTGCAGCCTACAGACGGATAAGGCGGCGCATTTTAGCAGAGCGCCGCCTTGCTGGTAAGGCGATTGTCAGTGCATTTCGATACAACCCGCCGAAGCCTTCTGAAAACGTAGCGAGCGAAGGCAAGACAAGGCAAAAACAGGCGAGGAAGCGGAGTTTACTGGCTGTAAATGAGCATTCCGAGCCTGTTTTTAACGCAGTATTGCCAAGCGCAGTAGTTTTCAGCCGCGCTCGGGTTGGAATCGGACAACGAACCCATTCAGCTTTTGCTGGCGGCCGAGCAGATCACGCAGGCGATCGGCCTCCGCGCGCTCGATCAGCGGCCCGACAAACACCCGGTTCTTCCCGTCGGAGGAACGGATATAGGCGTTGTAGCCCTGGCTACGCAGGTTTTTCTGCAGGCTTTCGGCACTTTCACGGCTCGACAGGCTGGCCAGTTGCACCGACCAACTGATCGGCAAGCCGTTGGGGTCCACCCGGTTCTGGGTGGTATCGAGCTTCGCCGGCGCTACCGCCACCGCTTGTGCCGGCGTCTGCGCAGGCGCAGCAGCGGGCTTGGGTGCGGGTGCTGGAGCGACAGGCCTGGTCGCGACAACCGGGGCCGCCGGCTTGGCGGCCGGAGCCGGAGCAATCGGCATCGAAGGCGCCGGTACCGGCTTGGCCGCCACCTCGTCCTCCTCTTCCGGCACAGGCTCCTGGGGCAGGCTTTGCGGCTCGGGCACCGCTACCGGCTCGACCTGTACCTGGGGCACGGCCGGAGCCTGTGGCGCCGCCGGCGGATCGACACGCACCTGACGCTGTTCGTCCTGACGGGAAAACAGCATCGGCAGAAAGATCACGGCCAGCGCCACCAGAACCAGGGCACCGACCATCCGCTGCTTGTACGCTTTATCCAGCAATGCCATTTGCAGCTTCCTCCGTGGCGCGCCGGGCGAGCCATTCCAGCGCCTCGGCTACACAAAAAAACGATCCGAACAACAGGATTTCATCGTCCGCCGTCGCCTGGGCACACTGCCCTTCCAGCGCCGCCGCGACACTCTCGTAGGCCGTCACCGAAGCTCCGCGAGCCTGCAGGGCTGCCTGCAGATCGGTCGCCGGCCGGCTGCGCGGCGATTGCAGTGGCGTCACCGCCCACTGTTGCACATGAGCATCGAGCTGCGACACCACGCCGTCAAGGTCCTTGTCCGACAGCAGGCCGAACACCGCCAGGCGCCGTCCTGCCGGGACACGCCGCGCCAGGCGCTGGGCCAGGTATTGCGCCGCATGGGGGTTATGCCCGACATCCAGCATCAGTTGCAGCGACTTGCCCTGCCAGTTGACGGTACGGCGATCCAGGCGACCGACGATACGGGTTGCCTGCAGGGCGGCAACGATCCGCTCCGGCTGCCATGGCAGGTCCATCAGGGCATAAGCCTGGAGCGCCAGCGCGGCGTTTTCCATCGGCAGGTCGAGCAGCGGCAGGTCATGCAGCTCCAGCACCTGGCCCTGGCCGTCGAGGCCACGCCACTGCCAGTGCTGGTCGGTGATGCCGAGATCGAAATCGCGGCCGCGCAGGAAAAACGGGCAAGCCAGCTCGTGCGCCTTTTCCAGCAAGGGTTGCGGCGGGTTCAGGTCGCCACACAGCGCCGGCCGGCCCTGACGGAAGATCCCGGCCTTTTCATAGGCCACCGATTCGCGGGTATTGCCCAGGTACTCGGCATGGTCGACACCGATACTGGTCACCAGCGCCAGGTCGGCATCCACCACATTGACCGTGTCCAGGCGCCCGCCCAGGCCGACTTCCAGGACCACGGCATCCAGTTGCTCACGCTCGAACAGCCAGAAGGCCGCCAGGGTGCCCATTTCGAAGTAGGTCAGGGAAGTCTCGCCACGACCGGCATCCAGCGCGGCGAATGCTTCGCACAACTGGGCATCGGTCGCTTCCACGCCATTGATCTGCACGCGCTCGTTGTAGCGCAGCAGGTGGGGCGAACTGTAGACCCCGACCTTGAGGCCCTGGGCTTGCAGCAAGGCGGCGACAAAGGCGCAGGTCGAGCCCTTGCCGTTGGTACCGGTCACGGTCACTACCCGAGGCGCCGGCCTGCCCAGCCCCATGCGGTTCGCTACCTCTTGCGAGCGCTCCAACCCCATGTCGATGGCCGATGGATGCAGTTGCTCCAGGTAGGCGAGCCAGTCGCCCAGGGTACGTTGGATCATACGTTTGCCGGCACCGGTGGGATAACGATGGATTCGACAGGTGCGGCGACGTACACAGGCGTCGGCAGCCCCATCATCTGGGCCAGCAGGCTGCCCAGGCGCGGACGCAGTTCCTGGCGCGGGATGATCATGTCGATGGCGCCGTGCTCCAGCAGGAATTCGCTGCGCTGGAAGCCTTCCGGCAGTTTTTCGCGAACGGTCTGCTCGATCACTCGCGGACCGGCGAAGCCGATCAGTGCCTTGGGTTCGCCGACGATCACGTCGCCGAGCATCGCCAGGCTGGCGGAAACGCCACCGTAGACCGGGTCGGTCAGGACGGAGATGAACGGCAGGCCCTCTTCACGCAGGCGCGCCAGCACGGCCGAGGTCTTCGCCATCTGCATCAGCGAGATCAGCGCTTCCTGCATCCGCGCACCACCGGAGGCCGAGAAACAGACCATCGGGCAACGGTTTTCCAGGGCGTAGTTGGCGGCACGAACGAAGCGCTCGCCGACGATGGCGCCCATGGAGCCGCCCATGAACGAGAACTCGAATGCCGAGACGACGATCGGCATCCCCAGCAGCGTACCGCTCATGGAGATCAGCGCGTCTTTTTCGCCGGTCTGCTTCTGGGCCGCGGTCAGGCGATCCTTGTACTTCTTGCCGTCACGGAATTTCAGACGGTCCACCGGCTCCAGGTCGGCACCCAGCTCGGCGCGACCTTCGGCGTCCAGGAAGATGTCGATGCGGGCACGGGCACCAATGCGCATGTGGTGGTTGCACTTGGGGCAGACGTCCAGGGTCTTTTCCAGCTCCGGACGATAGAGCACCGCGTCGCACGATGGGCACTTGTGCCACAGACCTTCAGGCACCGAGCTTTTCTTCACCTCGGAACGCATGATCGAAGGGATCAGTTTGTCTACTAACCAGTTGCTCATGCTTTCTTTCTCCAATTCGTTTTCGGCCCGTCGGACAACCGGGCCCGCCTGTTTTCTAGCGGCGGTAAGCATGGACGGTGGCAGGCTGCCGTCCGTCACATCGGCGATCAGCTGGCGCGAACCGCCTGGATGAACGCCTTGATCTTCGCGGGGTCCTTGATGCCCTTGCTCCGTTCCACCCCGCCACTGGTATCCACGGCATATGGCCTGACCCGGGCAATGGCGTCCCCGACGTTTTCCACGGTCAGGCCGCCGGCCAGGATGATCGGCTTGCTCAGGCCCTGCGGCACGAGGGACCAGTCGAAAGCCTCGCCGGTCCCACCGTGCACACCTTCGACATAGGTATCGAGCAGGATTCCACTGGCACCGGGATAGGCCCGGCACGCCGCGGCGATATCGTCGCCGGCCTTGACCCGCAGGGCCTTGATGTACGGCCGGTGAAAGCCCTCGCACTGTTCGCTGGTTTCGTCGCCATGGAACTGCAGCAGGTCCAGCGGCACGGCGTCGAGGATCTCGCCCAGCTCGCAACGGCTGGCATTGACGAACAGGCCCACGGTGGTCACGAACGGCGGCAAGGCGGCGATGATCGCCCGCGCCTGCTGGAAGGTCACCGCCCGCGGGCTTTTGGCATAGAACACAAAACCGATGGCATCGGCCCCGGCCTCGACCGCGGCCAACGCATCTTCAATACGGGTGATCCCGCAGATTTTGCTGCGAACGGCGGACATATCGTCAGAACCCCAGGGTTTTTCCGAGTAAAGTCCCGGATGGTAGCAAATGCTTTTCCAGGCGTCAGCCGGCAAGTTCCGAGAAACCCGTCAAGAAATGTGGCCCGACATAACGTTCCGGCAGCTCGAACTCGTCGCGGTACTCCACCTGCACCAGATACAGGCCGAACGGATGGGCTGTTACCCCGCCGGTGCGGCGGATACGGCTCTCCAGCACTTCACGCGCCCACTCCACCGGCCGCTCGCCGGCACCAATGGTCATCAGCACCCCGGCGATATTGCGCACCATATGATGCAGGAAGGCACCGGCGCGGATATCGATGACAATCATCTTGCCGTGCCGGGTCACCCGCAGGTGGTGGACTTCCTTGATCGGCGACTTGGCCTGGCACTGCCCGGCACGGAAGGCGCTGAAATCATGGGTACCCACCAGATGGCGGGCCGCCTCGGCCATGCGCTGCTCATCCAGCGGCCGGTGATTCCAGGTGATTTCCTCATTGAGGTGCGCCGGACGGATCTGGTCGTTGTAGATCACATAGCGATAACGTCGGGCGATGGCCTTGAAACGCGCATGAAAATGCGCCGGCATGACCTTGGCCCAGCTGACGCTGATGTCATGGGGCAGGTTGATATTGGCGCCCATGACCCAGGCCTTCAGCGAGCGCTCGGCCTGGGTGTCGAAATGCACCACCTGCCCACAGGCATGCACCCCGGCATCGGTGCGCCCGGCACACATCAGCGAAACCGGCGAATCCGCCACTTTCGACAAGGCGTCTTCCAGGGTTTCCTGCACCGTGAGCACACCGGAGGCCTGGCGCTGCCAGCCGCGATAACGCGAGCCCTTGTATTCGACGCCCAGGGCGATCCGGGAAAAGCCTTCGGCGGCCATTTCGGCCGCCGGGTTATCTATATTTGCCAAGAACTTACAGCCTGATGATTTGCGCAAAGGCGTGCATTATAAGGCGACCGGCCGCGGACGCCATGCGCGGGGCGCTTTTAGTTTGCGCCAGAAAGCCGGCCGACGCCTGTGCATGAGGATTGCCTTGTCCGGGGCAATCTCGCTATATATCAAAATACATAATGATAAAGCCCCTCGACCGAGACCCGATGAATGAACGCACTGAATAAACAAGCCGTCGGCCAGGCCTACAGCCTGGACGGCATGCTCCACGCAAAGCGCATGACCTGGCAGGCCATCGAGGAAATGGCCCGGCGCTTCAAGCCCGGCATGCTGGAATCCGAAGCACGCGCCCTGGGCCTGGAGATTCTCAAGGAACTGGGCATGGATCGCATCTGGCACCCGCTGCTGATCCGCTTCGGCGCCAATACCCTGAAGACCTTCAAGCAGCGTTCCGAAGGCGATCCGGCACTCGGCGAGAACGACATCTTCTTTATCGACCTGGGGGTGGTCTGGGATCGCCATGAAGGCGACTCGGGCGGCACTTTCACCACCGGCAACGACCCCGAGATGATTGCCTGCGCGGCAGCGGCCAAGACCCTGTTCGACCAGGTCCACGACTACTGGAAGCAACAGCAGGTCAGCGGCCCGGAGCTGTATCGTTATGCCGAGGAACAGGCCAATGCCATGGGCTGGGTGCTGAACCTGGAAATCAAGGGTCACCGGGTCAGTGATTTCCCCCATGCTATCTACCGTGCCGGGGACCTGGGGGACTTCGAGGCCTGCCCGGATGTCGGCTTGTGGATCCTGGAAATCCAGATCGCCCACCCGACCCGGCCGTTCGGCGCGTTCTACGAGGACCTGCTGGCCTGACGCAGAACGTGGAATCGGTAAAACGACAACGGCAGCCCGAGGGCTGCCGTTGTCTTTAGTGCCAGCGGATCGACTCATGCCAGACGCTTGAGCATTTCCTTGGCTTCGTTCTTTTGCACTTCGCTGCCTTCGCTCAGGACTTCGGCGAGAATATCCCGCGCGCCATCCTTGTCGTCCATATCGATATAGGCCTGGGCCAGGTCGAGCTTGGTCGCCGCCTCGTCGGTTCCCGAGAGGAAGTCGAACTCCGGCTCGTCATCACCCAGGGCCGCGTCGTCAGCGGTGAAAGTCGGGGCCGCCAGCGGGGGCTGCTCCAGGCTCTGGGACAGACGGTCCAGCTCGGCGTTGACGTCATCGAGCTCATCGGTAAAGGCATTCGGCCCGGTGTCGACCGCCAGTTCGTCGGCCAGCGACAGGTCGAAGTCTTCCGACAGCCCCAGGTCATCCAGCGCATCGAGAGTCGGCACTTCGCCCTGGGGCACCGCAGGATCGTCGGTCAGGCCCAGCAGGAAGTCGTCGTCCGCCTGGATCGCGGCCGGCTCGTCAGCGCCCAGATCCAGATCGAAGTCCGACAGGTCGTCCGCGCTCGCCTTGGCCTCAGTCTGCTGTGCCAGCACCGATTCGAAGCTCAGGTCGTCGTCGAGCTGCAGGTCATCCAGGTCCAGGTCCGCCACCGGAGCTGGAACGACCGAAGGCGAAACCGCCTCCAGGTCATCGAGGCTGAGGTCGAAATCGTTGTCGAACTCATCCACCACCGGAGCCGGCGCCGCGGCAACCACGGGCTCAGGCGCGGCAACCGGGGCCGGCGGCTCCTCCTGCAACAACTCCTGGACAAACTGCTCGTCGAGCTCGGCGGCGACTGCTGCCGCACCAAGGCCCGCCACCGCCGCCACGGCGATCATGCCGGGAAAGCGACTCTTGAGCTGCTCGACCTGGGCATGGTTCTCGCCATTGGCGACCAGCTGGCGCTCCTGGACGACAAAGCCGTCGCGATCGCCCTGGCGACCGTAGACTTCCATCAACTTCAGGCGCAGATCGCTGCGCTGCGGCTCGAACTTGATCGCTTCTTCCAGCACATCGGCAGCCTGGTTCAGATGACCGCGCTCAATATGCAGTTCAGCCTGGCCCAACACATCGGTTGGACGCTCAGCGACGGGAGCCGGCGCCTGGGCCGGCGCCAGCTTTACGCTCGGAGGAGGCACCTCCAGGCCTTCGAAGCTGCTTTCCGGCATATCCAGATCTGCTGCGAAGTCGGTTTCTTCAGACAGCGCCCGCGCCATGCGCTGGTGCTTCTCGGCTTCCTGCTGGGCCTTGCGGCGACGCACCAGGAGCAGCATGAGCAACAACAGCACCAGCACCACGGAACCGGCGATCAGGCCCAGGAGAATCGGGCTGGACAGCAGGTCGTCGAGCTTGCGCTCTTCGCCTGGCGCCACTTCGGCCTGGATCGGCGGCTCGACCGGCTTGGCCGCTTCAGCGGGGGCAGGCGTCGCGACGATCGGCGCCGGAGTCGGGGCCACTTCCGGCTTGGCCACCAGTTCGGCCGGCATGGCCGGCTGGCTGGTAGCAGGCGCAGTGCCCGCCCCTTCCGCCTGCAACTTGGCCAGTTGATCGTTCTTCAGCTGGATCAGGCGCTGCAGTTTGTCCAACTGGCTCTGCAGGTCCTCCATGCGGCTTTTCAGCTCGGCATTGTCGCGACGGGTAGAGTCGAGGCTCTCCTGGGTCACCGCCAGCTTGTTGCTCAGGGCCTTGCTGTCGCCAGCCGCGCCCTTGCCGCCCTTCTTGCCGCTCTCGGCGGAGACCAGGCTCAGGTTGTCCTTGCCGGCGCCACGGGATGGCGCGGCTTCGCCCCCCTTGTGCCGGGTGGCATCCACCTGCTGCTTGCCGGCATGGGCCGAACGACGCCCCTGGCGCCACGCGGCATTCTGCGCGGCCACCTCGGCGATCGCCTTGGACTGCGGCAGGCTGGTGCTTTGCACCGGATCCGGCAGGCGCAACACCTGGCCGGTCTTCATGCGGTTGATGTTGCCATCGATAAACGCATCCGGGTTCAACGCCTGGATGGCCAGCATGGTCTGCTGCACGGAGCCGCTATTGCGCTCCCGGGCAGCGATTTCCCAGAGGGTATCCTTGGGACCGGTGGTGTACTGCTTGGCCTTGGTCGGCGCGGTTACCGGCGCACTCGGCGCGACAACCGGAGCCGGCTTGGCGGCATCGCCCGCAGGCGCATACTTCGACGGATCGAGCAGCACGCTGTAGTCACGCATCAGCCGCCCATTGGGCCACTGCACCTGGACCAGGAAGCGTACATAGGCTTCGGACAACGGCTTGCTCGAGGTGACGCGCACCACGCTGCGCCCGTTGGGATTGAGCACCGGCGTGAAGGTCAGGTCGTTCAGGAAGTCCTGGCGGCTGACGCCGGCATCGCTGAACGCCTGGGGAGAAGCCAGGCTCGGAACGATATCGGAAGCGCTGAGGCCACCGACATCCTGCAATTCGATTTCCACCAGCAATGGCTGGTTCAGGGTCGACTTGAGGGTCATTTCCCCCAGCCCAAGCGCATGCGCCATACCGGAAGACAGCGCCGAAGCGGCCGCTATTGCTAACACCAGTTTGCGAACTTGAACCATAGCCTCTTCCTTTGTTAGTGCGTTCCTCGGCCAGCGAGAAGGTGGTGTAGCTGCCTTGCGGCATGGCGCGCGGCCCGGGAAAACCACCGCAACACCCTGTTTTAGCCGATGCCCCTGCAAGTGCCCGAGGGGCAGCTCACCTTCAGCAACCAGCCTGAGCATAGCGTCAGGCTAGAATCATTCTGCAAATTGTCGCCAAGTATCTTTTACAGCGGGTCTTTTATCAACAATTCAGCCAGTTGCACAGCGTTTAGCGCGGCACCCTTGCGGACATTGTCCGACGTCAGCCACAGATTCAGTTCCGACAGATCATCAACACCGTGACGAACCCGTCCGACATAGACCACATCCTGGCCCACGGCGTCACCGACGGCGGTCGGATAATCACCGGCGTCCACCAGCTCGATGCCGTCCGCCGCTTCCAGCGCCGCGTTCACCACGGGCAGATCGACCTCGGCAGCCGCCTCCAGGGACACACTATAGCTATCGCCAAAAAACACCGGGGCTTGAACGCAAGTGACTGAAATTTTTAGTAAAGGTGCTGCAAGCAGTTCACGCAACTCGCCGACCAGGCGCTTTTCCAGGGAAACATGCCCCTCGGCATCCGGCTTGCCGACCTGGGCCAGCAGGTTGAAGGCGATCTGCCGATCGAAGAAACGCGGCTCCAGCGGGCGGACATTCAACAGTTCGGCGGTCTGCCGGGCCAGTTCGCTGACGGCCTCACGGCCCTGGCTGGACACGGCCAGGCAGGCGGTCACGGTCACCCGCCGCAGTTCCAGCAGCCCCTTGAGCGGCGCCAGCACCACGGCCAGCGCGGTAGCCGCGGCGCTCGGACTGCCCACCTGGACCGGCTTGTCCAGGGTCGCCAGCACCTGGGCATTGGCTTCCGGCACCACCTGAGGCACGGGCAAGGCGCCAGACAGATCGATGACCGTGCAGCCGGCCGCCGCGGCACGCGGGGCAAAACTCAGGGTGACCGCCGGGCCGGCAGCGAAAAACACCAATTGGACCTTGGCGAAATTGAACTCGTCGACTTCACGCACACGGACGTTCTTGCCCCGAAATGGCACCGAGTGACCGGCGGACTCGCTGCTGGCCAGCAAATGCAGGTCGGCCACCGGAAAGTCACGCTCTTCGAGAACCTGCACCAGGGTCTCGCCGACAGTGCCGGTGGCGCCGATCACGGCAATATCAAAGGACTGGCTCATGGGTTTGACCTCAGGCAAAACGGGGGGAGCGGCACTTTACCCGTGACGGGGCGGCCAGGCAATTTATCGTAATCCACCACCGTCAGACATCATCCTTCTCACGTGCAGCAGAGGAGTCGCCATGGATCTACAGCGGACGCATAGCATGGGAACGGTCGGATAACAGCTTCGCGGGCAAGCCCGCTCCCACAACAGCTCGCCCCACACAAGGACCGCGCTGCCTGAAACAAAAAGCCCGCGACTCTGGCGAGACGCGGGCTTTTCAATACATCGGCTCGATGCGGCAGCGAATCAACGCTCCAGCAGGATCCGCAACATGCGCCGCAGCGGCTCGGCCGCGCCCCACAACAGCTGGTCACCCACGGTGAACGCGCCGAGGAACTGCGAGCCCATGTTCAGCTTGCGCAGACGCCCTACCGGGATGTTCAGGGTGCCGGTGACCTTGGTCGGACTCAACTCCTGCATGCTGATCTCACGCTGGTTCGGCACCAGCTTGACCCAGGGGTTGTGCTGGCTGATCAGCCCTTCGATATCGGCGATCGGCACATCCTTGTTCAGCTTGATGGTCAGCGCCTGGCTGTGGCAACGCATGGCGCCGATGCGCACGCAGATACCGTCCACAGGGATCGGGCTCTTGAAGCGACCGAGGATCTTGTTGGTTTCGGCCTGGGCCTTCCACTCTTCGCGGCTCTGGCCGTTCGGCAGTTCCTTGTCGATCCACGGGATCAGGCTGCCGGCCAATGGCACGCCGAAGTTTTCGGTCGGGTAGGCATCGCTGCGCATGGCTTCGGCGACACGGCGATCGATGTCGAGGATCGCGCTGGCGGGGTCGGCCAGTTGATCGGCGACGGCCGCATGGGTCGCGCCCATCTGCTTGATCAGCTCGCGCATGTTCTGCGCACCGGCACCGGAGGCCGCCTGATAGGTCATGGCGCTCATCCACTCCACCAGGCCGGCCTCGAACAGGCCGCCCAGGCCCATCAGCATCAGGCTGACGGTGCAATTGCCACCGATGTAGTTCTTGGTCCCGGCATCCAGTTGCTGGTCGATGACCTTGCGGTTCACCGGATCGAGGATGATCACCGCGTCATCCTGCATGCGCAGGCTGGAGGCGGCATCGATCCAGTAACCCTGCCAGCCGGCTTCGCGCAGCTTGGGGAAAACCTCGCTGGTGTAGTCGCCACCCTGGCAGGTCAGAATCACGTCGAGGGTTTTCAGCTCTTCAATGCTGTAGGCATCCTTCAGCGGGGCAATATCCTTGCCCACGGATGGGCCTTGGCCACCGACATTGGAAGTGGTGAAAAACACCGGCTCAATAAGATCGAAGTCCTGCTCTTCCAGCATCCGCTGCATGAGCACGGAACCGACCATACCGCGCCAACCGATCAGACCTACACGTTTCATCGCAACTACACCTTTTACAAAAGTGGGTCACCGTTTCCAGGGATGAAAGAAACGGTGGGCCCGAGAGATTACAGATTCCGCAGCGCGGCGACTACTGCGTCGCCCATTTCCTGCGTTCCGACTTTGCTGCAACCGGCCGACCAGATGTCACCGGTCCGCAGGCCCTGGTCCAGCACCAGGCTCACGGCCTTCTCGATGGCGGTCGCGGCGTCGTGCAGATTGAAGCTGTAGCGCAGCATCATCGATACCGACAGGATGGTCGCCAGCGGGTTGGCAATGCCCTGCCCGGCGATGTCCGGCGCCGAACCGTGGCAAGGCTCGTACATGCCCTTGTTGTTGGCATCCAGCGACGCCGACGGCAGCATGCCGATGGAACCGGTGAGCATCGACGCTTCGTCGGAAAGAATATCGCCGAACATGTTGTCGGTGACGATCACGTCGAACTGCTTGGGCGCGCGCACCAGTTGCATCGCGGCGTTGTCGACGTACATGTGGCTCAGCTCGATGTCCGGATAGTCCTTGGCGACTTCCTCGACCACTTCACGCCACAGCTGGCTGGACGCCAGGACGTTGGCCTTGTCCACCGAGCAGAGTTTCTTGCCGCGCACGCGGGCCATGTCGAAACCGACACGGGCGATACGGCGGATTTCGCTCTCGCTGTACGGCAGGGTGTCGTAGGACTGGCGTTCGCCGTTTTCCAGTTCGCGGGTGCCGCGTGGGGCGCCAAAGTAGATACCGCCGGTCAGTTCGCGGACGATCAGGATATCCAGGCCCGAGACGATTTCCGGCTTCAGGCTCGAGGCATCGGCCAGTTGCGGATAGAGGATCGCCGGACGCAGGTTGCCGAACAGGCCCAGTTGCGCACGGATCTTCAGCAGGCCGCGCTCGGGACGGATATCCCGTTCGATCTTGTCCCACTTCGGACCGCCGACGGCGCCAAGCAGCACCGCGTCGGCGGCACGGGCACGGTCCAGGGTTTCATCGGCCAGGGGCACGCCATGCTTGTCGATGGCGGCGCCGCCGATCACGTCGTGGCTCAACTCGAAGCCCAGGCTGTACTTCTCGTTGGCCAGTTCCAGCACCTTGACCGCTTCGGCCATGATTTCCGGACCGATACCGTCGCCTGGGAGAATCAGAATCTGCTTGCTCATGCTTTCCTCGTGTCATCTGTCGGTGCACCCGTGGTCACGGGGCAGCCGGAAAAAGTCTATCGCTCGGCCCACAGCACCAGTACATCTGTACTGAACGAACCATCGGCCTCAATCTCAAAATATTCCCGCACTTCGGCGCCCATCGCCTGCTGCAGGTCGCGAATCGCCACGCGCAACGCCGGCGGCGTACGCATGCGTTCGACCCAGGAGCTGTACTCCAGGCGCAGGCGCTGGCGGCTGGTACTGCGCACGTGCAGGCCGGCTTCGCTGACCTGGCGCAACCACTCGCCCGCCGAGTAATCGCGGACATGACTGGTGTCGCGCAGTACCTCGACACTCTGCAGATAGGTGTCGAACAACGGACTGCCGGGGGACATTACGTCGATAAAGGCCGCGACGCCACCCGGTTTCAGCACCCGCCGCACTTCCCGCAGGGCCAGGCCGAGATCGCTCCAGTGGTGCGCCGAGTAGCGGCTGAAGACGAAATCGAACTCGCCATCGGCGAACGGCAGGCTCTCCGCCGCGCCACACACGGTGGCGATATTACCCAGGCCGCGCTCGGCGGCGGCAGCGGCGACCACATCGAGCATCTGCTGCGAAAGGTCGTAGGCCGCCACCTTGCCGACCAGCGGCGCCACGTGAAAACTCACATGGCCAGCACCACAGCCCAGGTCCAGGACCCGCGCATCGGCACGCCCGGCCAGCTCCGCCTGGAGCAGCGCGAACTCGCTGCCCTGGGCATGCACGGCGCTGCTCAGGTAGGCGGCGGCCTGTTCGCCGAATTGCTTTTGCACCACTGCGGTATGGGCGTTGCTGGTCATGGAACCATCCTCTGGATATCAACGCGGAGCGGGAAAATCAAAAACATCACAACCCTGTGGGAGCCGGCTTGCCGGCGATGGCGCCCCTGAGATCAATGCAGGGCTCAAGGGCCTCATCGCCAGCAAGCCGGCTCCTACACAGGACGTGTCAGCCTCGAATCAAACGTCGCGAAACAACCAGGGCTGGCTCGCCCGGTGCCTGGCTTCAAAGGCCGCGATCGCATCACCGTCGGTCAAGGTCAGGCCGATATCGTCCAGGCCGTTGAGCAGGCAATGCTTGCGGAACGCATCGACTTCGAAGTGGTAGACCTTGCCATCCGGACGGGTCACCGTCTGGGCCGCGAGATCGACCGTCAACTGGTAGCCAGGGGTCGCCTCGACCTGCTGGAACAGCTCGTCGACTTCACTCTCGTCGAGAATGATCGGCAACAGGCCGTTCTTGAAGCTGTTGTTGAAGAAGATATCGGCGTAGCTCGGCGCGATGATGCTGCGGAAACCGTACTCGTCCAGGGCCCACGGCGCATGCTCGCGACTGGAGCCGCAACCGAAGTTTTCCCGAGCCAACAGGACACTGGCGCCCTGGTAACGCTCGGCGTTGAGCACAAAATCCTTGTTCAACGGGCGCTTGGAGTTGTCCTGGTAGGCGTAGCCGACATCCAGGTAGCGCCACTCGTCGAACAGGTTCGGGCCGAAGCCGGTGCGCTTGATCGACTTGAGGAACTGCTTGGGAATGATCTGATCGGTATCGACGTTGGCACGATCCAACGGCGCGACAAGACCGGTGTGCTGGGTAAAGGCTTTCATGTAGTGGTCCTCAGATCAATTCGCGAACGTCGATGAAACGACCGTTGACGGCAGCCGCGGCGGCCATGGCCGGGCTGACGAGGTGGGTACGCCCGCCGGCGCCCTGGCGCCCTTCGAAGTTGCGGTTGGACGTCGACGCGCAGTGCTCGCCGCTTTCCAGGCGGTCAGGGTTCATCGCCAGGCACATGGAGCAGCCCGGCTCACGCCATTCGAAACCGGCCTCGAGGAAAATCTTGTCCAGGCCTTCCGCTTCCGCCTGGGCCTTCACCAGGCCCGAACCCGGCACCACGATGGCCTGCTTGATGGTCGAAGCCACCTTGCGGCCTTTGGCAATCACCGCCGCCGCACGCAGGTCTTCGATCCGCGAGTTGGTGCAGGAGCCGATGAACACGCGATCGAGCTCGATATCGGTGATCGCCTGGTTGGCCCGCAGGCCCATGTACTTGAGCGCGCGCTCGATGGAACCGCGCTTGACCAGGTCGGTCTCCTTGGCCGGATCCGGCACGTTCTGGTCAACCGCCAGGACCATTTCCGGCGAGGTGCCCCAACTGACCTGCGGCTTGATCTGCGTCGCGTCCAGCTCGACCACGGTGTCGAACACCGCGTCGGCGTCGGACACCAGGTCTTTCCAGGCTTCGACAGCCAGGTCCCACTCGGCGCCTTTCGGGGCGAACGGCCGGTCCTTGACGTAGGCCACGGTCTTTTCATCGGCGGCCACCAGGCCCACGCGGGCCCCGGCTTCGATGGACATGTTGCAGATGGTCATGCGGCCTTCGATGGACAGGTCGCGGATCGCGCTGCCGGCGAACTCGATGGCATGGCCGTTGCCGCCCGCGGTACCGATCTTGCCGATCACGGCGAGGACGATGTCCTTGGCGGTCACGCCGAACGGCAACTGGCCTTCGACGCGCACCAGCATGTTCTTCATTTTCTTCGCCACCAGGCACTGGGTGGCGAACACGTGCTCGACCTCGGACGTGCCGATACCGTGGGCCAGGGCCCCGAAGGCGCCGTGGGTCGAGGTGTGGGAGTCACCGCAGACTACGGTCATGCCCGGCAAGGTCGCACCCTGCTCCGGGCCGATCACGTGCACGATGCCTTGACGCACGTCATTCATCTTGAATTCGGTGATGCCATATTCATCGCAGTAGTCGTCGAGGGTCTGCACCTGCAGGCGCGACACCTGGTCGGCAATCGCCGTGATCCCGCCCTTGCGCTCCGGGGTGGTCGGCACGTTATGGTCGGGAGTGGCGATGATCGAGTCGACCCGCCAAGGCTTGCGCCCGGCCAGCTTGAGGCCTTCGAACGCTTGCGGCGAGGTCACTTCGTGGATGATGTGACGGTCGATATAGATCAGCGACGACCCATCGTCGCGCCGTTTCACTTCATGGGAATCCCAAAGCTTGTCGTAAAGCGTTTTGCCGGCCATCAGACGTTTCCTCATCAGCTTGTTTCTATGCCCCGGCTTATTGATGACTATTCTCAATAACCCTTTGGCTTGTGAGGTCGATCCTAGGGGGTTAGAGTGAATAACTCAAATTCATAATTTTTATGCTTTGGATAACCAGATGGAATACAAATAATGGACCTGGCCAACCTCAATGCCTTTATCGCCATTGCCGAGACGGGCAGCTTCTCCGGCGCCGGCGAACGCCTGCACCTGACCCAGCCCGCCATCAGCAAACGGATCGCCGGGCTGGAGCAGCAACTCAACGTGCGCCTGTTCGACCGCCTGGGGCGCGAGGTCGGCCTGACCGAGGCCGGCCGGGCCCTGCTGCCCCGGGCCTACCAGATCCTCAATGTGCTGGATGACACGCGCCGGGCCCTGACCAACCTCACCGGCGAAGTCAGCGGGCGCCTGACCCTGGCTACCAGCCATCATATCGGCCTGCACCGCCTGCCGCCCCTGCTACGGGCCTTCACCCGGCAGTATCCGCAGGTGGCGCTGGATATCCAGTTCCTCGATTCGGAGGTCGCCTACGAGGAAATCCTCCACGGTCGCGCCGAGCTGGCGGTCATCACCCTGGCGCCGGAACCGCATCACCTGGTCCGCGCCGTGCCGGTGTGGGACGACCCGCTGGATTTTGTCGTCGCCCCCGAACATCCCCTGGCCAGCAGCGGCACGGTCAGCCTCGGCGATATCGCCCACCGCCCGGCGGTTTTCCCCGGCGGCAACACCTTTACCCACCATATCGTCCAGCGCCTGTTCGAGGCCCAGGGCCTGACACCGAACATCGCCATGAGCACCAACTACCTGGAAACCATCAAGATGATGGTGTCCATCGGCCTGGCCTGGAGCGTGCTGCCGCGCACCATGCTCGACGATCAGGTGGCACGCATACCTTTACCGGGCATACAACTGAGTCGCCAGCTAGGCTATATCCTGCATACCGAACGGACGCTGTCGAACGCCGCGCGGGCCTTTATGGCTTTACTGGATGGGCAGACGGATTTGCCGGCCTTGTCGGCATAAGCCGGGGCTGGCCCACCCCATCAGGTCTTTTGCAGCAAAAACGTTCCTTTCACCCCAAGGACTGCTGTTGATGCCCAAGCATGCTAACCGTATTCCGCCGTTGCCACGCATCCATGCCCTCGACCCTCACGAGTCGGAAAAAAGCTGGCAAAACGCGCCGCAGTTATTGGCCGCACTCAATGGTGCGCGCCTCGGGGCCTGGTATTGGGACATCGAAAGCGGCCTGGTCAGCTGGTCCCGCGGCACCCAGGCGCTGTTCGGCTTCGACCCGCACCAGCCACTGCCCAAGGACCTCGACTACCTGGAGCTGCTGCCCGCCGAAGACCGCGCCCGCACAGTGCGGGCCTTCCATGCCGTGCTGGCCGGAGAGCCTCTGGAACAGGCGATGCATCACCGCATCCGCTGGCCGGACGGCAGCCTGCACTGGCTGGAGATCAACGGCAGCCTGATCCCGGACAAGAGCGGCAAGCCCCGGATGATCGGGGTGATCCGCGAAATCACTCACCAGCGCCAGCGCGAACATGCCCTCAGCAGTTCGGAAAAGCGCTTTGCCACGCTGTTCCACCTGTCCCCGAACATGGTGTTGCTGACCCGCGAGGAAGATGGCCTGATCAGCGAAGCCAATCAGTATTTCGAAAGCCTGTTCGGCTGGCCGGCGCTCCAGGTGATTGGTCTGACCACCGTGGAACTGGGCCTGTGGGTGCATCCCGAGGAGCGCGAGCGGCTGGTCAAGTCGCTGCGGGCCAAGGGCGAATCGGTCAGCCAGGAAGTGCAGTTCCGGGGCAGCAACGGGCGCATTCACGATGGCATCCTCAGCGCCCAGCGGGTCGAACTGGAAGGCCAGGCCTACCTGCTCAGCACTTTTCTCGACACCACGGAGCAGAAAAACGCCGAGCAGGCCCTCAAGGACAGCCAGGAACGCCTCGACCTGGCCCTGGATTCGGCCCAACTGGGCACCTGGGACTGGCATATCCCCAGCGGCATGCTCTACGGCTCGGCGCGAGCGGCGCAATTGCATGGCCTGGAGCCCCAGCCGTTCCATGAATCCTTCGACGCGTTCTTCGACGGCGTGCCCACCGAGGAACGCGAGAATATGCGCCAGGCCTATCGCAGCCTGCGCGAAGGCCCCGCGGGTAACTACCAGTTGACCTATCGGGTGCAGCTGGAAAACGGCACCTCGCGCTACCTGGAAAGCCGCGCCCGGCTCTACCGCGACAGCGAGGGCAATCCCCTGCGCATGGCCGGCACCCTGCTCGATATCACCGAACAGGTCGAGCGCGAACAGCGCCTGCAAGCCTCGGAAGAGAAGTTCGCCAGCCTGTTCCAGGCCAGCCCCGATCCGATCTGCGTGACCTTGCAGGACAGCGGGCAGTTTATCGAGATCAACTCGGCCTTCACCCAGACCTTTGGCTGGACCATCGATGAAATCCGCCACCGCAGCGCCGAACAGATCGGCCTCTGGGACGACTCGGCCAAGCGCCTGCAACGCATCCAGCAGGTGATTCGCGACCAGGCGCTGAACAATGTCGCGGTGATCGTCCACCACAAGAGCGGCCAGGCCCTGACCTGCGTGATCACCAGCCGGCAGATCGTGGTTGAGGAACAGCCCTGCATCGTCACCACCCTGCGCGATATCACCCAGCAGCAACGGGCCGAGGCCGCGCTCAAGGCCAGCGAGGAAAAATTCGCCAAGGCGTTCCACTCCAGCCCCGACGCCATCACCATCACCGAACGTGAAAGCGGGCGCTACCTGGAGGTCAATGACGGCTTCTGCCGGCTGACCGGCTACACCAGCAGCGAGGTGATCGGTCGCACGGTGTATGAGCTGGGCATCTGGGCCGACCACAAGCAGCGCACCGCCCTGCTCAACGAGCTCAAGGAAAAGGGCCATGTGCCCCATCGCGACATGCTCGGGCGCAACAAGCGCGGCGACGTGCTGACGGTAGAGGTATCGGTCGAACCCATCACGCTCAACGAAACCGCCTGCCTGCTGTTGACCGCCCGGGACATCAGCCTGCTGAAGAATGCCCAGGCGCAGATCCGCCACCTGGCCTACCACGACCCGTTGACCAACCTGCCCAACCGCGCCCTGCTGATGGACCGCCTGAGCCAGCAGATCGCCCTGCTCAAGCGCCACAACCTGCGCGGCGCCCTGCTGTTCCTCGACCTCGACCACTTCAAGCACATCAACGACTCCCTCGGCCACCCGGTGGGCGACACCGTGCTCAAGGTGGTCACCGCGCGCCTGGAAGCCAGTGTGCGCACCGAAGACACCGTGGCGCGTCTCGGCGGTGACGAGTTCGTGGTGCTGCTCAGCGGCCTCGACGGCTCGCGCAGCGAAGTCACGCAAAAGGTCCGCGACCTGGCCGACACGATCCGTGAGCTGCTGGCCGAGCCGATGTTCCTCGACGGCCAGCGCCTGCAGGTGACCCCGAGCATCGGCGTGGCCCTTATCCCGGACCACGGCTCGACCCCCGCCGACCTGCTCAAGCGGGCCGATATCGCGTTGTATCGGGCCAAGGACTCGGGGCGCAATATCACCCAGATGTTCCACAGCACCATGCAGAAGGCCGCCAGCGAACGCCTGCGCATGGAAAACGATCTGCGCCAGGCACTTTCCCGTGGCGAGTTCAGCGTGCATTTCCAGCCCCAGGTCGACGCCCGCGACAACAGCATCGTCGGTGCCGAAGCGCTGGTGCGCTGGCATCACCCGGAACTCGGTGCGCAATCGCCCACCGAATTCATCAAGGTGCTGGAAGACAGCGGGTTGATCCTCGAGGTGGGCACCTGGATCCTCGATCATGCCTGCGAGGCGTTCGGCATACTGCTGCGCGACGGGCTGATCCTGCACTCCTTCAGCCTGTGCGTGAACATCAGCCCGCGCCAGTTCCGCCAGGCCGACTTCGTCGAACGGGTGGAACGCACGCTGCTGCAGCACAACGTGCCTTCATCGATGCTCAAGCTGGAAATCACCGAAGGCATCGTGATCCAGAACATGGAGGACACCATCAGCAAGATGCGCCGCCTGAACAAGCTCGGCGTCAGTTTTGCCATGGACGATTTCGGCACCGGCTATTCGTCGCTGACCTACCTCAAGCGCCTGCCGGTGGACGCGCTGAAGATCGACCAGTCGTTTGTCCGCGACGCGACCCACGATCCCAACGACGCCGAGATCATCCGCGCGATTGTCGCCATGGCCCGCAGCCTCGGCCTGACGGTGATCGCCGAAGGTGTGGAACTGCCGGAACAACTGGTGTTCCTCGAGGGCCTGGGCTGCCACCTGTACCAGGGCTACCTGCACAGCCGGCCATTGCCCATGGAGGAATTCAAGAAATTGCTGACCGGCCTGCCCTGAAACAAAGAACCCCGCCGAGGCGGGGTTCTGTCTTGCAGGCTTGCGCTTAGTGCTGCAAGGCCGGTTGCTGCGCGCCGTTGATCGGGATGCGCTTGGCTTTCGCCTCTTCCGGCACGACCCGCAGCAGGTCGATGTTCAGCAGGCCGTTACTCAGGCCGGCGGCCTTGACCTCGATGTGGTCGGCCAGGCGGAAGGACAGCTTGAAGGCACGCTGGGCAATGCCCTGGTGCAGGTAGCTGACGCTTTCGGCCTTGGCTTCACGCTTGCCGCCACTGACGGTCAGCACGCCCTTCTCGACTTGCAGTTCCAGGTCTTCTTCCTGGAAACCGGCTGCCGCGACGACGATACGGTACTGGTCTTCACCGTGTTTTTCGACGTTGTAAGGGGGGTAGCTGCTACCGGGCTCATTGCGCAACGCGGTTTCGAACAGGTCGTTGAAACGGTCGAAGCCGACGGAAGAACGGAACAGTGGAGCCAGGGAAAATGCGGTAGTCATGTCAATCTCCTGAAATTCAGCGAGTGGTTTTAGCCGCGACCCGAATTCGGCATCGCGTAACCCTTAGATAGGAACGCCCTCACGCATTTCAAGAGATTGTGCTGATTTTTTTCACGCGACTTGCGGCAGCGGCGTATTCACCAGGCGCCCGACCGCGTCGCAATCGGTCTCGCGGCGCACGGTATTGAACAGCTCGACGGCCTCGGGATAATTGCGGGTCAGCATCGCCAGCCATTGCTTGAGGCGACCCGGCGCCTGGCGTGGCGTCAGTTGCGTGACCACCTGCGCCCAGAAGTCGCGGATCAGCGGTTGCAGGTCGGCCCAACTCATCTCGACCACTTCTTCGCCAGCTCGTGCCGCGGCGATCTGTCGGGCCAGGTCCGGACGCGATACCAGGCCGCGACCAAGCATGAAATCCTCGGCACCGCTGACTTCACGGCAACGCCGCCAGTCTTCCACCGACCAGATATCGCCATTGGCGAACACCGGCACCTTGACCACTTCCTGGACCCGCGCCACCCATTCCCAGTGAGCCGGCGGCTTGTAGCCGTCGACCTTGGTCCGCGCGTGCACGACAATCTGCGACGCGCCGCCTTCGGCCAGGGCCGTGCCGCAGACCAGCGCGCCATCCGGGCTGTCGAAGCCCAGGCGCATCTTCGCCGTCACCGGGATATGCGCCGGCACCGCGCGGCGCACCTGCTCGACGATGCTGTTGAGCAGTTCCGGCTCCTTGAGCAGCACCGCCCCGCCGCGGGATTTGTTCACGGTCTTGGCCGGGCAACCGAAGTTCAGGTCGATGACCTGCGAGCCCAGTTCACAGGCCAGTGCCGCGTTTTCCGCCAGGCACACCGGATCGGAACCCAGCAGTTGCACGCGCAGCGGCACGCCGGCAGCGGTGCGGGCCCCGGTCAGCAGTTCGGGGGCGAACTTGTGGAAGTAGGCCGGCGTCAACAACGAGTCATTGATCCGGATAAACTCGGTGACGCACCAGTCGATGCCGCCAACGCGGGTCAGGACATCCCGCAGGATGTTGTCGACCAACCCCTCCATGGGCGCCAGGGCAATTTGCATGGGGACTCTCATAGAAAAAAGCAGTCAGCGAAAAGTGGCCATGGAAAAAAGCGGCCCGCGAAAAAGTGCGGCAGTTTACGGGTTTCTTCCGTAAACCGGTACTTTCTCAGACCGATTGCACCGCCGGGCCATAACCGTCGAGAAACTCCGCCGGCATGCGCTTGGGCCGGCCGCTGGACAGCTCGATGCAGACAAAGGTGGTTTGCGCGCGCAGCAGCGTCAGGTTATCGCTGGGACGGACCAGCTGGAACCGCCGGGTCATCTTCAGGCGCTGGTCCCAGTCGACGATCCAGGTCGCCAGTTGCAGTTCGTCGCCCTCATAGGCTGCCGCCAGGTAATCGATTTCGTGGCGTACCACCGCCATTGCCCGGTCCAGTCGGCGGTACTCGACAAGATCCAGGCCCAGGCGCTGGGAATGACGCCAGGCACAACGCTCCAGCCAGGTGACATACACCGCGTTATTGGCGTGCCCGAGGCCGTCGATGTCCTCGGCGGCCACCTGCAGGTCGAGGGTGAAGGGTGTCGCCAGATCCCAGCTCATGTACCGCTCCCGGTCAATTCAAAGACCGGGGCAGTGTAACGGATCAGGCCGATTGACGCTGCGCGAGGCTGCGGCCCGCCAGCAGCGCGAGCACCCCGTCGATCAGCCGCTGATCGGCCAGCACCTGCAGGTGACCGCCGCTTTCCAGGCGCAGCAGGCGGCTGTCGAACCAGGCTTCGTGAATACGTCGTGATTCATCCACGCGGACCATCCGGTCATCTTCGGCATGGACGATCAACCCCGGCATGTCCATCTGGTAGTGCTCGATATCCAGGTGTGCCGCACGCATCCCGACATCCCGCTCGACTTCACGGATAAACGCCGAACGCGCCCGCGGCGGCAAGCCGACATAACGCGCGAAGCCACGCAGCACCCCCAGCACCCGGGCCGGAGCGGCGATACTGACCAGGGCTTCGGTGCGCAGCCCGAGCTGGGTGGCGAGCATCGCGCTGGCGCCGCCCATGGAGTGACCGACCACCGCCTTGAGCGGCGGCAGTTCGGCGGCGGCTTCGAGCAGGGCCCGGGCAAACACCACCACATTCGCCTCGCGTCCCGGCGAGCGGCCATGGGCCGGACCATCGAGCGCCACGGCGGTGTATCCGGCCGCTACCAGCGCATTGATCAGGTTGGCGAACTGTGTCGGCCGCCCTTCCCAGCCATGCATCAGCAGCACTGTCGGACCTTTCCCCCAGCGCAGGGCGGAAAGGCCGAAGCGCAGGGTGATGCGCTCCGCGGTTGCCAGCAGCGGCAACTCCCAGTCCCGTGGCAAACGCGCGCGAGGGGTCATGAACATCTGGCGCATGCGGCTGGCGACCACCCGTGGCGCCACTCGACCCAAGGTTCCATTGATGCCACGAATCCAACTCAAAGTGCTCATCGCGTGTTACCTCAGGCCAGGGATGAAACCTGTCAGAGCACCGCCGACTTGGCGGCGCGCAGCAATCTGTCGGACAACTCGCCAGGTCCCAGCGCCCGTGCGACGGCCAGGCCGCCGATCATCAGGGCGATGTCGGCCAGGGCCTTGTCGGTGTCCTCGGGGCTGGACGCGAGTTGCGCGACCATCAGTTCCACATGTTCGTTGAGCGCTTCGCGAAAGCATGCCGGCAGGCTGCCGATCTCGCCGACCACGGCGGGAATCGGGCAAGCATGATCGACGGCATCGCGGTGCTTGCGCGACAGATAGAAGGCGGCAAACAAGGCACGGCGCTCTTCACCTGCCAGCTCGCTGTCGACATCGTCCATTTTCGCCCGACGCTGCGACAGCAGTTGCTTGAAGGCCTCGAGCATCAGCGCATCCTTGCTGTCGAAATGCGCGTAGAAGCCACCCACGGTCAACCCGGCGGCGGCCATCACTTCGCTGACGCTCGGCTCGGCCGGGCCACGCTGGATCAGGGCGGCGCTGGCGGCCTGCAGGATTCGCTCGCGGGTCTGAGCTTTCTTGTCGTTCATTGCCACCTCCAAATATTACAATGGAAATATTATTCGCATAATATTTTTTCGCAAGGCTTAAGTATGACCGCTGGTCCGACAAAGATTGCGAAAACGGGATTCAGGGCGAAAAGGCCAAACGCCAGACAAACAAAAGGGCCATTCAATGATTGAATGACCCTTATAAAATCCCGCAGAGCGGGCAATCGTGGCGTCCCCTAGGGGACTCGAACCCCTGTTACCGCCGTGAAAGGGCGGTGTCCTAGGCCACTAGACGAAGGGGACACAAACCCTTCTATACAACTGCAGGATCAACTGCCCGGCGATTCAAGCAACGCATGTCAACAGAACACTGCGTCGATACCATCGCCAGCAAGCCGGCTCCTGCAAACCTCCAGATCGGTGTGGCCAGACCTTGAGGTGTAAATTGGTGGAGCTAGACGGGATCGAACCGTCGACCTCTTGCATGCCATGCAAGCGCTCTCCCAGCTGAGCTATAGCCCCAGGTTTTTCGCCTCGCGGCGGAGTGACATCAACCTGCAACGTCACTTCTGTGAAACTGGCGTCCCCTAGGGGACTCGAACCCCTGTTACCGCCGTGAAAGGGCGGTGTCCTAGGCCACTAGACGAAGGGGACATAACCCTTGCGTACCTGATCGGTGCTGGTTCCGACCTTCCGGTACAAACTCCAGGGCAGTGTAGCCTACCCTGCAGCTTCTAAATTGGTGGAGCTAGACGGGATCGAACCGTCGACCTCTTGCATGCCATGCAAGCGCTCTCCCAGCTGAGCTATAGCCCCACATTCGACTTCACTTCACACCGTCGTTGCCGCCGTGTTTCCGTGTTGTCTTGTGGACGGGGCGCATATTAAGTGCGACCCACTTCCCTGTCAAATTTTTTTTAAACATTTTTCAAAAGAATTTTCCGGGATAACAATCACTTACCGCCCTCCCCCCGAAAAACCGGGGCTTGTCGGCCACGCCTCCGGCCCCTGAAACGGAGGCGGCGCGGCCGACACTGACTCAGGCAATCGTGCCCAACAGCTTTTCCCATTCCTTGTTTTCTTTCTTCGATACGCCACCCAGCAGGTCCAGCGCCTGGCGCAGGCGGAAGCGCGTCAGGTCCGGGCCGAGGATTTCCATCGCGTCGAGCACCGACACCGAACTCGCCTGCCCGGTAATCGAGGCGAACATCAGCGGCATGGCGTCGCGCAGCTTCAGTTCCAGGGCATCGACCACCGCCTGGATCGTCGCGGTGATGCTGTCCTTCTCCCACTGGCGCAGGCTTTCCAGCTTCCACAGGATCAGTTGCATGAGCTTGCGCACATCGTCCGGCGCGAGTTTCTTGTGCTCGAACAGCTTGGCGTCCAGCGGCAGGCTGCCGGCGAAGAAGAAATTCGCCAGTGGCGCGACCTGGCTGAAGGTCTCGACCCGGCCCTGGACCAGCGGCGCGATCTTCATCAGATATTCAGGATTCAATGCCCAGTTCTGCACGCGGCTGGCGAACTCTTCCACCGGCAGGTCGCGCAGCCACTGGCCGTTGAGCCAGGACAGCTTCTCGATATCGAAGATCGGCCCGCCGAGGGAAACGCGGGACAGGTCGAAGTTGTCGACCATTTCCTGCAGCGAGAACTTCTCGCGCTCGTCCGGCATCGACCAGCCCATGCGCCCCAGGTAGTTGAGCATCGCTTCGGGCATGAAGCCCATGCGCTCGTAGAACGTCACCGAGGTGGGGTTCTTGCGCTTGGACAGCTTGCTCTTGTCCGGATTGCGCAGCAGCGGCATGTAGCACAGCTGTGGCTGTTCCCAGCCGAAGTATTCGTAGAGCAGGATCAGTTTCGGCGCCGACGGCAGCCATTCCTCGCCGCGCAACACGTGGGTGATGCCCATCAGGTGGTCGTCGACCACGTTGGCCAGGAAGTAGGTCGGCAGGCCGTCGGTCTTCATCAACACTTGCATGTCCATGCGATCCCATGGGATCTCGACTTCGCCGCGCAACATGTCCGGCACCACGCAGACGCCTTCGGTCGGCACCTTCATGCGGATCACATGGGGCTCGCCGGCGGCCAGGCGACGGGCCACTTCTTCCTTCGACAGCAGCAACGCGCGGCCGTCGTAGCGCGGGGTCTCGCCACGGGCCATCTGCTCGGCACGCATCTGGTCCAGCTCTTCGGCGGTGCAGAAGCACGGGAAGGCATGGCCCATGTCGACCAGTTGCTGGGTGTACTTCTTGTAGATCTCGCTACGTTCGCTCTGCCGGTACGGACCGTGCGGACCGCCGACGTCCGGGCCTTCGGCCCAGGTGATGCCCAGCCAGTTCAGCGCATCGAAAATCTGCTGTTCGGACTCACGGGTCGAGCGCAACTGATCGGTGTCTTCGATCCGCAGGATGAACTCACCGCCATGCTGCTTGGCGAAGCAGTAGTTGAACAAGGCGATGTAGGCGGTGCCAACGTGGGGATCCCCAGTAGGCGATGGCGCGATGCGAGTGCGAACGGTGGTCATGGGCGGTCTCGAAATAGAGATAAAACAAAGGGCGAATGGTAACAGGCGGACAGGCCTCGTCTCCAGCATGGGGCGCCCGACAGAGGGCATATAAGCCAAGCTTCGGTCTAAAAATGGCGCCAGACCGCTAAAACCGGGCTTTCTCCGCGGATGGCATTTACCCATCAATCGGCCTGTGCCAGATTCATCTACTGCCAAGTTCACTAATTATCCTGATTGTTGCCTGCCCATGCCTGCCCAACTCAAGCGTCGCCTGTCGGTTTTCCTGTTGATCGTCCTGTTGATCGCCCTCGGTTTCTTTGCCGAGTGGTTCTGGCGCGGGCGGTTTTATGAAAGCACCGATAACGCCTATGTCCAGGGAGAAATCACCCGGGTTTCCAGCCAGCTCGGCGCACGTATCGATCAGGTGCTGGTGGCCGACAACCAGCATGTCGAAAAAGGCCAGTTGCTGGTCAGGCTCGAAGGCGACGATTTTCATCTGGCGGTCGACCGCGCCAATGCCACCCTGGCCACCCGCGAGGCCGAACGCCTGCAGGCCCAGAGCAAGCTGACCCAGCAGGCCAGCCTGATCGCCGCCGCCGATGCCCAGGTGGCATCCAGCCAGGCCAGCCTCGGCCGCTCGCAGTTGGACCTGTCGCGGGCGCAGACCCTGCGCAAGCCCGGTTATGTCTCGGAAGAGCGGGTCACCACCCTGTCCGCCGACAACCATATCGCCCGCTCCCAGGTGGCCAAGGCCCAGGCCGACCTGCAAAGCCAGCGCCAGCAGGTCAACGCCCTCGCCGCCGAACTCAAGCGCCTCGACGGCCAGATCGCCAACGCCCGCGTCGACCTGGCCCAGGCCGAACTGAACCTGACCCGCAGCGAAATCCATGCACCGATCAGCGGCATGGTCGGCCAGCGGGCGGCACGCAACGGCCAGTACGTGCAGGCCGGCGCCTATCTGCTGTCGATCGTGCCGGACCAGGACATCTGGATCCAGGCCAACTTCAAGGAAACCCAGATCGGTCATATGCAGCCCGGCCAGAGCGCGAAGCTGACCTTCGACGCTTATGAAGACACGCCGATCCAGGGCCGCGTCGAGAGCCTGTTCGCAGCCTCCGGCGCGCAGTTCAGCCTGTTGCCGCCGGACAATGCCACGGGCAACTTCACCAAGGTGGTGCAGCGGATTCCGGTCAAGCTGACCTTTGCCGCCGACAACCCGCTGCGGGGCCGCATCCGTCCGGGCATGTCGGTCACCGTCAAGGTCGATATCCGCGACCCTGACCATGGCCGGTGATGAACTGATCCGCCCGATCGGCGAACCGACCCGGCGGGACTGGATCGCGGTCATGAGCGTCATGCTCGGCGCCTTCATGGCAGTGCTCGACATCCAGATCACCAACTCCTCGCTCAAGGATATCCAGGGCGCCCTGTCGGCCACCCTGGAGGAAGGCTCATGGATCTCCACATCCTACCTGGTGGCGGAAATCATCATGATCCCGCTGACGGCCTGGCTGGTCCAGTTGCTCTCGGCGCGGCGGCTGGCGGTCTGGGTATCCCTCGGGTTTCTCGTCTCGTCGCTGCTGTGCTCGATGGCCTGGAGCCTGGAAAGCATGATCGTGTTCCGTGCCATGCAGGGCTTTACCGGTGGCGCACTGATTCCGCTGGCCTTTACCCTGACCCTGATCAAGCTGCCGGAACACCACCGCGCCAAGGGCATGGCGATGTTCGCCATGACCGCCACCTTCGCGCCGTCCATCGGCCCGACGCTGGGCGGCTGGCTCACGGAAAACTGGGGGTGGGAGTACATTTTCTATATCAATATCCCGCCGGGCCTGATCATGATCGGTGGCCTGCTCTACGGCCTGGAGAAAAAGGACTCGCACTGGGAACTGCTCAAGAGCACCGACTACGCCGGGATCGTCAGCCTCGGCATCGGCCTCGGTTGCCTGCAGGTGTTCCTCGAGGAAGGCCACCGCAAGGACTGGCTGGAATCGCAACTGATCGTGACCCTGGGCAGCATCGCCCTGCTGGGCCTGATCACCTTCGTGATCCTGCAGTTGTCCAAGCCCAACCCGCTGATCAACCTGCGCATCCTGCGCAACCGCAACTTCGGTCTGTCGAGCATTTCCAGCCTGGGCATGGGGGTCGGCCTGTACGGATCGATCTACCTGCTGCCGCTGTACCTGGCGCAGATCCAGAACTACAACGCCCTGCAGATCGGCGAGGTGATCATGTGGATGGGCGTGCCGCAGCTGTTCCTGATTCCGCTGGTGCCCAAGCTGATGAAGTTCGTCTCGCCGAAAATGCTCTGCGCCCTGGGCTTCGGCCTTTTCGGGCTGGCGAGCTTTTCCTCGGGCGTGCTCAATCCCGACTTCGCCGGCCCGCAGTTCAACCAGATCCAGATCATCCGCGCCCTCGGGCAACCGCTGATCATGGTCACCATCTCGCTGATCGCCACCGCCTACATCCTGCCGCAGGACGCCGGCTCGGCCTCGAGCCTGTTCAACATCCTGCGCAACCTCGGCGGCGCCATCGGCATTGCCCTGCTCGCGACCCTGCTGGATGCGCGGACCAAGGTCTATTTCGACTACCTGCGCGAGTCCATCGTCCCGAGCAACCCGCAAGTGGCCGAGCGCCTGGCGCTGCTGGCGGACAAGCTCGGCAGCGATAGCGCGGCCCTCGGCAAGCTCAGTGAAATCACCCACCAGCAGGCGCTGATCATGGCCTACAACGACGCCTTCCATTTTGTCGGGATTGCCCTGGGCATCAGCATGCTGGCGGTGCTGCTGACCAAGGCGCTACCGGCGGGGATCAAGGCTGGAGAGGCGCATTGACCTCACCGGCTGCTTCGCGGGCAAGCCCGCTCCCACATGATCCCGGTTCGACTCGGACACGGTGGGAGTGGGCTTGCCCACGAAGAGGCCAGACCAGGCACTCCATGACTACAGGGGCTGGCCACTGCGCTCCCTGATCAATTCGATCAGCGCCCGCAGCCCCGCCGGTACATGGCGGCGACCGGGGTAGTACAGCGACAGCCCGTCAAACGGTGGCGTCCAGTCTTCCAGGACCGACACCAGTGTCCCCGCCGCCAGGTCGGCGGCGGCATTCCACTGCGTCGCATACACCAGCCCCAGTCCCGCCCGCGCTGCCTCCAGCACCAGGGTCGACTCATCCAGGGTCAGCACGCCCTGGACATCCACCGCCTGGGTTTCGCCATGGCGCTCGAACTCCCAGTGGTAGATCCGTCCACTCGGCAGGCGCAGGCGAATGCAGCGGTGCTTGAGCAGGTCGGTCGGCGTCTGCGGCACCGGATTTCGCGAGAAGTACTCCGGGCTGCCCAGCACCAGCAGACGCAACGGCAAGCCCAGGGGAATGGCGATCATGTCCTGGGGCACGCTGTCGTGCAGGCGAATCCCGGCATCGAAGCCCTCGACCACGATATCGATCAGCTTGCCCTCGGTGACGATATCCACGTTCATCTGCGGATAGCGCCGCATGTATTCGATGAACAACGGCATCGCCTGCTTCGCCGCGCCCGCGGCGGTGTTGATCCGCAAGGTCCCGGTGGGTATGCCGGCATGACTGCCGGCCTGCTCCATCGCCTCGCGAATGGTCGACATGGCCGGCGAAATGCTCTCGACAAACTGCGCGCCCGCCTCGGACAAGGCCACGCTGCGGGTCGTGCGGTTGAACAGGCGGGCACCGATCCGACTCTCCAGCGCCGATACCGCATGGCTCAAGGCCGAGGTCGAGACCTCCAGCTCGGCCGCCGCCGCGCGAAAACTCCGATGCCGGGCCACCGCCAGCACCGCTTCCAGCTCTGTCAGGCCTGAAGTGCGCATTATCCCAAATCACTCATCAAGTCATGCCGGTCTGTCCGGCTTATCAGATCAATCCTAGTCCCATACCGTGTTCGACACCACCCGTGCACGCTCTGGAGCTGCCATGCAACGCATCGATCACATCTATATCAACGGTACTTTTGTCACCCCCCACGGCCAGGAACTGTTCGATCTGTACAACCCGGCCACCGGCCAGGTCATCGGCCAGGTCCGCCTGGGCGACGAGCAGGACGCCGATGCCGCCATTGCCGCCGCCAAGGCGGCCTTCCCGGCCTTTTCGCGCACCGCCAAGGCCGAGCGCCTGGCGATGCTGCAACGCATGCACGCCGCCATTGCCGCCCGCGAGGACCAGCTCAACGATGCCTTGATCGAGGAATATGGCGCACCGGCTTCGCGCTCGCGCTGGATGGCCCAGCACGCGGCGAATGTACTGCTGGAGGCGGCCCGGGTCCTGGAAAACTATGACTTCATCCGCCAGGCCGGGACCGCCGAAGTGAGCATGCAGCCACTGGGCGTGGCCGGCCTGATCACCCCGTGGAACAGCAATGCCGGCTTTATCTGCGGCAAGCTCGCCTCGGCCCTCGCCGCCGGTTGCACCGCGGTGATCAAGCCCAGTGAAATGAGCGCGATCCAGACCCGCATCGTCACCGAGGCCCTGCACGAGGCCGACCTGCCGCCCGGTGTGTTCAATATCGTCACCGGCCGCGGCGAAACGGTGGGCGCCCGGATCAGCAGCCACCCGGACGTGGCGAAGATTTCCTTCACCGGCTCGACCCTGGTCGGCAAGACCATCCTGCGCGCCGCCGCCGAGACGCTGAAGCGCGTCACCCTCGAACTGGGTGGCAAATCCCCGGTGGTCATTCTCGACGACGCCGACCTCGACCAGGCCATTCCCATGGCACTGCAGGCCGGTTTCATGAACAACGGCCAGGCCTGTGTCGCCGGCACCCGGATCCTGGTGCCGGAACAGCGCCTGGCCGAGGTCGAGGCCGCCGTCCTCAAGGCCATCGGCGCCATCCGCTCCGGCGACCCGAGGGCACAGGACACCAGCATCGGACCGATGGTCAGCGAGAAACAATGGCAACGCGTCCAGCGTTACATCCGTGTGGGTATCGACAGCGGCGCCCGCCTGCTCACCGGTGGCGAAGGCCTGCCCGAAGGTCTGCAGGCCGGCTGGTTCGTACGCCCGACGGTATTCAGCGGCGTGACCAACGACATGACCATCGCCCGCGAGGAAATCTTCGGCCCGGTGTTGTCGATCATCACCTACCGTGACCAGGAAGAGGCCCTGCGTATCGCCAATGACACGCCCTACGGCCTGCAGGCCTATGTGATGTCCCGCGATATCGAACGGGCCCGCCGCGTCGCCGCGCACATCGAGGCCGGGCGTGTGCTGATCAATACCCTGGCCCATGAGCCGCAGGCACCGTTCGGTGGTTTCAAGCAATCGGGGATCGGTCGCGAGTACGGCACCTACGGACTCGAAGCCTTTCTCGAACCGAAATCGTTGCTGGGTCTGGGGTCGACGGCTGGCCTCTGAAAAACGGCGTCTCGGCTACATACCGGATGACAGGAGGGTGCGTCCTTGTGGGAGCAGGCTTGCCCGCGAAGCTTCTGGCAACAGCTCTGGCCTCTTCGCGGGCAAGCCCGCTCCCACACAAGCTTGCTCCCACAAAGGTCCACTCCCACACAAGCCCGCTTCCACAGGGGCTCGCTTCCGCACAAGCCTGTTCCCACGCTTGCCCGCCGAGGCCACTCAGGAGTAGTTTGCCGGCATCCACTGACCGATTGGCGGAGCGCCGCATGTCCCACGTAGTTCTGGTGTTGACGGAAACCGTCAACGAATACCTGCCGATCATCGAACGCCAGGGTTTCGAGCTGATCCTCGCCCCGACGACCGCGCTGCGAGCCGAAGCCATCGCCGCCCACGGCAAGCGTATCAATGCGGTCCTGACCCGTGGCCCGCTGGGCCTGTTCGCCGAGGAAATCGCCGCCCTGCCCCTGCTGGAAATCATTTGCGTGATCGGCGCCGGCTACGAAAAGGTCGACCTGCATGCCGCCGCACGACGCGGCATCGTCGTGACCAACGGCGCCGGTGCCAACGCCTCGTCGGTAGCCGACCATGCCATGGCCCTGCTGCTGTCGCTGGTGCGCGATATTCCCCGGGCCGATGCGTCGGTACGCCGTGGCGAATGGCGCAAGCTGATGCGCCCATCACTGGGCGGCAAGCGCCTGGGCATCCTCGGCATGGGCGCGGTCGGCATGGCGATTGCCCAGCGTGCGGCCCTCGGTTTTGGCATGTCGGTGAGCTACCACAATCGCCGCCGGCGCGAGGACATCGGCTATGACTATTGCGCAACCCCGGTCGAACTGGCCCAGGCCTCGGACTTCCTGATCGTCGCCACACCGGGCGGTGCCGGCACCAACGGCCTGATCGGCCGGCAAGCCCTTGAAGCCCTCGGTCCGGACGGTTTTATCGTCAATATCGCCCGGGCCAGCGTAGTGCTGACCGACGACCTCGTGGCCGCGCTGGAACAGGGCCGGATTGCCGGAGCCGCGCTGGACGTCTTCGATGACGAGCCGAATGTGCCGCAAGTGCTCAAGAACTTGCCCAACGTGGTACTCACCCCCCATGTCGCCGGCCTTTCGCCGGAGGCATCGGAAGCCACGGTCAGCCTGGTGGCGGAGAATCTGCTGGCGTATTTTTCCGGCAAGCCGGTACTCACGCCCGTTGCCCTTCCCGGCTGATCGGCAATCCGCCTTGCGCTATGATCCCCCCTTCACCCACCCGCCGATGGACATCGCCTGCATGGAACGCCCCACCCGCCTGCTGCCCCTTGCCTGCCTGCTGCTGAGCCTCTCGCCCCTGGCCGGGGCGGCCGAAGCCCCGGTCGATTGCGACGCCCTGAATGAAAAGGCCAATGCCGAAGCCGGCAGCTATCGCCCGCCCGTCGAAGGCAAAGTGATCGGCAAGGGCCGGGCGTACTTTCACAGTGCCCCCAGCAGTGCCTGTATCAGCAAAAAGGTGTTTGTCGTTCCCGGCGACATTCTGACGGTGTACGCCAGCACCGAAGACGGCTGGGCCCAGGTCATGTACATCGCCAACGGCGGCGAGGACTTCAGCGGCTGGGTCGAGGAAAACCGCGTCGAACTGGGCCAGCACTACGGCGGCGACCCTGAGCCTGCCGACACGCCGGAGCAGTGAACGGCAACCCGCCTGAACTCCGCCGGGGAATGTCAGTCAGCTTTGTGAGTGCCTTCGAACGCACGCACTGACAGCGGCATCCCCTCTATTCGGAGTTTCGCGTCCATGGTCGATCTGTCCAACGAACCTCTTTCCAAAGAGCTCCAGAGCGCGATCGAGGCCCACGGCGTCATCGGCGACATGAGCAGCGCCGCACTGATCAACGACCGTGGCAGCGTCGATTTCTTCTGCTGGCCGGCATTCGACAGCCCGTCGATATTCTGCGCCCTGCTCGACACCCCGGAAGCGGGGATTTTCCAGCTGGCTCCGGACCTGCCCGACGCTCGCCGCGAACAGATCTACCTGCCGGATACCAATGTCCTGCAGACCCGCTGGCTGAGCGCGGGGGCCGTGGTGGAAATCACCGACCTGCTCCCGGTCAGCGACGACGAAGACGACCTGCCCATGCTGATCCGCCGGGTACGAGTGGTCAGCGGCCGCGCCACGTTCCACCTGCGTTGCGCCGTGCGCCATGACTACGCGCGCGCCGCGACCCGCGCCCGCCTCGACGAGCAGGATGTGTGCTTCCACGCACCCGGCCAGCCAAGCCTGCGCCTGTGTGCCGACCAACCGCTGCAACTGCGGCGCGATGCCGCCGTCGCCACCTTCGCGCTGGAACAGGGCCAGTGCGCCGAGTTCCTCCTGGGCGCCGCCGACGATCCGCGGCTCAAGGTCGGCAGCAGCGACCTCGCCCTGCAACGCACCCTGACCTTCTGGCGACACTGGATCGGCCGCTCCAACTATCGTGGCCGCTGGCGCGAAGCGGTCAATCGCTCGGCCCTGACCCTCAAGCTGCTGACCTCGCGCAAGCATGGCGCGATCCTCGCCGCGGCCACCTTCGGCCTGCCGGAAAGCCCCGGCGGCCAACGCAACTGGGACTATCGCTACACCTGGATCCGGGACGCCTCGTTCACCATCTACGCCTTCATGCGCCTGGGCTATGTCGAGGAAGCCAACGGTTTCATGCGCTGGCTGCGCGGGCGCGTCGGCGATTGCAGCGACCAGCCCTTGAAGCTGAATATCCTCTATGCCATCGACGGCACCCAGGAACTCCCCGAAACCGAACTGCAACACCTGTCCGGCCACGGCAATGCCCGCCCCGTGCGCATCGGCAACCAGGCCTACGACCAGATCCAGCTGGACATCTTTGGCGAGTTGCTGGACGCGGTGTACCTGACCAACAAATACGGTGAAGCGATTTCCCATCAGGGCTGGCTGCATGTCGGCCAGATCGTCGACCAGGTCTGCGAAACCTGGGACCAGGCCGATGTCGGGATCTGGGAGATGCGCGGCGAGAAACACCATTTCCTGCACTCGCGGCTGATGTGCTGGGTTGCCCTCGACCGCGCCATCCGCCTGGCCTCCAAGCGCTCGCTGCCGGCGCCGTTCGCCCGTTGGGACCAGACCCGCCAGGCGATCCACAGCGATATCTGGAACAACTTCTGGAACTCGGAACGCGGGCATTTCGTCCAGCATATCGGCGGCACCGGCCTCGACGGCTCGATGCTACTGATGCCGCTGGTGCGTTTTGTCGGAGCCACCGACCCGCGCTGGCTGGCCACCCTGGAGGCGATCGAGAAAAGCCTGGTGCGCGACGGCATGGTCTACCGCTATCGCAACGACGACCATCCCATCGACGGCCTGCCGGGCACCGAAGGCGCCTTTGCCGCCTGCTCGTTCTGGTACGTCGAATGCCTGGCCCGCGCCGGCCGCGTGGAACAGGCGCACCTGGAGTTCGAACAACTGCTGCGCTATGCCAATCCATTGGGGTTGTATGCCGAAGAGTTCGATCCCCAGGCCCGGCACCTGGGCAACACCCCGCAGGCCCTGACCCACCTGGCGCTGATCAGCGCCGCGTGTTTCCTCGACCGCAAGCTGAGCGGCGATGTCACACCATGGCAGCCCTGATCACCAGATTTTCAAGGTATAGGTGACCAGCACCCGGGTTTCATCGGCGTCACGGGAAAAGCTTGAACGGTACGTCGCATTGCGAACCCGCAGTGCGACGTCCTTGAACGGACCGCGCTGGATCAAATACCTGATTTCCGTGTTGCGCTCCCACTCCTTGCCCGTACCGGCGATATTGTTCACCTGGGCATTGTCGCCTCTGATGTAGCGACTCATCAGGGTCAGTCCGGGAATGCCTGCCTGGGCGAAGTCGTAGTCATGACGAACCTGCCAGGAGCGTTCGCCCTGCTCCGCAAAATCGCCGATCTGCGCAAAGTTCACCAGGTACGCGTCATTCCCGTCGAGATAAGGAAAGGCACTGGCACCGGACATTCGCTGGTAACCCGCACTGAGAGTATGCCCGCCCACCGCGAAGCCGAGCATGCCATCGAACGCCCGGTTGTCGATTTTCCCGCCATGGGCGGCACCCTGGTCGCGGCTGCTCGCCCAGCGCAGATCGGCATTCAGGGTGCCCGGCCCCAGCGAGCGGACGAAGACCCAGCCCACGAAATGCTGGCGATAGACATCCTCGAGCTGGGCTACGTGGTAGCTGAACGTGCCGTTCGCGGGTGAGGCGTAATCGCCACCGAGCAGATCGAAGTGCTCGCCCTTGGCCGCCTGGAACCGGTTGTTCTTGTTATTCAGGGCGATGTCCTCGCGATCCGTGCTGTTGCGGTACATGACGCTGTCCAGGCGCCCGGCGGTAAGCTTCAACCCCTTGAGTTCCTCGGAGGTCAACAGCGTGCCTTCGAACGATTGCGGCAGGATCATCCCGTCGTTGGGACGGATCGTCGGCAGCAGCGGAATGAGCGTGCCCAGCTTCAGCTCGGTCGCCGAGACCTTCATCTTTGCCGTCAGCCCGAGCTTCGAATAGTTCGAGGCCGCACGGCCATCGGCATGCACCGGCAACAGGCCGCTACCGGAGCGATCAGGGCTGGAATCGAGCCGGACCCCGAGCATGCCCGTCATGTCCAGGCCGAAGCCGACCACCCCCTCGGTGTAGCCGGAGCGGACTTTCAGGATGAACCCTTGTGCCCATTCATCACGCCGGGACTGCTGGGTGCCCGGACCATCGCGAAAATCACGATTGAAATAGACATTGCGCGCCTCAAGGGTGGCGCTGCTGTCCCTGAATACCTCCGCCCGACTGGGTGGGCTCAGGGACATCAGGCCCACGGCCCCGGCCACGATCAGGCACTGTCGGATCAACACGCCGGACAGCAGGATTCGATACCGCCGAGGCAGATGCATAGGGACTCCAGTAGCGTTGACGATTGAACGGAATGGATGGGAGCGGCGTCCCACATGCTCATTGGAAGCTCAGAAAACGCGGCTCAACCAGGCCAGCAGTCGCTCACCGAACAGCGTCAGCGCCACCCCCAGCAGGAGGACACAGGCTCCGACCAGCTTGACCGGTACCACCTGGCGCTGTACCGCCCCCAACCAGCCGAAGTGATCGATGGCCATGGAAGACAGGAGCTGTCCCGCGATCACCAGCACCAGCAGGTTGGCCAGGCCGATCCGCGGCGCCAGCCATACCGTGCAGAAAATCGCCCCGGCGCCCAGCACTCCGCCGACCAGCCGCCACCAGGGTTGCGCGGGAATCGCGGCCACCGCCTCGGCCACTCCGCCACGGGTAACGGCGATGATCCCCAGTAGCAGCATGCCGGTGAAGAAGGAATAGAAGGCCGCCGAGAAGGTATTGCCCATCATGGACACGGCCAATTGGCTGTTGACCGCCGCCTGTACGGCAATGGCGACCCCCGCGACGAACGCCAGCACAAATGAAAGGAGGATCATGACGGGTTACCTCCTTAGTGGTTGTGGATCGGCGCGAAGCCTTCGGCAAAGGGATCCGGCTGGTATCCGGCGGCGGCAAACAGGTACCCGCGAGACTCTTCGGTCGCATCGACCAGGGCCTGGCGGTCAACCCCCAGCACCACGCCGCCCTGCTTGCGAATCCGCCCGCCAATGATCACGGTGTCGATATCGCCACGCTCGCTGGAGTGCACCACGGTTCCGAAGGCATTGTTGGACGGGTAGACCCCCAGGCCATCGGTACGGATCAGTACCACGTCCGCCTGCTTGCCCGGGGCCAGGCTGCCGATGCGCGACGCCATACCGGCACAGGCCGCACCATCGAGAGTGGCGGCCTGCAGCAACTGGTGAGCGCTCACCAGGCTGGCGTCCGCAGGGCTGCCGTTGAAGCGCGCGGCCTGGGCGGCGGCCCGTTGCAGGTAGAACGCCACACGCATCTCCATGAACATGTCTCCCCCATAGGAACTTTCGTTGTCCACGCTCAGGCCGGGGCGGATACCGTGGTCGCGAGCCGCCTGCCAGGCGAACTTGCCGTCCTCCAGGCCGTAGTGCGCATCGGAACGCGGGCAGACGTTCACCCGTACCCCCGTGTCGCGCAGGATCCCCCACGCATGGCCGGGCATGCAGGTGCAGTGGTTGAAGATATTGTCGCGCCCCAGCAGGCCTTCGCGCTGCAGATCGTCCAGCTCGGCCGCCATGCCGGCGCCGAAGAACTCGGTGACGATGCTCAGCCCCAGTTCACGCGCCACAGCCCATTGCTCGCGATCGATCTGCGACATCATTGCCAGGCTCACCAGCGTCTCCGGCCCCAGGTCCTGTCTGTTCTTCAGGCGACGCAGGTCGCCGGGCCATTGCGCCTTGTCCCATTCCCCCGACAGCGGTGCTCCCGGGGCATGCAGGGCACGGATGCCGGCGTCGGTGAGCGCCTCGATGGCCGCATCCGAATGTGCGCCGCTGCGGGCATTATGGGAGTTGTCGATGATGGTGGTGATGCCAGCATCGATGCAGCCCAGGGCCGTCAGCAGGTTACCCACGTACATGTCCCGTGGCCGATAGTATCTGGCAAAGGAAAAATGCGTGGCATTGCAATAGTCTTCAAGTGTCGGCGAATTCGGATTGATCCGGCGCAACTGCCCTTCCCACGCGTGACGATGGGTATCGACCATCCCCGGGATAACGATCATGCCGCTGGCATCGATCACTTCGGCATCGGCGCTGTGCAGACAGGCGCCCACCGCCTCGATGGTCGTGCCGCGGATCAGTACGTCGCCCCTGGCGAAGTTGCCGAGATCGGGGTCCATGGTGATCACCGTGCCGCCCTTGAGCAACAGCACACGGTCAGGCCTGGACAAAGGCTCGAGAATGGATGACGGCAGATCGGACGCGAGAGGATTGGGCATGATGGCTCCTGGGCAATAGGCGGCACGTGTGTGCGTGAGGTCCATTGTCCGAGCCGGTGACTCTATTTAGAATATTTCATTATCTACATTAATAATGAAGCAGAACATATATAATGCGTGGTAGCGATTTCGCTCAGTTGAAAGCCTTCGTGGCCGTCGCCCAGGAGAAAAACTTCTCCCGTGCCGCCCAGGCGCTGGGGGTTTCGCCGTCCGCCCTGAGCCAGACCATCCGTACCCTGGAAGAACGGCTGGGGGTACGCCTGCTCAATCGTACCACCCGCAGCGTAGCCACCACCGAGGCCGGCGAGCGCCTGCGTATCCGCCTGCGCGCGGCATTTGACGACATGGATGATGCGCTGGCGGAAATGAACACCTACCGTAAAACCCCGGCCGGTACCCTGCGTATCTGCGCGCCCCAGGTGGCCATGCTGCACTTTGTACAGCCGATGCTGGCGAGCTTCCATGCCAATTACCCGGATATCACCCTTGAGCTGACCAACGACGACAGCACCGAAGATATTGTCGCCCGTGGTTTCGACGCGGCAATTCGTCTGGGCGAGTTTATCGAACAGGATATGGTGGCGCTGAAGCTGAGTTCGCCGCTGACCCAGATTGCCGTGGCCTCCCCCGAATACGTAGCCCGACACGGCGCACCACAGACCCCGGCCGACCTGCTCGCGCATCGCTGCGTGAACTGGCGTCGCTCGGGGGAGATCGGTCTATACAAATGGCGCTTTTACAAGGAGGGCACACCCTTCGAAATCAGCGTCAAGGGTTCGCTGGTGGTCAATGACTGCGGGGTCGCCCTGAAATCAGCCCTCGACGGACTGGGTATCACGGTCTGGATCCGCGAATGGATCGGCGAGGAACTGGACCAGGGCAGGTTGATCCCCCTGCTCGAACCCTGGTCGGCGCCGTTTCCAGGGTTCTATCTGTGCTACCCCAGCAATCGCCAGATGCCTGCCAGCCTGCAGGCTTTTATCGGCGCCCTGCGTGCGCAGGCATGAGCCCGCCGTCAGGCCAGCGCACGCCGCACTGACGCCAGACGCTCAAATCCGGCGCCATAGAACATGGCCTTGAGGGCAATGACGATCAACGCCAGCGCCGCGAAGATCAGGCCACAGGCCAGGATGCCGCGGATGCCATAGACATCGATGAATACTCCGCCGATCCAGGCGCCCAGGGCGATCCCTGCATTGGCCGATGACACATAGAGGCTGGTGGCGAACTCGTGGGCTTCGGGCGCGGCACTGGTCATCCACGTCTGGGTCATGACCATTCCACTGGTATGGATAGCCCCCCAGAGGAAGACGATCAGGCTCATCGCGAGAAAGGACGGCGTGGCGAAGAAGTGCAGGACCCCATAGGCTGCCGCCAGCAATACCGGAAACACCAGCACCGTTGCCACCAGATGCCTGGCCAACAGGCGACCGGCCAGCAGGTTGCCCGACACCCCACCTATACCGAAGATCACCAGCATCAGGCTGATGGTCTGCCCATCCATCCCGGTCTGCGTCATCAGGTAATGGGCGGCATAGCTGTACACCGCGAATTTGGCGGTGAAGACCAGCACCGTGGCGGCTATAGCCAACAGTACAGCCGCCTTGCGCAGGATCGCCAGTTGCTGGCCGAAGCCGGTCGTCGCGGGCCTGACCTGGGCGGGCAGCTTGAACAACAGGCCAGCACCGGCCAGCAGGGTGGCCACGGCACAGAACAGGATCGACACCTCGTAGGAGAAGCTGTCCGCCAGCCAGGTGGTCAACGGCACGCCGAACACCAGTCCCAGAGTGGTGCCGATAAACGCCACGGTCGTGGCATGGGTGGCACGCTGCCTCGGGTACAACGAGATCGCCGCGGCAAAGGCAGCGGAAAAGAACACCGGGTGCAGCATCGCCGGCAGCACTCTCAGTGCCATCAATGTCGCGTAGTTGGGGGCAAAGGCCGAAAACACACTGCACAGGGAGAAGCACAACAAGGCGCCGACCAGGATCTTCTTGCGGTCGTAGTTCGAGAAAAACAGCACCAGGAACGGACCGCACAGGGCGACGATAAAGGCAAACAGGCTCATCAGCAGGCCGGCCTGCGCCACTGTTACCTGGAAGCGCTCCACGATCATCGGCAGGATGCCGACCACGCCGAGTTCAAGGGTATAGAGGCCAAACAGGCCCAGAATGATAAACGGCATGACACTCATGGGCTTGATCGGATTTGTCATGGCGGGATCCTTTTCAGGCAGGCAGCCGCCTCAATCCGCAAACCGCGGATGGAGGCGCTGGAAATCGTTGGGGAACCGCCCCCGGAACCAGGGACGGATGGACACTCAGGGCTGGCGTACCTGCACCACCACTTTGCCGAACGCACCGCGCTCGACATGCGCGTAGGCCTCACGGCCCCGGGAGGACGGGTACACCGCGTCGACCACCGGCTTGAGTCCGCTCAGGTCGACCATGCGCACCAGGTCTTCCAGCGCGCGCCGCGGTCCGACGGCAATCGCGACCACGGAGGCTCGCGTACCCAGCAGTGGCATGATCGGCAAGGTCACCTCATCGGCCTCCAGCAAGCCGATCACCGAGATCCGCCCGCCCGGCGCCACGGCCTGGAGCGACTTGCGCATGTTGTCGCCGCCGGCCATTTCGAGGATATGTTCCGCTCCCCGGCCGCCGGTCAATTCACGCACAGCGGTATGCCAGTCGGGCGTGGCGTGGCGTGGCGTGGCGTGGCGTGGCGGTTGATACCATGGCTTGCGCCCAGTTCGATGGCCCGGGCGATCTTGTCGTCACTGCTGCTGGTGACGATCACCCGGGCACCATTGGCAGCAGCGATCTGCACCGCGAAAAGGGATACGCCGCCCGTGCCCTGGACCACCACGGTCTGTCCCGCGTGCAGCTTGCCCTGGTCGATCAACGCCATCCAGGCCGTCAGGGCGGCGATCGGCAAGGTACTGGCCTCGACCGCCGACAGCGAGGTCGGCGCTCGTACACACCAATCGGCCGGGGTAGCGACGTACTCCGAAAGCATGCCGGGGATGGGACCGCCCTGGGTCGGCGAATCGGCCCAGGACAGCGGTGCGCCGTCAATCCACTGGGTGATGTAGCTCGAAATCACTTGATCACCGACGGCAAAGCGGGTAACGCCCTCGCCTACCGCGACCACGCGCCCGGCCATATCCGAGGCGGGTGTGAAGGGAAACACCAGGTTGGCAGTCATGCCGTTTTCGGCGACCACGAGATCCCGGTAATTGAGGGAAACGGCATGCACCTCGACCAGCACCTCACCGGCCTTGGGAGTCGGGATGGGCGCGGGTTGCAGGGCAAGCTTGTCGACACCGTAGGAGGGTATTTCCCAGCGGGACATGGTAGATGTGTTCATGGACAGGAAACCGATGGATGAAGGGTGGCTTCATGTTAAGCAGGCCCCCTATCCGGAGTAAGTAGGGTTAGACTCCACTCACTACGGAGTAAAATCTCCGCAATCGACTCACTGCCCCGTGGACGCTCCACGGGCGGAACAGGAGGAGGAATGGACAGCGTCAGCTCGTTCAATGTCTTTGTGCAGGTGGCTGAGAACCGCAGTTTCGTCGCTGCAGGGCGCTTGCTCGGGGTCACTGCCTCCGCGGTGGGCAAGCGTATCAGTGCCCTGGAAGAGGAACTCGGAGTGCGCCTGTTCCATCGCAGCACCCGCAGCGTCACCCTGACCGCCGAAGGTTCGCTGTTCCTCAACCGCAGCCGACGTATCCTGGCAGAGATAGAAGCCGCGCAGGCGGAACTCTCGCAGGCGCACCAGGCCCCCCGTGGGCGCCTGCGGGTCAGCCTGCCCCAGGTCAGCGAGCCGTTCCTTTCGGTCATCGCCGAATTCCGGTTGGCCTATCCCCAGGTGGACCTGGACCTCGACTTCACCGACCGCCGGGTCGATGTGATCGAGGAAGGTTTCGATGCCGTGATCCGCTCGGGCGAGATACAGGACTCGCGCCTGGTGTCACGCAGCCTCGGCACCTACCGGATGCTGCTGGTCGGCGCACCCGATTACTTCGCCAGGCACCCTTCCCCTGAAACCGCCAGTGATCTGCGGCACCACGCCTGCATCCAGTTTCGCTACCCCAATACCGGCAAGCTCCAGGAATGGCCGCTGCCCTATCCGCAACTGGAGCCGGAATTCCAGCTGACCTCCGCCGTCGTCTGCAACCAGCTCGAAGCCCGGGTGCGCTTTGCCCTCAAGGGACTGGGTATCGCCTACCTGCCGGAATTCGCCATCGCCGGGTTTCTCGCCTCCGGGCAGCTAGTCAGCGTACTGCCCCAGTGCACCGCCAGCGAAGAGCCCTTTCGCATCCTCTGGCCATCGGGCAAGCACCTGGCACCGAAGCTGCGAGCCTTTGTCGACTACCTCTGCAAGCATCTGTCGCTGATGAAAGTCTCGGGGTTTGTATAAAGTTTGTAACACTTATGAATATATTCTCTGCCCTGCCGATACACTTGTTCAGACTCGTTTATCACGCCTATTTTCGACAGGACATTCCCAATGGTTTTCTCGCAAAGACCCCGGCACGATGCTGAAACCCACGGCCACGTAGTCGTTGGGGGTCGGGTATGAGCCTGGGTTCGATCTCTGCCTGGGCCACCGCCGTGCGTTCGCGGGTGGTGCAACAGGATGTCGCGGCAGCCAAGAAGAACAACACCGAGAAGGCCAACGCCGACAAGGTCCTCAAGGACATCAAGCCCGATCCCAAGGCCCTCGACACGGACAAGATGGCCAAGGACCACCTGCAGTCGAAGTTCCAGGGATTCGATCCGAAATCGGTCACCCCGGAACAGTTGGCCAAGTACAGCGATATCCTCAAGGAACAGGGCCTGATCAGTTCCACCACGGCCAACCTGCTGTCCACCGCCGGCTCGCAGAAAAAACCGAATGAGAAATTCAACGCGCTGGACTATTTCGCCAACCAGATCAGCGGCCTGCAGAACAGCCCGACCAAGAACGAGCAGTTCGCCAACTACATGATTCCCGAGTACAAACGGGCGATCAACGTATTGCAGAACCTGCAACAATTCGCCAATTCCGGCGCGAGCATGTCCATCGACACCAAGGCCTGATCCCTCGGCAGCGGGCAGGTGTGGGAGCGGGCTTGCCCGCGAAGCTCCTGGCGCCCTCGAGGGCGCCTTCATCGCAATGCCGCCCCGACAAGCCCACACCCGTCACACACGACGCGAAAATAATCTTCTTGCCGACCTTCCACGCCCCTGGCAGCTGTAGCTCAAACATTTATTTGATTATGCGAATACTTATCATATAGATTCGTAAATATATGTTTCGCCGCCAACCGGGAGTCCCCGCGCAATGCCAAGGTCAACCAACAGGGCTTGGGCCGGAGCCTGCAAGCGTCTAAGCTGGGATGCCCATCTCTTCAGCCTTGGATCGCCGTGTGAAATTCAGCCTGCCGAAAGTTGCCACCGCCCCCTTCTGTCCCTCTGAGGTGAACGGCTCGATAGCAGTCGACAGCGGGGCGCCGTTCTTCAAGCGCGCCCTGCGCTTCGCCGGGCCCGGCCTGCTGGTGTCCATCGGCTACATGGACCCGGGCAACTGGGCCACGGCAATCGAGGCCGGCTCGCGCTATGGCTACAACCTGCTGTTCGTGGTGCTGCTGGCCAGCCTCGCGGGCATGGCCGTGCAATGCCTGTGCTCGCGCCTGGGGATCGCCACCGGTCGTGACCTGGCGCAGCTCTGCCGCGAGCGCTACAGCCCTCGTTCGGCGCGCACCCAGTGGCTGCTGGCGGAGGTCTCGATCATCGCCACGGACCTGGCCGAGGTGCTCGGTTGCGCCCTCGCCTTCCACCTGCTGCTGGGCTGCTCGCTGACCTTCGGGATTGTCCTGACCGCCTTCGATACCCTGCTGATCCTGGCTTTGCAGAACCGTGGGTTCCGTCGCCTGGAAGCGATCATGCTGGTGCTGGTGGCAACCATCGGCGTGTGTTTCTTCATCGAACTGGTGCTGATCAAGCCCTACTGGCCGGACGTATTCAACGGCTTCAAGCCATCGATGTCAGCGCTGAGCGAAGCCGCACCGCTGTACCTGGCGATCGGCATCCTCGGGGCGACGGTGATGCCCCACAACCTCTACCTGCATACCTCGATCGTCCAGACCCGGCTGGTCGCCAGGGACCGCGCCAGCCGCCAGGACGCGGTACGCCTGGCGCGGGTCGATACCATCGGTTCGCTGGCCCTGGCGCTGCTGGTCAACGCGGCGATCCTGATCCTCGCGGCGGCGGCCTTTCACCAGTCCGGGCACACCGACGTGGTGGAGATTCAGGACGCCTACCACCTGCTCGATCCACTGGTGGGCGGAGCCTTCGCCAGCACCCTGTTCGGCATCGCGCTACTGGCTTCGGGACAGAGTTCGACCTTCACCGGAACCATCGCCGGACAGGTCATCATGGAAGGTTATCTGAACCTGAAGATCCCCTGCTGGCAGCGCCGCCTGATCACCCGTGGACTGGCCCTGATCCCGGCCTTTATCGGCGTCTGGCTGATGGGCGAAGGGGCCGTGGGCAAGCTGCTGGTCCTGAGCCAGGTGGTGCTCAGCCTGCAGCTGCCGTTCGCCCTGTACCCGCTGATCCGCATGACCAGCGATGAACGCCTGATGGGCGAGTTCGTCAACCGCTGGTACACCAAGGGCCTCGCCTGGGGGCTGTTCGTGGTGATCAGCGGGGCGAATCTCTGGCTGATCGCGCAGGTGTTCAGCGAGTGATCCAGCAGCGCCCCGAGCCGGCTCGGGGTGCTGCTTCATCAATGGCTCACGGACAGGCATGGTCACCGAGCAATGTCCAGGCAGCCCCCGGCGGTGCGGTGTTTATCCAGTACTTGGCCGAATACAACTTGCCCTGGTGAATCACCTGGTTGCCGGCGACATAGGGCCGCCCGGCCTGCCAGGGCACCGGCAGCGGGCTGACCAGGCTGAAGGCGTCGGTCTTGTCCGGCGAGACACCACGGCTCGACCAGCCGGCGCGCCAGACCACCCCGTTGTACTGCACGGTATCGCCGCCGACATAAGTCTTGAGCGTATCCCATTGCGGGTATTGCCCGGCGTTCGGGTCGGTCGGCATGCAGCCATCCCCGCCGCCGGATCCGGCGACCACCCGGACAACCTGGGTTTTCCTGCTCTCGCGCCCCTGCGCGTCGCGCACGGTGAGTTGCACGGTACGGTTGCCCGCGGTGGCCGGAGCAGTCGCGTTCACGCGCTGGCTGCTGGAGCTGGCGGGGGTGAAGCCGGGCAGGCTCCAGGCATAAGTCAGCTGGTTGCCCGTGGAGGACGCCGCCGAAAACTCCAGGGACTTGCCGGTTTCGACCTGTCCGTCGGCCGTGATCACGGCCATGGGCTCGGGGCTGGACGGCTCGGCGCTGACCGTCACGGCCTGGCTGTCGCTCAGGTCGTCGCTATTGGTTACCGTCAGGCGGAAGATGAAATGGCTGCTGCGGTTCACCGGAGGAATATTCGCCCGCGCCTCCCGGGATGAACTGCCGGTGATGCTCACGTCCGGAGTCCCGTCCGTCTGCTCCCAGCGATAGCGCAACGCCCCGCCCGCCGGGTCGGAAGACTGCGAGCCGTCGAGCCGGACCACCGTTGGCCCGGTAACGGCGGAAGGCTCTGCCCGGGCAACCGCATAGGGCGGATTGGCCTCCACCGGGTCAGGGTAGAAATTCGCCACCACCGGCGCGCGCAATACCCAGACCCTGGCGTTATCGCTGACGTTCACAACCCCCAGGGGCGCCTCCTTGTAGGTGCGATAGGGGTTCGACCAGTAATTGATCACGCTGCAACGGGAACAGTAAGGCGCCATGATCGTGGACCAACGAATGTCGCCCGAGGTTTTCTGATGGCCGGAACCGTAGGGAAACACATTGCTCTGGGCTTCTTCCGGCGTATGGTCGGCACCGATATTGTGGCCGATTTCGTGCTGCACCGTGGTGCCGTCGGAGAAACACGTCCAGTCGATCGCCCCATAGGCCGTTGCCTTGGTCGAGTTCAGATTGGCCAGGCCACAGTAGGAACGGATATCGGCCACCAGCACCACCAGGTCGGCACGCTGCTCATCGCGCAGTGCCCAGGTCGGCGCACCGAGATCGCGGTCGGTGCGGCTCTCGATCTTGTCCAGCAACCGATCGCCATCCGCCTGGGCCTGCTGGGCATAGTTCGCGATATAGGTGCCGGCACTCTCGAACCGTGCGGGAATATCACTGTTGACGAAGGACTGGTTCGACTCCTCGATCACCAGGGCGGACTGGGCCTGAAAGCCCGCACTGCCGCCGAGCTTTTCCACCGCCAGTGGCGTAGCGACGATCATCACCCGGATCGTGCTGATGCCGTCACGCGGGGGCGACCCGCTTGCCGATTCCAGCGTTGCCGCGGACGAATCCTTGCGAATGACATGCCGATCCTGATCGTGTTCCTCGTCGAAGTGGCGCTTCTTGCTCTGGTCGACCTTTACCAGGACCTGCCCGCCCTGATTGAGCGGCAGGATCCGGTAGACCTCGCCACCCACCCGGACGATCCCGGTGATCTGGTCGGCGTTGCGCACCAGCACCACCGAATTCAGTTGATCGATCAGCCTCTCATCCCCGGCACTACCCTGGCTGGCCGCTCCCGGCACGGCGATCTCGCCGCGCCAGACAGCCCCGGTGGCAGTGGTGCGATAGAACAGCTTGTGCGCACTGACAATCCGACCATCCCCCAGCGGTATCTGCAGCACATCGAGTTGATCGGACAGCAGATCCGCATGCGCCTGCACCCGATGCACCGAAGTAAACGCCTGCACGTCCAGGATCGACACCAACGCCGGGTCAGTGGTTTGCCGCATCTGCTGGGGCGATTGCGCGGGTTCGATCGTAAAGAGGCTGTCTGCCGCCCATGAGGCCGGGGCAACGGTCAGCATGAAGAGAATCCACGCGAACAAGCCGTCGCGTTTCCATGAGCCGGATCGCACACCCGACAAGTGACAAGTCATGACACCCTCCCATTCGAACGGACAAAGCGCTGCCTTGGCAGTTCGCACATTGGTGTTTTCGTGGGGGTGCTGGTGACGATCGACTACGCGCTACAACTGATGGGTACGTGAACACGCACCCTACGACTCAAACGCCTGCTCGCCGGCATTCGAAAGCCGTTTCAACACGACGGGGAACTGACTTGATCACTGCGCCTACTGCCTTTCCCAGGTGAAACAGACATCCGGCCCCGACCAGTACCCTGGACAGTAAGGCCTGTTGCACTGCTCTGGCTGCAATACTCACGACAGTCTAGACGTAAAATCGCCAGGCCAGCGACCTTGCCCGAGAATTGTCACAACACGCCCAGCAAGGTCCACACCCGCCGCGCCTCGGCATCGGAGGAGATCAGCTCCGACAGCAGCTCGTTCAACGGTTTGTTGCCCCACTCCACGGCCTTCTTCACCACATAGGGCACCGGGCTGTGGGGCTCGGTCTTCGCCAGGTAGTCGGCGATCAGCAGCAGTTGCCGGTAAGCCTCCTCGCGATTGCGCGGCGCGGCCGGGCGGGTTGCCTGCTCCGTGGCCTCGGCAGCGGGTGCCGGCGCAACCGCCCGGTCCTCCTCGACAGTGTTCTCGATCGGCGCCACGGGCGGCTCCGGCTGCTGCGGGTGCATGGCGATGAACTCCCGGGTCAGTGTGCTCAAGGCCTGCATGATCTCACGCAAGGGCCTGCAGGTCGGGGCCAGTTCCCCCAGGTAGCGGTCGGTCCACTGCTCCAGCGCCTCCAACTGGCGCAACGACGCCAGCAACAGGTTCTGGCTGTGCAGCCACCAGGACAGCGGCGTGGCGCGGATCAGTTCATTGACCTTCTGCTGTTCCAGCCGCGCCGTCTCGACGATGGCCTTGGCGTTCTTGTTGTCGCCGGTGAGCACTTGCCGGCCCTGCAACTGCTGCCAGCCATACAGACTCAATCCGGCCAATCCGTTGCTGCCACCGGGGGCGAACAACGGCACCCGCGTATGCAGCACCTCGGCATAGCGCCGCACCAGCCAGTCCACCGGCGTCACCCGCCAGGACTGGTCGCCATCCTCGGCCTGCGGATGCACCTGCTCGGGATAGCGCTCGCACAACCCCAGCAACAACGCCAGGGCCGCCTGCAGGCCTTCGAGCCCGTGACGATGAAGCCAGGCCTCGCCGAGCCAGGCGGCGACCATCAGGTCCTTGCTGCGCCCCACCAGGATGTCGCTGGCCAGCTGTTCGACGCCGGCCCACTCGGCCCGCTTGATCTCCTTTTCCCAGACCCCTTTGGGCAGGCTGGTGTCATCCTCGCGCCGCAGCTCGCGCAGGCGATCGTAATCGGCTTCGTAGCGCAGGTTCTGCCCGCAGGGCGCGTCCACGGAAATCGCTTCGAGCAGCGGCTCCACCAACAGCGACAATCCTCCATCCGGCTGACTCATAACGCCCCCTGATTACCGGTCACGGTGCTGGCCGTGCCAAAACTCGAAAAAGGCGACGACGGTGCCCGCACCGGCAGCGGGGCCAGCGACAACGGCAGCTTGCCGCCCTGGGTCATCAACGACAGGCGGATAAACATGGTGGTCTGGCTGTCACCATTGACCGAACCGCGCACCGGCAGGCGCAGGGTCAGCGGAAAATCGGTGTAGTCCATGCTCGGCTGGCGTATCACCGACAGGTGTGAACGCATCATCCGCAACAACGACCAGGGCCCGCCATACTCCCAGCCGGCTTCCAGGTCGGCCACCGCCAGGCTCGGCTGCAACGGATCGCTGACCGGCCGCTCGGGTCCGTTGCGGGCCCAGCGCAGGGTCAGGCGGATCGGTTGCCCGACCATCCAGCGCAAGCGCTGCTGGGCGTCTCCCGGGTAGTTGATCTGCTGGCTGCCGGCATTCAGGCCCCAGGCGATCACCTGGTCAGCACCCCGCTCCTCCTCGCGGTCGGTACGCCAGCGCACGTCCATGTCGAAGCCGATCATCCCGCTCGGGTCACGCTGGAACAAGGGCCCGAGCCAGACCCGCGCCTGTTTCAGGCGTTCGAGGAAATCCGCCGCCGCCAACCGCTCGGGTGACTGGCTCAACACCAGTCCGGCCTGGGCCTTGGGCAGGCGTGTATCGATCAGCTCCAGCAGGTGCTGGACCCGCGCCGGCTCGGCGTCAGTCGCCTGGATACCGTGGGAAAACGGAAAACGCTCGGACAGGTACTGGTTGAAGTAGCCCGCCAGCTCGTTCCAGGCACTGACCGCCTGTGCCTGCTGCAACGCCTGGCAACGGCGCATCGCGCCCTGCTGCAAGGCCACTGCCCGCAACGCCAATTCACCCTGGCCGGCCGGCAGGTTGGCCGACGAGAGGATCTGTCCACAACTGCTGGCGTCCATGTCGATAAAGTCGCGACTGACCAGTTGCTCGATCAACGCCGGCGAGCTGGCCGGGTTCTGTTCCTTGTACTTGAGCAACTCATCGTGCAGGGAGTTCAGGCGCGTGAACCGCTCATAGTCCCCCGCCCCCAGGTTCTGCTGCTGGGCCCGGAGCCACTCCAGCGCCGGTGCCCGCGCCTCGGCAATGCTCTGCATGCTGCTGAACTGCTGCTTGAGATCGAGCTTCAGGTCCGGTACGTCGTTGGCCCGGAACAACTGCAGGCCGAGGTTCTTCGACCCGTCCCAACTGTCGATATCGACCCGTTCATGGAACACCGCCTGCGCATTGATCTGCTCCAGGCCGCTGCCGACCTCGGCCAGTGCCCGGCGATTGAGGGAGTTCTGCAGGTTGCTCGCCAGGTCCGCCCGCTTGAGTTCGATGAACGCGCTTTGCACCGCCAGGGCCTGATCGGTCTTGATATTGAACGACGCCGTCCCCGGAACCTGGCCACGACTGCTTTCCAGGCTCAGCCACATGGCCTTGGCCGCGGCATTCTCGGCGGCACGCAGCATCGGCCCGCGATAGGCCGGCGGGATACGCGGCATTTCCTCGCTGGCGTAATTCTTGTAGCTGGAAAAATACGTCAGGGCATTGTTCAGGCCGTCGCTGTCGAGGCTCTGATAACTGCCCCCGGCGCTGTCGTCGGCGCGCATGGCCATGGCGACGAAGTCGCGACGGAACAGCGCCGCGATGGCGTTGTTCAACTGCAGGACATGCTCCTGCAACACCAGTTGCCCGCTGCCCTGCTGGATCAGCAGGTTGCCCCGGGAACCGGCCTTGGCGATCCACTGGTCGCGGAAACTCTGCTGCAGCCTGGACGCCTGGTCCTCCAGGCTCTGCTCCAGTGGTGCGCCGAGCAGCGCGCTCTGGCGCACCTTGTCCATCAGCGCACTGTAGCCGGGGACCAGATCCTGGCCCTTGCCCCGGCTCCATGCCGAGTTGGTCAGGCTGACGACCGCCTGCAGGTCGTCAATCATCGCCTTGAGGTCTTCCAGCTCCGTCAGGGAATTCACGGCACCGGACTCCAGCTGGTCCAGGTGCAGCTTGAGGTAGCCGGCCTGGCGGACGAAGTTCTCGGCCAGGTAATACTGGTCCAGCCAGCGCCCCATCAGTTCCTTGAAGTTACCGCCGATGGTCAGGCGTTCGGTGGGCAGGTCCAGGTGGATCAGGTTCGACAGCTCCATCTTCGCCAGATGCTGGTTGTAGAACGCCGCCCGGTGCAACGTCGCGGCGTTGAGGTTGAGGCCCAGGGCCAGGTTGCCCAGGGACGCCAGGTCATCCAGTGGCGTCTTGCGGTTGTTCCCCGCCTTGGTGAACAACAGGTATTGCTGTTCCAGCGCCGTGGCCCGCTCCACCAGGTCCCTGGACTTGACGTAGGTCTGCCATTGCGCCGGATCCTCGCTTTCCAGATTGGGACGCCGGTCGGTGTTCTGGATCGCCCTGAGTTGCGTCAGGTTCATCTGCAACAGATCACGCAGCGGCAGCACCATATGCTTCATCGCCACTTCCCGCAGTATCTGGTCACGCTCCTGGTCGAGATAGGAGAACCACGAGGTCGGCAATACCAGTGAGGTGAAGTGCCAGCGCGGCGACTGCTCCATCAGTTGCCAGAACGCCTGCACATTGCGCCGGGTCGGCCCCAGCCGGTGATTATCATCGACGACCGTGACATAGCCCTTCTGTGCCCCCTCCAGCAGGCGCGCCAGTTCCCGGGCATCCTTGAGCGAGTCCTGCCAGATCCAGACCATCGCCACCGCCCAGACCAGCCCGACAAGCGCCGCCGTCACACCGACCACCCGCTGCCAGCGCTGCCGCAACCGCAACAGCCGTGGCACCACCTGGGCCAACCCCTGCTCGGCGACGATCCGCCGTTGCCAGAGCTGCCGCGAGAAGGTGCTTTGCAGCAGCGGGATATCGCTGGCGGAAAACACCGGAGCCGAGCCCGGCGCCTCGCTGGCGGTGAAATATATCCCGCGAAAGCGCGGTGCCTCGTTCTGTGCATTGCCCTGGAAAACCGGATCGAGCAGGGTCTGCAGGTTGCGGCGCAGGGCCTCGAAACGCTCCGGCAGGCCGTACAGGTCTTCGCCCAGGTGCCCGGACAACGCGCCGACTTCGGTGATCGCCTCCACCAGCACCCGTGTCACCTGGTCCAGCGCCTGGTCGCTCCACTCCGATTGCCAGAGGGTTTCCGGGGCGAACGGCGAGGTCCAGCCGAGGGTCCGTTCGCGGGACTCCTTGGGCAATGCGGCGATCAGTTCCTGGAAGCCGGGAATCTGCTCCATCTCGGTGACTACCACATACACCGGCAGGCTCAGGCCCAGGCGCTGCAACAGATCGATGAAACGCCGGCGGGCAGCGATGCCCAGGGCCGCCGCCTGTTCGTCATCCCACAGGCGACTGGCCGAGACGGTCCAGATCACCCCGTCCAGCGGTCGCCGGGCACGCAGGCGCAGGATCAGGCCGAGCAGGCGCCACCAGCTGCCACGCTTGAGCTTGAGTCCTTCATCCGGCAGGAACAACGACTCCGGCACCACCAGCACCGCGCCGTCGGGATCGGACCACCAGCGCCCGAACCAGGCCGGCTTGTCCGTGGGCAGCAGGTGCCAGCTGGAACACAGCTGCGCGCCCTGGGCATCGTTGCCGAGCATCAACAGCCAGGGCGACTGGTAGCGGTCCTGTACTCCCTGTTCCTGCTCCATGTGCCGCACGGCACCGTAGAAACTGCGAATCGCCGCGCCGCTCTGGGTGCGCAACCACCAGATCGCCACAGCCAGCAAGGCCAGTACCAGCAGCACGCCGACCACCCACGCGACAATCGCCAGCGGGCTCATGGATTCTGCTCCGCCGAAGCATCAGGGCCGTCCTGCTGGATCGCCGATTGCACCTGCGCGTTGATGTCGTACCAGAAGTAGTGGCTGAGACCGATCAGCAGCAGCGTCCCCGCGAGAATCACCAGGCCCAGGCGCAGGCCGTCCGGCAGCGACTGGCGAATCGGCAGACGCCGCGCCGGCACGTTGCTCGGTCGTTCGAGGCAATCGCTGACATCGACATAATCCGCCTCGCGCTGCCAGGCGAAGGCAAACAGCGCATGGCGCCATTTCTCATGCAGGGCCAGCCCGCTTTCCCCGCGCAGGCGCCCATGGAAGCCGAGGATCAGGCATTGCAGGTAGACATTGGCAAGATCACGACTGGCGGGAATCTCGTCGGCCAGGAGTTTCTCGATAGCCAGGGGGATCTGCTCGCCGGCATGGCGCGAGGCATACAGCAGCGACTCCAGGGGGTCGCTCTGCCAGGTCGGCTGTCCCGGCCAGGTGGCGTACAACAGGGTTTCATCAACCAGCGCGACAAAGGCATACACCGTGGCCTTGACCTGATGCTCGGCCGAGTCACCGACGCTGGCAAACGCGCTGCGCCAGAGCTTGCGACTGATCTTCGTGGAAAACTCCGCCACCGTGCCGACCTGCCGTGGCACGTCCTCGTCGTCCTTGTTCAAGCCGTTCCAGGCCTCCAGCCACTCCAACCAGGCCTGGCGAAAGGCGCTGCTCAAGGGTGACTGCTGCAACCCCGTTCCGACGCTCCCATCTGGCATTGCCTTCCCCTTCCTTGACTACGGTGCTTCGCTGGCCTGCTCGACGAACAGGACGATCTGCCATGGGTTGACCGCCAGCTTCGAGGCCGGGGCGATGATGTGCAGCGGTTGCTCGGGGTCGAACCACTCGCCGCGGGCCTCGACGACAAACAGCCGGGTGTCGCCGCCGACGCTGTAGGCCACCTGCTCCTGGCGACTCATGACCTGGTGCCGCAGCCCGGGCATGCGTTGCCGGGCCAGCACGGTCAGGTTGCTGTCGGAGGCGATGATGGTGCGCTCCAGCCATTCGATCGCCGCGCTTTCACCGGCCCCGGCGGGCATCCGCAGGCCGATCACCAGGCGCTGCTCGGGCTGGCGCTCGGGCAATTGCAGGGAGAACAGCTCGCCGGACTGCTCGAACGGCAGGCAGCGATAACCGACACGGATCAGTTCCAGGCCGAGCTCGAGCCAGTTCAGCACTTCTTCGTAGCCGCGCTGCAGTTCCAGATAATCCAGCGGCATGAACGCCGGCACACCGGCCAGCGGGTCGAGCACCGACCAGCCCCCGGCCATTCCCAGCAGCAGCCCATGCAGGTCCCGGGGACTGGCGACGCGGCTGTTCAACAGGCCTTCGACCTCCGGCAGGCGGGCCCAGAGCGCGCCGAGCTGGCGGCGGATTTCAGCGGCATCTTCCTGGCTGCCCGCCTGTTGCGCCTGGCGCAGGCGACCGGCGAGAAACAGGCATTTTTCCCGGCTCCGCGCGCACAGAGCCGCGACTCGCCGTCCCAATGGCGACTCCGGCAGCAACCGCGCAGTCGGCGGCACATAGGGCACCTGGACAAAGCCGCCGCCCTCCTTGCGGATACGCAGCAGCGGCAGGCACACCGAATCGGCCTTGTTGGTGTCGGTGCACAGGTGCGGATTGGGCCGCCAGACCGTGACCGGCTGCGGATTCTGGCCGCTGGTGAGGTCCTGCAGCGACTCGCTGGTCAACGATTGCAGGCGGCCCTTGAGCTCGCGCAACTGCCCCGCCCGCCAGAGCGGAGTGACCGCCAGGTACACCGTGACCATCGAGTGAATCGAGTTATCGATGGCATCGCCGACGTCCAGCTCGAGGCGCGCGCCATCGGCGGCGTCGAGGGTCACCGGCAAGCCGTCGGGAAAGGTGGCCTCCAGGGACAGGATCCGCACCTGCCCGGCGCACAGCGCGGAGGGATCGATCTCCAGTTGCTCGACCCCCCAGAACCACGGGTTGCCCGCCTTGGCCAGGTGCGCGGCCAGGACCTCGGCCCGCAGGCCCTGCAACTGGAAGTGCTGGGGCAGCAACTGCATCCCCTCGTACCAGCAGACCGCATCAGGTAACAGACTCATACGTCTCCCTTCGACATCCGATAGTGCTCCTGAGCGGCGCGGATCAGCGATCGGCCGGATTCAACAGACTCATTTCCCGGCTGTTGAACTTCAGCCAGGCCTCCCGCTGGTCGTCTAGCCTGAGCCGGTGCGCACCGGGAGTGTTATAGCTGGCGAACACCAAAAGTCCAGCCGCCTTCTCGCCCTTCAACGGGAAGTCCTGCTCGGCGACAAACTGCCCGGGAACCAGCTCCAGTCCCCACACGCTCAACTGCTGGCGATAATCACGCTGGAACTGCTCACGCTCGCCGAACCACTGCTTGGCGCTCATCCCTGCCAGTTGCTTGAGCAGGTCGGGGTCCTTCACCGCAACGAAGTCCACGGCAATCGGCGTGTTGTCGTTGGCCAGGGGCGCCACGTCCAGCGTGAGGCTCGCCACACCGACCTTGGGTCCGAAAAACGAGCAGCCGGAAAGTATCAGCGCGACTACAAATATAAGAATTTTCTGACACAAAGTTGAATTTTCCCTTTCTTGTGTAGGTCATATGGCGTTTTGCCTTGCTTTTTTATAGACCTGTTCTAGCTTCTTGGGTAGTTCGTCATCGCGACGAATCGGAGGGACCGTCGAAGGATTGGCAGGATCGCATTCTCCACCCCCTGTCTGGCTTTCGCGGTTCGGCAAGGGATGCGATCACGGGCAACCGATGCATTGCGCCCGCTCAACGCATCGGAGTCAGCCCAAATGGCCGAAAGTACCCAGCACAAGCTCGACCGGATTCGTCCGCCGCGCGTCCAGATCACCTACGACGTGGAGACCGGTGGCGCCATCGAGAAAAAGGAACTGCCCCTGGTGGTCGGCATCCTCGCCGACCTGTCGGGCAAGCCCGTCAATCCACCGGCGAAACTCAGCGAACGACGCTTCGTCGAGATCGACCGCGACAACTTCAACGAAGTCCTCACGTCCATCGCCCCGCGCTCGGTGCTGCAGGTCAGGAACACCCTGGCCAATGACGACAGCAAGCTCAATATCGAACTGAAGTTCGGCCATATCGACGACTTCGACCCGGTCAAGGTGGTGGAACAGGTCACCCCGCTGCGCCGCCTGTTCGAGGCCCGCCAGCGCCTGCGCGACCTGCTGACCAAGCTCGACGGCAACGACGACCTGGACAAGCTGCTGCGCGACGTGATCGCCAACACCGAAGGCCTGCAGGAGATCAAGTCGTCCGCCCGCGTGCAGGACACCCCGGCCGCCAACGAAGACGGCGTCGCCCCTGCCGAAGAGCCACAAGCCTGATCGCCCACCCACTCACGGAGGATTTGTCATGCCCAGTTCAGCCAGTGCCGAAAATACCAGCAGCGAAGGCAGTACCCAGACGTTATCCCTGTTGGACCAGATCATTGCCGACGGGCGCATGGCCCACGACGACAGCCAGCAGGAATATGCCCGCGACATGCTCGCGGAGTTCGCCACCCAGGTCCTCGATGAAGGCATGGCGATCGACAAAGACACCGTGGCGATGATCAACGACCGCATCAGCCAGATCGACAAGCTGATCAGCGCCCAGCTCAACGAAATCTATCACCACCCGGACATGCAGAAGCTTGAAGCCTCCTGGCGCGGCCTGCACATGCTGGTGCAGAACACCGAGACCAGCTCGCGGCTGAAACTGCGATTGCTCAATGTCAGCCAGAAAGAGCTGCAGAACGACCTGGAAAAAGCCGTCGAATTCGACCAGAGCTCGCTATTCAAGAAGATCTACGAAGACGAATACGGCACCCTCGGCGGCCATCCCTACAGCCTGCTGGTGGGCGACTACACCTTCGGTCGCCACCCCCAGGACATCGGCCTGCTGGAGAAACTGTCGAATGTCGCGGCCGCGGCCCACGCCCCGTTCATCGCCGCCGCCAGCCCGAAACTGTTCGACATGACCAGCTTCACCGAACTGGCCGTGCCCCGCGACCTGTCGAAGATCTTCGAGAGCCAGGAACTGATCAAGTGGCGCTCCTTCCGTGAAAGCGAAGACTCGCGTTATGTTTCCCTGGTCCTGCCGCATACCCTGCTGCGCCTGCCCTACGGCCCCGACACCAAGCCGGTGGAAGGCATCAACTACGTCGAAGACGTGAACGGCTCGGACCACAGCAAATACCTCTGGGGCAATGCCGCCTGGGCCCTGTCCCAGCGCATCACCGAGGCCTTTGCCAAATACGGCTGGTGCGCGGCGATCCGGGGTGCCGAAGGCGGTGGCGCGGTGGAAGGCCTGCCGGCCCATACCTTCCGCACCAGCTCCGGCGACCTGTCGCTCAAGTGCCCGACCGAAGTGGCGATCACCGACCGCCGCGAGAAGGAGCTCAACGACCTCGGCTTCATCGCCCTGTGCCACAAGAAGAACAGCGACGTCGCGGTCTTCTTCGGCGGCCAGACCACCAACAAGTCCAAGCTCTACAACACCAACGAGGCCAACGCCAACGCGCGGATCTCGGCGATGCTGCCCTATGTGCTGGCGGCGTCGCGCTTCGCTCACTATCTGAAAGTGATCATGCGCGACAAGGTCGGCAGCTTCATGACCCGCGACAACGTGCAGACCTACCTCAACAACTGGATCGCCGACTACGTGCTGATCAACGACAACGCGCCCCAGGAAATCAAGGCGCAATACCCGTTGCGCGAAGCCCGCGTCGATGTCACGGAAATCGCCGGCAAGCCCGGTGCCTACCGCGCCACGGTGTTCCTGCGGCCGCACTTCCAGCTGGAAGAGCTGACCGCTTCGATCCGCCTGGTCGCCAGCCTGCCACCACCGGTCGCAGCCTGAGCCTGTGCCCGCCGACCACCTGGCCGGCGGGTTTCCCCCTTCTTTGCAGTGACCACCCTTTCAGGAGTTTCAGGCGATGGATGCAATCATTCTCGACCTCGGCGGCGACATCAAAGGCGACAGCCTGCTCGAGGGCTACAAGGACAAGATCGAGATCATGTCCTACAGCCACAACGTGGCGATGCAAGTGACCAACGACGTCAGCAACTCGGAACGGACGTCGGGCAAACCGCATATCGGCGAATTCACCCTGACCAAGTTCGTCGACACCTCGACCCCGTCGCTCAATGAATACTGCTGCGCCGGCAAACCGATCCCGGAGGCGAAGATCACCATCGGCCGTAACGCCGCCGAAGGCAGCGGGCAGTTGCTGCCGTTCATCATCTACACCCTGACCAATGTGGTGCTGTCCAACGTCAGCGTCAGCGGCGGTGCCGGCGGCAAGCCGGTGGAAACCATCTCGCTGAACTTCACCAAGATCAAATGGGAACTCACCGCGCAGAAAGACGACGGTACCAAGGAAGGCACGGCCGCCTCGACCTGGGACATGGCTGCCAACAAGCTGGTCAAGTAAGGGAGCCGGGCGGCCATGTCAGCGACCGGTATTCTTCCCCCGCTGTTCGAGCGCCTCGCCGGTGGCGAGGATCAAGTGCAGGCGCTGGAAGCCTTCGATCACCAGGCACTGGCCGACTCGGTGCGCGGCGAACTGCTGCGCCTGTTCAACACGCGCCGGGCGCGCGAGGCCCTGACCTCGCCGCCCAGCATTCTCGATTATGGCGTCGCCGACTGGACTGCACTGCAAGGCCAGCGCAGCGACGACCGACGCAAGCTGGCCCGGGAAATCCGCCAGGCCGTGGAACACTTCGAACCCCGCCTGGCCCTCGACGAGGTCGATGTGCAACCGGTGGAAGGCCAGCCCCAGCAATTGAGCATCGTCCTGCATGGCGCCCTGCGCAGCGGTCATCGACATTGGCCGGTGGCCTTTGTCATCGAGAAGACCCACCAGGGTCTCGAGGTCAGCCATGAGCGACTCGATTGATGCCGAACTGCTCGACTATTACCAACGGGAACTGACCTGGCTGCGGCATGCCGGCGGCATCTTCGCCCAGCAATACCCCAAGGTGGCCCGCCGCCTGGAACTGTCGCCGGGCGAATGCCCCGACCCCCATGTCGAACGCCTGCTGGAAGGTTTCGCCCTGCTGGCCGCACGCCTGCAACGCCGGCTGGACGATGACTACGCGGAATTCAGCGACGCCCTGCTGGAACAGCTCTATCCCCTGGCCGTGCGCCCCCTGCCCTCCTGCGCCATCGTCCAGTTCCAGCCGGACCCGAGCAAAGGCAACCTGGCCGCCGGTTATCGCCTGCCCCGGGACACACCGCTGTTCGTCACCACCCGCAAGGGCGAAAGCATCCATTTCCGCACCAGCGCCGAGGTCAACCTGTGGCCGCTGGAGATCACCGAGGCGCTGTTGCTCGACAGTGATGAAGCCCAGGCACTGACCGGGGCCAACCAGGCCCGCTCGGCCCTGCGCCTGAGCTTTCGTTGCCAGGGCAAGACCCTCTGGTCGGAGCTGGAAGCCCAACAGTTGCGCCTGCACCTGGCCGCCTCGCCGGTGGTCAACGCCAGGCTCTATGACCTGCTCGGCGCCCATACCACCCAGGTGCTCGCCGGTCCGCCCGGCAGCCCGCCGCGGCCCCTCGGCGGCCTGCCACGGATTGTCGGTTTCGCCGGCGACGAGGCCTTGTTGCCGGAAGAAGACGGCGTCCATCCGGGCCTGCGCCTGCTGGCCGAGTACTTCGCCTTTCCGGACAAGTTCAGCTTCTTCGACGTGCCCTTCGGTGGTGGCCGGGACGACAGTGAAAGCCTCTACCTGTACTTCGTGTTCGATCACACCCCCGGCAGTCGCCTGCACCTGCAGGCCAGCGATATCGTGCTGGGCTGCAGCCCGGCACTCAACCTGTTCCCGCGTACGTCGGAACCGTTGCGCCCGGACGGCACCCGCAGCGAATACCGGCTGATCGCCGACAGCCATCGGGAAAACAGCGTCGAGATCCACAGCATTCACGGCCTGCGCGCCATGACCCCGCAGGGTGTGCAGAAGGTCCCGGCCTACTACGGCAGCCAGCATGCGCTGGGCGAAAGCCATCTGTACTGGCATGCCCGCCGCATCACCGGGCTGACGCCCAATCGGTTGGGCAGCGACCTGATGCTGAGCCTGGTGGACACCCGCTTCAAACCCCGCGAGGACGCGCCGCAATACAGCGTCACCGCCGAATTGCTGTGCACCAACCGGCACCTGGCACAAAGCCTCGGTGCCGGGACGCCACTGGGCTTCGAGCGCCCGGGACCGGTGGCCTGGGCACGCCTGCGCAATCCGCCCAGCCCGCAGAGTCTGCCGCACCTGGGCGGTGAATCGCGCTGGAAGCTGGTGTCGCAACTGACCCTCAATCACCTGTCACTGGTGGAAGGCCCGCAGGCCCTCGATGCCCTCAAGGAAATCCTCGAATTGCACAACCTGCGCGACGAGGCCAGTGCCCGCCGGCAGATCGAAGGCCTGCTGGGCCTGGCCTGCGAACGGGTGGTCGCCCATGTCGGCGAGGATGCCTGGCGCGGCTGGCGCAATGGCCTGGAAGTGCGGGTGCAACTGGATCCGCAACTTTTCGTCGGCCATAGCGCGGTGCTGTTTTCCGCGGTCCTGGCGCAGTTCTTCTCACTCTATGCCACCGCCAACCGCTTTGTGCGCACGGTGCTGGTCCAGTCCGACAAGGAGGTCAAGACATGGCAACCCCAACCCGGCCAGCCACTGTCCCTCTGAGTCGGCAACTGCGTGACGACCCGCAGGCCTTCGAGCTGCTGCAGGCTCTGTTGTTGCTCGAATGCGAACGTCCGCAGGCCGTGCCGCTGGGCACCGGCACCGCTCCCGATGCCGAAGCCGTGCGTCTACGTGGCCCGCTGACGCCGTTGTTTCCCAGCAGCGAAGTGGAAAGTCTGAAGGAAACCGAGGGGCGGCAGCCGGTGCTGACCACGCCGGTATTCGGTCTCGGCGGCCCTGATGGGCCACTGCCCTATGCCGACCAGGAATGGCTGCAACAACGGGCCCGACAGAAGGACCACGCCCCCGCCGAATTCCTCGATCTGTTCCAGCATCGACTGATCAGCCTGCTGTATCGGGTGATGCGCAAGCATCGGGTCGCCGTGGGCTTTGCCTTGCCCGCCGCGACACCGGTACACCGCCAGTTGCGCGCCCTCAGTGGCCTGCTGCCCAAGGCCCTGCATGACCGCGGCGCCCTGCCCGACGCGGCGGTACTGGCGCGCAGTGCGCTGTTTGCCGGTGGGCGACGCTCATTGGCGGGGTTCGCGGCGGTGGTACGCCAGCATTTCAACGTCGCGGTGGCAGCCGAGGCCTATATCGGCGCCTGGCGGGAAATCCCCCCGGCCAGCCGCAGTCGCATGCAGCCCGGCGGCCGCAACCTGACCCTGGGCCGCGATGCCGTCGCCGGCACGCGGGTCTGGGATGAACATGCCGGCATCCGCCTGACCCTCGGCCCGCTGCCCAATCACCAGGCCGTGCGCTTTCTCCCCGACGGCGAAGCGCATCCGGCCCTGGCCGCCCTCGCCGGCCTGTACTTCGGCCCCGACCTGGATTGCAGCCTGACCCTGCTGATCCGCGGCGCCGGACCGATGACCCTCGACAGCGTCGCACCGCCGCAACTGAGCTGGAATGGCGGCCTGCAAGCGCAACCCACTGAGCATGTGCAACGGATCGAAACCCGCTTGCGCCAACTGGAGATCGCTTGAGCATGGAACTGGGCAGCCTGATCGGACGCCTCAACGCCGACAACCGTCGCGCCCTGGAAAAGGCTGCCCAGCGCTGCCTGCAACGGGGTCATCACTATGTGGAAATCGAGCACCTGCTGCTGGAACTGCTGGAGATCGAAGGCGGCGACTTTGCCTGGCTGCTGCCGCGCTTCGGCCTGGAGCGCGATGCCTTGTCGGCGGAGATCAACAAGGCCCTGGAACTGTTCAAGTCCGGCAGCACCCGGACCCCGGCGCTGTCGGCACAGACCATCGGCCTGCTCGAAGACGCGGTGGTCCAGGCCAGCGTGCTCGGCCTCGACAGCATTCGCTCGGGGCTGTTGCTGCTGGCCCTGCTCGACCGCGACGAGCGGCGCAGCCTGCTGCTCAACAGCGCCTCGTCATTGCTGAAAATCCCCCGGGATGCCCTGCGTAGCAATCTGCTGGAATGGACCGAGAACTCCCGCGAACATACCGGGCCGAAACGTTCGGCTGCCACTGCCACGGAAAAGCCCGCCCACCGCAACTCGGCGCAGGACTCGGTGCTGGACCAGTACACCCAGGACCTGACCGCCGATGCCCACGCCGGGCGAATCGACCCCATCGTCGGCCGCGACGGCGAGATCCGCCAGTGCATCGATATCCTCCTGCGCCGCCGGCAGAACAACCCGATCCTGGTGGGCGCCCCCGGGGTCGGCAAGACCGCGGTGGTCGAGGGCCTGGCCCTGCGCATTGCCGCCGGCGATGTCCCCCCCTCGTTGCAGGAAGTCAGCCTGCGGGTCCTGGACCTGGGCCTGTTGCAGGCCGGGGCCGGGGTCAAGGGCGAGTTCGAGCAACGCCTCAAGGGGGTGATCGATGCGGTGCGCGGTGCCGACAAGCCGATCATCCTGTTTATCGATGAAGCCCATACCCTGATCGGCGCGGGCGGCGCCGAAGGCGGCAGCGACGCGGCCAACCTGCTCAAGCCGGCGCTGGCCCGGGGCGAGTTGCGCACCCTGGCCGCCACCACCTGGATGGAATACAAGAAATACTTCGAGAAAGACCCCGCCCTGGCCCGGCGTTTCCAGCTGGTGCAAGTGGAAGAACCGGACGAAGCCACCGCCGTGGAGATGCTGCGCGGGGTGGCGGCCAAGCTGGAACAGCACCACGGTGTGCAAGTGCTGGATGCCGCGATTCACGACGCGGTGAAGTTGTCCCATCGCTACATCTCCGGGCGCCAGTTGCCGGACAAGGCCATCAGCATTCTCGACACGGCCTGCGCCCGGGTCGCCCTCGGTCAACATGACGTGCCGCCTCCGCTGGAAAGCCTGCGCCATCGCCAGCAGAGCCTGAAGGAGGAAGTCGACCGTCTGCGCCGCGAACAGGCGACGGGACTGGACCACCGCGAACGCATCACCGTGCTGGAAAGCGAGTCCACGGGCAATCTGCAAGCCATCCGCGAGCTGGAAACCCGTTGGGGCGAAGAGCGCGAGGCAGTACGCGAGCTGTTGGAAAAACGCCGTGAATTGCTGGCCCTGAGCGACAGCCTGGACAACGGTAAATCCGACCAGGAAACCGATGGCCGCATCGATACCCTGGCTGCCGAACTGGTGCGCCTGGAAGCCGGGCTCGATGCCATCCGCCAGGACGATCCGCTGGTGCCGGAACAGGTCGACTCGAAAACCGTGGCGGCGGTGATTGCCGGCTGGACCGGGATTCCCGTGGGCAAGATGCTCGCCGACGAAGCCCACGCCGTACGCACCCTCGGCCAGCGCATGGGCCAGCGGGTGATGGGCCAGACCACCGCGCTGGGAACCATCGCCCAGCGCCTGCAGGCTTATCGCGCCGGGCTGACCGACCCGCAGAAACCGGTGGGAGTGTTCCTGCTGCTCGGCCCCACCGGCGTGGGCAAGACCGAAACCGCCTACGCCCTGGCGGATGCCCTGTATGGCGGCGAACGCAACCTGATCAGCATCAACCTCTCCGAATACCAGGAAGCCCACACCGTCAGCCAGTTGAAAGGCGCCCCGCCCGGTTATGTCGGCTATGGCAGCGGTGGCGTACTGACCGAAGCCGTGCGGCGCAAACCCTATTCGGTGGTGCTGCTGGACGAAATCGAAAAAGCCCATCCGGATGTACTGGAAGCCTTCTACAACGTCTTCGACAAGGGCGTGATGGAAGACGGTACCGGGCTGGTGGTGGACTTCAAGAACACCGTGATGCTGGCCACCAGCAATGTCGGCGCGGAGTTGATCCTGGATACCCCCATTGCGCAACTGGGCACCGATGCCTTCAACGAGCATCTGCGCAAGGTATTGCTGCAAGCCTTCCGCCCGGCGTTCCTGGCGCGCATGACGATCGTGCCTTATCGGCCACTGGATGAAACGACCCTTGAAGGCATTGTGCTGGCGAAACTGGAGAAACTGCGCGAGCGCTACAAGGCCGCGACCGGCAAGCAGTTCGAGTTTGATGCCGGGATTGTGAAAGCCGTACTCGCCAAGTGCAGCGCCGCGGGTGCCAGGGATGTCGAGAATGTGTTGATGACCCAGGTGACGGGGAAACTGGCGGAGTGGGTGTTGGAATGAAATACAGAACAGCAACTTTCCTTAGAAAAGCTCACCCTCAATACACAGTCATAATTTTACTCCACGAAAACATCGAACACATCGCCATTCAACTTTTATTTCTAGAAAACGTAAATTTTCTGAACTTTATTTGAAAATCCACACATCTCTTTAAAAAGGATAAAACATGCACAAAGGAAAATACGGAACATACTTCGCAGATAGCCTTAAGCAAGCAACAGAGATAAATCAAGGCGCCCTGATTTATGGAAATTTCATGTTCGATCCTGTAACAAAAGGCGGCACAAGCAACCCTAACAACTTAAGATCCGAATTTGGAGTTGTCGCACTAGTAAAATTTTGCGGCTTCATCCTGGGTAATTTCTCAAATGCCGGAACAGAAAAAGTCTACAATGTAAATGGTGTAAGCCAACATGGAAATCATGCTGAAGACCAATTTATGTCTGCTTGGGAAGAATTTACTGAAACATCAGTCTACAAGGAAATCCTAGCACTACAAACGCTTAATCAAAAAAAACCTTACATCACAATAAAACTATCACGCTCTCCTTGTTCAACGTGCACACCAAAACTGATCGAGTTCATCAAGTCAAATAAAATTAAAATTCGTATGAAATTACTCCAACTCTATGGAGGGGAGGAAGGTTTACTGACCAATCGGCTAAGTGTTCTAGCTCTCATCAGCTACGGCTATGCGATTAAGGTATGGGACGCACAAGCACCTAGAAAAGGTTTCAGAGCAAGGACGAAGGCCAATTTACCACATGAAATGATGTTCGCAACGATTCACCTAAAAAACTCGTCCCGCGATGAAGAAATGGATGCCGACCGCCTACTTTCCCCCGAGGAAGAAGAGTTCCTTAACTTTCGACATTATGTCGAAGAATCCAGCAGAAAAATTGATGAACACCTGCTAGAAGCATATAGCTACTTCTCAAACCCGCCCGACATCTTAAAGCTGGATTCATCAAAAAGAGAGAAAGCAAGAAAGCTTCAAGAATATATGAAAATTATAAAAAAAGAACCTGACCTCTACAATCGTGTTCTTCTACTTGAACAGTACTACACAAATGCCCGCCCCTTAACGGCTGACGGCACTGGGGAAAGTGGCGCTACCAGCAGTAACGCTGCGATGCTTGATTAGTCACTCTAAGCGAAAGGACTTCATTTATCGATCGTCGGAAATGAATGCTATATCTATATCCCTTGTACTTGAGATACCTCAATGCCCCGCTCCGTCGATACCAACACCAGCCTGTCCCTGACCGCCTCATCACTGGCCGCGCTTTACCCTGCGTCCTTTTCCGGAGAGGAGCTCCTCAACCAGCTCGGCCAATACAACCTGCTGGGTCTCAACGACGGCACCACCCTCACCCTGTCCACCGCCATCGCCACCCATGTCACCGCCACCGTGCACAACGACGCCCTGCTTCGTCCACTGGACGCCCTGGTCGCCGAAATCCGCCAGTTACCCGCCGATGCCACGGCCGAGCGCTATCAGCTGGTGCTGAGGCCATGGCTCTGGTGGCTGACCCTGGCCAGCAACAACCGCGTGTTCCAGAACCTCAGTACCTCGGATATCGTCACCACGATCTTCAAGGCCCATGCCTTCACCGATTTCAAACTCTCGCTCACCGGCAGCTACACCCCGCGCGAATACTGCATCCAGTACGGCGAGACGGATTTCGCCTTTGTCTCGCGGCTGCTGGAGGAAGAAGGCATCTTCTGGTTCTTCACCCATGAGGACGGCAAGCACACCCTGGTGCTGGCGGACAGCAATGACGCGTTCCCGCCGATCCCCAACGGACCGAAAGTGCCGTACCTGGGCCAGGAAATCGGCGTGCGCGAACTGCACGGCATCCGCTCGGGCCAACAGTGCCTGCAGGCCGTCGCCGGGACCTACAAGACCACCGACTACGAATTCACCACCCCCACTACTTCGCTCTACGGCCAGGCCGAAGCGGTTGCCGGACCGCGCTCGATCTACGAGCATCCCGGCGGCTACACCGCCAAGGCACGCGGCGATACGTTGACCAAACAGCGGGTGGATGCCCTGCGCAGCCAGGAAAAACGCTTTGTCGGCGAAAGCGATTGCCGCTGGCTGGTGCCGGGGCACTGGTTCACCCTCACCGGTCATGATGACGCCAGCCTGAATATCGACTGGGTCGTGACGTCGGTGACCCACGAAGTCGATCACGAAAACTACCGCAATCGCTTCGAAGCGATTCCCAAGGCGACCGCCTTTCGCCCGACACGCAGTACGCCCAAACCACGCATGCACACGCAGACCGCCCTGGTGGTGGGCAAGTCCGGCGAAGAAATCTGGACCGATGAATATGGCCGGATCAAGCTGCAGTTTCCCTGGGACCGCGACGGCAAGAACGATGAAACCAGCTCCTGCTGGGTCCGCGTGGTCCTGCCCTGGAGCGGCAAGGGCTTCGGCATGCAGTTCGTGCCGCGGATCGGCCAGGAGGTGATTGTCACCTTCATCGACGGCGACCCGGACCGGCCGCTGGTCACCGGCTGCGTCTACAACGGCGACAACGCCCTGCCCTATGCGCTGCCGGCGAACCAGACCCAGTCCGGGATCAAGACCAACTCGTCCAAGGGCGGCGGCGGGTTCAACGAGCTGCGCTTCGAGGACAAGAAGGATGCCGAGGAAGTGTTTCTCCAGGCCCAGAAGGACTTCAAGATCAATGTGCTCAACGACACCACCGCCACCGTCGGCCACGATGAAACCCTCACGGTGCAGAACGCCCGCACCCGCACGGTGAAAGAAGGCGACGAAACCGTGACCCTGGAAAAGGGCAAGCGCAGCGTCACCATCCAGACCGGCAGCGATACCCTCGATGTGAAGGACAGCCGTACGGTGAAGGTCGGTGCCGACCAGACCCACAGCACCGGCGGCAATTACGAGCACAAGGTCACCGGCAACTACAACCTCACCGTCGACGGCAACCTGACGATCAAGGTGACCGGCACCCTGACCCTGCAAAGCGGCGGCAGTTTCGCCATCAAGAGCGATGCCGACCTGGCGGCCCAGGCCGCGACTTCCATCAGCCAGAAGGCCGGAACCTCGCTGAGCAACCAGGCCGGCACCTCGCTGGAGAACAAGGCCGGCACCACCATGACCAACGATGCGGGCGTCAGCCTGATGAACAAGGGCGGTGCCGAGCAGACCGTCGACGGCGGCGGCATGCTGACCATCAAGGGTGGCCTGGTGAAGGTCAATTGAGGAACGCACATGAGTGAGTCGACGAAGCTCGACCTGATACGCGGCGACAGCCATCTCACCGGCCGCCTGCTGGACGACCAGCTGGAAGGACCGCTGAAGATCGAGGAAGCCGGGCGTCCCCAGGCCAGCCTGAGCTACAGCCAGGGCGAGTTGCAGGGGCTGTCGACGCTCTATCACCCCAACGGCAAGGTCTCGGCCCAGGTGCCCTACCAGGTCGGGAAAACCCACGGCATCGCCAGTTTCTTCAGCCCGGAAGGCGTCCTGCAGCGCAAGGCCGGTTATCGTCACGGCTTGCTACATGGCGAGGCGACCAACTACTTCGCCGATGGCAGCGTCGCGGAAGTCGAGCACAATCGCGATGGCGTGCGCGACGGCCTGTACCAGCGCTTCCACCAGAACGGCCAGCTCGCCCTGAGCAGCCGTTATCGCAACGGCCAGTTGCTCGATGCCGGACAGCCCTATGCCGAGGACGGTCGTCCGCTGGACGCCGAGGGCAAGCCGATCTCGCGCTGGCGCTGGTGGTGGTTGCGCCGTGAAGGTCCGGAAGAAGCCTGAGTTTCAGGGAATCAGCATCTGCACCTGCCCCGGCACGACGATCTTGATCACCCCGCCCCATGTGCACATCACGCAACTGTTGGCATCCAGCGCCGGCATGCTGCCCAGCAGCAGGGTCGGCGGGCCACCGGGAATCCAGGGCGCGGCGGTGGCCGGGATGCACGGCATGGGGGTCAGCACGCCGAGGGCGGCGGCGGTCGCGGCGGCCACCATCGGATTGGCGATGCTCTGGCACATGGCGAAGGTGCCGATGTTCACCAGCGGAATGTAGTCCATGATATTCGCGGCGGGCATGCTGCTGGTCAGGGCCCGGTTGATCGGCAAGACGTTGAGCATGCCCGGCGCGGCGCCGAAGCTGCATTGCAGGGTGGCGCCGCTGCACACCTGGGGACTGCCCATGGCGCTCTCCTTTTCCTGTTGGCTGCGGGACACTGGCAGCGTAGACCAGATCGGCTCGTTAGCGATTACACTGTCTTTCCTTCGCGCCCCGGACGCCCCATGGATATCGACCTCGCCCGCACCTTTCTCGAAATCGCCCGCTACGGCAGCCTGGTGGCCGCCGCCGAGAAACTGCATGTGACCCAGACCGCGATCACCGCCCGGGTGCAGAAACTCGAAAGCCAGCTCGATGCCACGCTCTTTGTGCGCAATCGTGCCGGTGCCAGGCTGACGGCGGATGGCGAGGCCTTCGTGGTCTATGCCAACCAGCTGGTGCAGACCTGGGAAGCCGCCCGCCGCGACCTGCCGCTGCCGGACGGGTTCAACAACGTGCTGCATATCGGCGGCGAGGTCAGCCTGTGCAATCCGTTGATCCTCAGCTGGGCCAAGGCCTTGCGCGAGCAGATCCCGACCCATGCCCTGCGCACCGAAATCCGCGACGGCGAGCAGTTGCTGCGCCAGCTCGAACTGGGTGTGCTGGATGCCGCCCTGGTCTATCAGCCGGCGTACTGGCCGGGGTTGCAGGTGGAGCAGTTGCTGGAGGAAAAGCTGATCCTGGTGCGCCTGGCGGAAAAGCCCGAGCCCTATGTGTACATCGACTGGGGCGAAGACTTCCGCCGCCAGCACGACGCCGCCCTGCCGGACAAGGCGCGGGCCGCCGCCAGCTTCAACCTGGGGCCGGTGGCCCTGCAGTTCATCCTCGGCAACGGCGGCGCCGGGTATTTCCGTACCCGGGTGGTGCAGAGCTATCTGGACAGCGGCGTCCTGGAGCGGGTGCCCAAGGCGCCGGAGTTCAGTTACCCGACCTATCTGGTGTACGCCCGCGAGCGGGACTCGGCCACCCTGCAGAGGGCCTTCGAGCTGCTGCGCGAGATCGTCAAGGCCGACAGCGACTGGTCCCAGCGCTGGGACCCGATGATCTGAGTCTCAGACCGGGCTGGTTTGCGCCCGCCGTTCATGCTCGGCGAGCACACTCTGGATGATGTCCATCACTTCCACGTTCGAGCGCTCCATCACCGCCAGTTGCACCAGGGTCTCGTCGAGCCGGCCCTGGCGGTGGGCGGCCAGGGCCTCGGCACCGGCCGAATGCACCAGACCATGGGGACGTTCGATGCGGTTGAAGGCCTTGTAGCTTTTCAGCTGCTGATTGCCTTCGCCGTAGTACCAGCGACCGAACGGGCAGTCATGATCGCTGATCAACGGCGCCTCCACAGCCTCCCCGAGTATGCCTTCATAGACCGAGACCTTCAGCGACAGCTCGGCCAGGTTGGCCTGTTCGATACCCGCCCGGAAGCATGACTGGCTCATCTCCTGCTGCATGCGCTGGGCCAGGGTATAGACCTCGAACATTGCCCCACCGGCTTCGTTGGTCAGGCCATGAAACACGCTGGCGGTGCTGGCCTGTTGCTGGATGCTGCTCTGGGCGACACCGATCATCGCCTTGATATCGGCGGTTTCGCGAATGATGTCCTGGGTGGCGCTGGCGGTCTTTTCCGCCAGGTCGCGGATCTCGCTGGCGACCACCGCGAAACCGCGACCCGACTCACCGGCCCGGGCCGCCTCGATAGCCGCATTGAGCGCCAGCAGGTTGGTCATGTTGGCAATGGCGCTGATCAGACCGACGATCCGGTCGATCTCGCTGGCGCGGATCACCAGTCGCGAGATCTGCTCGTCGAGGTCCGCCAGCCCGTCCTGCATGACATGGGTCTGCTCTTGCAGGACACCGAACTTCTGCTTGTTCTGGATCGCCGCCACGGCCACGCTCTTGGCCCTGTGGTTGTTATCCACCAGGCGCAGGTTGAGGTAATCGAAGGACTCGCCGACATGGGAAATGGAGCGGCCGAATTGCAGCAGGTTACCCGCCAGTCCCTGGTAGAACGCCAGTTCGGCCGTCGGCGCGGCCTGCTGTTCCCGACAATCGCGACCGGACTCCAGTTCGGCGATGCGTTGCCGGGCCTGGTCCAGTTCGCCATTGAGGCGGGCATTGTCCTGCAGCAGGGCGCGATGGTGGCTGGCACGTACAAATATCATGGGGAGGTCCGTAGCTGAGGCTGATGCCATCTTGCCACTCATGATCCGTGCCAGTTGCCGGGGCCTTTAAAATCAAGGCCTGTGAGAGGCCTGGAGTCGTTATGACTCGATGAAAAATGCGGTCATATCGACCATGGGAGTCAGTATGACTACCATGGGCTTGTGGCGTTCTGGAGGTCCTCTTCGCGGGCGAGCCCGCTCCCACAGTGTTCGAGTCGAGGCGAGGGTTTGTGCACGACCCGAAACTTGTGGGAGCGGGCTTGCCCGCGAAGGGGCCGGCAGCCTTTACCCCCCATCGGAAACAATCACGTCAACAAAAGTCGCTTCCCATCAAGCCTTGATCCCCAGCCGCCCTAGACTCTGCAGCATCCGCCGATTGCCCAGGAGCCCGCCATGCCTTCGCCCCTCGATCACCCGTCGCTGCGCAGCCAACTGGCCTGCGCCTTTCGCTGGGCCGCACGCCTGGGCCTGCACGAATCCATCGCCAATCACTTCAGCGTGGCCGTCTCCGACGATGGCCGGGACTTCCTGATCAATCCCTATGGCCGGCATTTTTCACGAATCCGTGCCAGTGACCTGCTGCTGGTCAAGGCCGATGACCCCAGCACCCTCGACCGCCCGGATGCCCCGGATATCACCGCTTCGGCCCTGCACGGCGCGCTGCATCGCAACCAGCCCCAGGCCCGCTGCATCCTGCATGTCCACTCGAAATACGCAACGACCCTGGCCTGCCTGGCGGACTCGCGCCTGCCGCCCATCGAGCAGAATTCCATGCGTTTTTTCGAGCGGGTGGTCATCGATGAAGGTTTCGATGGCATGGGGTTGGGCGACGAGGCCGAACGGGTCAGCCGCCTGCTGGGGGACAAGCCGATCCTGCTGATGGGCAATCATGGCTTGCTGGTCGCCGCGCCCAGCGTGGCCCAGGCGTTCGACGACCTGTACTACTTCGAGCGGGCCTGCGAGGTGTATGTCACGGCGCTGTCGACAGGACGCCCGCTGCGTATCGCCAGCGATGAGGTGGCACGCAAGACGGCACGACAATGGCTCGACTACCCGGGATTTGCCGAGAAGCATTTCGCGGCCCTGCGGGGGATCCTGGAGGAGGAGGAACCGGAGTTTGCACGGTAGGAACCGGCTTGCCGGCTCCCACACAGGTATTACCGGCAACCTGTCATTCTTCGATCAGCGAAGAACGCAGTTCACGGCTCAGCGGCTGGCGCATCACGGGGGCACTGAACACCTGGCTGCGATCCTCGCTGGGCGGGCAACCGAAACGTGCCCGGTAAGTGCGGGAAAAATGCTCCAGCGAACCGAACCCGGAACAGGCCGCGACCTGGGCCACGCTCATCTGTGTCTGCTGCAACAGGCTGTGGGCCCGCGCCAGGCGCAGGGTCATGTAGTACTTGAGCGGCGACAGGCCGGTGTGCTGCTTGAACTGACGTTCCAGCTGGCGCTGTGACAACCCCACCTGGCGAGCGATGGCTTCGCAATCCAGCGGTTCTTCCAGGGCCTGCTCCATCAGCATCACCGCCCGCCGCATCTTCGCCCCCTGCAGCCGCGGGCTGGCCGGACCATCGTCGAGCTGGTTGTCCATGGGCTGGCGTACCCGCCCCATCAGCAGGTGCATGGCGATCTCCCGCGCCAGGTCGCTGTCGACGCTCTGCCCCAGCCAGGCGATCATCATGTCCAGGGTCGAGGTGGCACCGGCACAGGTCAGACGCTGGCGTTCCAGGGTGTAGAGCTGGGGCCGGGCCTTGACCCGGGGATAGCTTTCCTGGAAGCCCTGCAGGTTGTCCCAGTGCACCGCCGCTTCGTGGCCGTCGAGCACCCCGGCCGCGGCCAGCAGCTCGGTTCCGGTTTCCACGCCCATCAGCACCGCGCCGAACAGTGCCTGCTTGCGCAGCCAGCTTTTCAGCGACTGGTTGCGGCTGTGCTTGTGCACATCGAAACTGGCGATCACCAGGCAGGCATCGAAGCCCTGCCCGGCCTCGGGACAACCACTGACCGCCGTGCTCAGGCCGTTACTGGCTGGAACGGGCTGACCATCGAGGGACAGCAGCGTCCATCGGAACAGCGTGCGCTGGCTCAACCAGTTGGCAATCGCCAAAGGCTCGATAACCGCCGCCAGCCCCAACTGGGAAAAGGCCGGCAGCAGCAGCACGGCGATATGCAGCGGCGGTGTATCGCGTGACTCGTGGCTCATCAGTGAACTCCCTCCACCCAACCCGCAGGCTCAGCGTTGCTGGCTCTGCCAGTGCGGATGCACCCACACCGGCACCGAGAGCGCCGGCAACGGCGGTTGCCCGCGGATCATATCGCTGGCCTTCTCGGCAATCATCACCGTCGGCGCATTGGTATTGCCGCTGACGATCATCGGCATGATCGAGGCATCCACCACCCGCAGCCCTTCCACGCCATGGACCCGCAACTGCGGATCGACCACCGCCGCGGCATCGGCGGCGGGTCCCATCTTGCAGGTGCCGCTGGCATGGTAACCGGTTTCCGTGACCCGCCGGGCCCAGGCATCGAGTGCCTCATCGCTCTGCACATCCGGACCGGGCACCAGCTCCTCGCCGGCAAAGGCCGCCATGGCCAGTTGCCCGAGGATTTCGCGCACCAGTCGCGCACCGGCACGCATGTCGGCACGGTCCTGCTCGGTGCTCAGGTAGTTGAAGAGGATCTTCGGTGGCTGGCGCGGATCGCGACTCTTGAGGGTGACACTGCCCAGGCTGGTGGGCCGCATCAGGTCGATATGCACCTGGAACGCATGGGCAGGCACCAGGTCCACCGTGCCCGGTTGCACCGCCAGGGGCATGAAGGTCAGTTGCAGGTCCGGGTGCTCGACCCCGGCCCGCGAACGGATAAAGGCCCCGGCCTCGAAATGGTTACTGGCCGCCAGGCCGTCATGGCGGATGAACCAGCGCGCGCCGATCCACCACTTGCCCGGTGCGCTGGTCCACGGGTACAGCGACACAGGCTTCTTGCACAGGTACTGCACCACCGTATCCGGATGGTCGTTGAGACGCTTGCCGACGCCGGGCAGGTCGTGCAGGACCGTCAGCCCCAGGTCACGCAGCTCCGCGGCCGGGCCGATGCCGGACAACAACAGCAACTGCGGCGAACTGATCGCCCCGGCGGTCAAGAGCACTTCGCGCCGGGCCCGGGCCTGCCAGACGTGACCGTTCTGCTCGTACTCGATACCACAGGCCCGCTTGTCCTTGAACAGGATGCGCAACGCCAGGGCACCGGTCGCCACCTGCACATTGCCGCGCTGCAAGGCTTCGCGCAGGTAACCGCGGGCGGTGCTCCAGCGCCTGCCGTGGCGAGTCGTGCGGTCCACCGGGCCGAAACCTTCCTGGCGATAGCCGTTCAGGTCGTTGCTCGGCGCATAGCCGGCCTGCTCCCCGGCCGCGACGAAGGCGGCACACAACGGCGTGCTGATATCCCCCGGCGTGACATGCAGATGCCCCTGCGCACCGCGATAACTGTCAGGTCCATCGGCATGGTTCTGCGCGCGGATGAAATACGGCAGCACTTCCTGGTAGCTCCAGCCGACGCAGCCCTGCTCCGACCAGTTGTCGTAATCCCGGGCATGCCCGCGGATATACACCATGCCGTTGATCGACGAGGAACCGCCGAGGGTACGCCCACGGGGCGTGCCGATCCGGCGGCCGTCGAGCCACGGTTCGGGTTCCGAGCTGAAACCCCAGTTGTAGCGCGTGCCGCCGACGACCACCCCCACGGCGGAGGGCATGTCGATGGTCCAGCTGTTGTCGGCCGGTCCCGCCTCCAGCAACAGGATCCTGAGCTCAGGGTCTTCCCCCAGGCGGTTGGCCAGGACACAGCCGGCGGACCCGGCGCCGACAATCAGGTAATCGAATTCGTGCTCGGACATGACCGGGCGTGCTCCATCAGAAGGTCTGGGGCGATCGGCGACGCCGATCGCGACAAGCGAACTCAACGGTCGGCAGTACCGTGGATACCCTGGAACACCAGGCGGTGAAAGTGATGCACCAGATGCTCGCTTTCATTGCTGCGCTGCGCGTCGATCATGTAGCGACCCTGGTCGTAGCCCAGCGAGCGCAGGCCCTTCTGCACCGAGATATTCAGCGCGATATCTTCCGGTCCCAGGTCCTCGTTCATCCACTTCATGCAGGCGGTGCTGACCTCGGCCGTGCGGGCGTTGGAGGAGTAGTAGCCGAAGCGCAGCAGCGAGCGCTCGGCATCCAGTGGAATCATCATGAACGAGCCGAGGAACTCGGAAAACGGAAAGGTATAGAAGGTGTTGTTCGGCCACATGCCGATATTGAAGAAGCACTCATCGGGATTCAGGTCGCTGCGCAGCTTCACCCCATAGGCTTCGGTCGCCGACAGGTTGGCCGGGGCCGCATAGGTCCACCAGTTGTCCCGCTTGATCAGCTCGTAGCCCTTGAAGTCGATCAGTCTGGCCAGGTCGATGTGGCACGGGCCGGAGAGCTTGAAGTGATAGCCCTCGATGGAGTTGTCCATGATCACTTTCCAGTTGGCCGGCACGATCACGTCCTGCTCGTCGATCAGTTGCATCTGTTCCAGGTCCGGGAAGACCCGGCGCATTTCCTCGTCGGCGCCGGGGAACAGTTCGCGCAGGGACGGCGCCTGGGGATCGAGGTTGAAGTAGATGAAACCGCCCATTTCCTCGATCCGTACCTTGGGAATATTGAACTGCTGCAATTCGAAGTTCTTCATCCGTTCGCAACGGGGCGCGCCGCGCAGGCTGCCATCCATTTCATAGCACCATGAGTGATAGGCACAGCGCACCACTCCGCCGGTGGTACCGCGCCGCTCTTCCAACAGGCGGTTGCCGCGATGCTGGCAGACGTTATGGAAGGCATGGACCTGTCCTTCACGGTTACAGGCGACCACGATGCTCTGGTCGAACAGGTCGCAGACCACGTATTGCCCGGGCTGGGCGAACTCGTTCCTGTGCCCCGCCACGTGCCAGGCGTGCATGAAAATATTGTCGCGCTCGGCCTGGAACAGTCCCTCATCGAAGAAATAACGCGATGGCAGGGTGAAGGCCTCCTCGGGATTCTGCTGATCCCAACCTTCGACCCGGGATTGTTGTTTCTGGATATGAATAGGTTGCATGGACGTGCTCCTCGACCAGAGTTGAGCGCTCGGTTCGGCTGCCGGCGTTGGAACCTAATCTAGAGCGCCATCCCTGGCCGGGATTGATGGAAAACGACCCGTTGGGCAGGAAAAACATCAATCGCCCTTGACCACCATCCTCTGGCAGGTGCCGCCGCCTAAAGCTGCAAAACGGCAGGAAAAGTCCTGCAAATGAGCTGTCAGGCCTCAACTAGGGTGAAGAGCAGACATATTTTTCCCCTTTATATCCATACGTAAGTAGCGTACAAATAATGAATGCTTTGTTTATCGAACTGCCGCCCTTCGAACGCCATCGCAGAGACTACCTGGGCGACGAGGCATTCCGCTGTCTCCAGCTCGCCTTGCTGCACAACCCAGAAGCAGGCGAGGTCATCCAGGGCACCGGCGGGCTGCGCAAGGTCCGTTGCGTTGACCTGCAACGACACAAAGGCAAACGAGGCGGCATCCGGGTGATCTACTACAGGTGGCCGCAAGGCTCCCAGTTCTGGCTATTCACCCTGTACGACAAGGACGAACGGGATGATTTGAGTCCACAGCAGAAGCACATCCTGAAACAACTGCTGAACAGAGAGATAGAGGCGAGAAACCACCATGAAACGTGACATTTTTGCAGAACTGGTCGAGGGCTTCGATGCACTGGCCGACCAGCGCCAGGGGAAAGTCACCCTGCGTACCCACAAGGTCCAACTGGGCAAGCTGCAACCGATCAGCGCCGATGAACTGGTGGCGATCCGCACCCAGTTGAAACTGTCTCGGGCAGTGTTCGCCCTGTACCTGCGCACCAACACCCGGACCCTGGAGAACTGGGAGCAGGGCCGCGCCAGGCCCAATGCCCAGGCCACCACGCTGATCCGGCTGGTGGAGAAGTACCCCGAAACCGTCGAGCACCTGGCCTCCCTGGGCTGAGGCAACATGAGGATTTGCAACCGGGCATCACGCTCTCACTGCCCTTTTGCACATAACTGCTGTTCCCCACGGGGCCTTAATCCCCGTCGGCGGGCTTCGTATAGTGAGCGCTCAGTGCCCCATAACCAGAACGTCGAGAGGCCCGAGCATGAACCGTCCACAGCCGATGATCGCCAGCACCGAACTGCCCGCCTGCGAGCAGGACGCCGAATACTTCGAATACAGCAAGGCCGCCAACCCGATCAGCGCCGGATTGATCTCGCGCATCCCCTACCAGGACTTCCCCGCCTCGCTCTACGACAGCGGGCCGTCGCGGCTCGTGCCCCTGGACCTGAGCGAAGCCCTGGGTTGCGAAGGTCCGGCTACCGGCCCCGGGCTGTGTGCCAACTTTATCCGGCTCAACGCCGGTGACACGCTGACGCTGCAACCCAACGCCACCTCCCAGGTGCTCTATGTGATCGCGGGACATGGCAGCCTGGCCCAGGGCGAGAGCCGGTTCGACTGGTACAAGGGCTGCTTTGTCGCCCTGCCCGGCCGCCAGTCGGTGGAACTGGCCGCCAGCGAGGACAGCCGTTTCTACTACGTGCATGACGAACCGTTGCTGCGTTACCTCGGTGTCAGCAGCCAGCAGGATCGCTTCAGCGCCACCCTGTACCCGGCGCAGATCGCCAACGCCAAGCTGCGCGAAGCCGCCGACGACCCGCGCGCCCAGGACCGCAGCCGCATCAGCATCCTGCTCGGCAACCGGCATTTCCCCCAGACCCGCACCGTGACCCATGTGCTCTGGGCGATGTACGGCCTCCTGCCGCCGGGCTCGGTCCAGAAACCCCATCGCCACCAGTCGATCGCCCTTGATTTCATCATCGACTGCCCGCCCGGTTGCTACAGCCTGGTGGGCACCGACGTCGACGAACAGGGACAGATCCGCAACCCGACCCGGGTCGACTGGGCGCCTGGACTGGCGTTCGTCACCCCGCCGGGTTACTGGCATGCGCACTACAACGAGTCGGACCGCGAAGCCTTCCTGATCCCCATCCAGGATGCCGGTCTGCAGACCTACCTGCGCGCCCTGGATATCCGCTTCAGCTGAGCGCTCTCAACGCTGCCAGTAAGGCGGTGTGCCGATACGTTCGAGCATGAAGTCGATAAAGCTGCGCACCTTCGACGAGACGGTGCGCTTGGGCGGATAGACGAACCACAGCGACGAGGCGATCTGCGTGGCCTGGGCCTGCCAGTCGGGCAGCCAGTGCAGCAGTTCGCCCTGCCTGAGCAAATCATTCACCAGCCAGTCCGGCAACAACGCCATGCCCAGGCCCTGGCGCACCGCCAGCAGTTGCGCATCCAGATCGTTGATGCGCAGATCCCCCCTGAGCACGACACGCTCGGCCTGGGCCCCTGGCGCCTGCCGCGGCACAAAAAACACTTCGTCGGGCAGGTTGCCGTTCAACAGCGTGCCACACTCCGCCAGCTCCTGCGGTGAGCCCGGTGCCGGATGCTGCCGGGCATATCCAGGGCTGACGCACAGCAGCGTGTGTTCGGCCGCCAGCTTGCGGGCCTTGAGCGAAGAGTCCGGCAACACACCGACGCGCAGCGCCAGGTCGACGCCGGCACTGATCAGGTTGACGTGGCTGTCTTCCAGGGTCAGCTCCAGGCGAATTTCCGGAAAGCGTCTGGCAAAGTCGCCGAGCAGCGGCAACACATGGTGGCGGGCGAAGGCCGGCGGCAGGTTGAGCTTGAGCAGGCCCCGGGGTTGCTGGTTCAGCGCCGAGGTCGCGGCCCTGGCCTGATCCAGTTCGGCCAGTACCCGCAACGCATGGTGCAGGAAGGTTTCACCACCCTCGGTCAGGCGCAGGGTACGGGTCGAACGATTGAACAGGGCGATCCCCAGGTCCTGCTCCAGGTCCTTGATGTAGCGCGATACGGTCGAGGCCTTGATCGAGAGCTTCTCGGCCGCCCGGGAAAAGTTGTTGGCCTGGGCGGCTTCGACAAAGGCCGTCAACGCGGCGAAATAGTCCATACGGGTATCCACTCGGGGGCGGCTCGGCGCTTGAGCCGCGGGAACTACCGAGTAGATACCGCTATCTGCCGCCTTTGGGCAAGCCCGTCGGCAAAATCGAAGCGATCCGCCAGGAACGGCGTGATGTCCAGCGGCAACGACTGCTGATGGAGCAGGCGTTCGAGCATGACCCCGGTGATCGCCGACGTGAGAATGCCGGTGCGGAAATGCCCGCAGGCATTGAGGTAGCCGTCGACACCCGCCATCGGCCCGAGGATCGGCAGCTCGTCGGGCGACCCGGGACGCAGGCCGGCCCAGCAGCGCTTGAGATTGATCTCCCCGAGTTGCGGCACGCAGCGAATCGCCCCCTGCACCAGCGCCGTTACCTCGGGGAAGGTGGTACTCACGTCGAAGCCCTTGTCCTCGGTGGTGCTGCCAATGAGGATTTCCCCGTTGTCCTTCTGCGCCATGTAGCAGTCACTGGTGGTCAGGCAGCCCTGCAACAGGCTGGGCAGGCGCTCGGTCAGGAGAATCTGGCCCTTGACCGGCCTGACCGGGATCGCGATGCCGGTGGCCTGCCGGCTGAGCTCGGCCGCCCAGGCGCCGGCGGCGTTGATCAGGGTCGCGCAATGGAACTCGCCCGCCTCCGCGGTCCGCACGCCACTGACACGCTCGCCCTGATGCAGGACTTCGGTGACGTTGGTATTGAAGTACAGGTCCACGCCATTCTGCCGCGCCGCCTCGGTATAGGCATCGGCCAGGCGGAAGGGACTGACCTGGTGATCACAGAGAAACTCCAGCGCGCCTTGCGCCTCGGGGCTCACCGCCGGCTCGGCTTCGCGCAGGGACTCGCGATCCAGCCAGCGCAACTGGTCCGCCAGGTGCGGGATGCGCGAAACGATATGCTCGGCATACAAACGATCTTCATCGTCGTAGATCACGTATTTCAGGCCGGTGCGTTCGAACTTGAAATCCATGCCATGGCGCTCGATCAGCTCGCGATGCAGTTCCGGGTACAGCGCATTGGACTGCAAGGCAAACTCGAAGAAGGCCGGTGGCAGGATATGCGGCGTGCTGGCGTCCACCGCCACCGCCGCGCCATGGGCCTCGCGACGGCGTTGGGCGGACATCATGCGAAAGAAGATCACCCCGCAGCCCAGCCCCACCGATTCGCCGATGGCCCACAGGCCGCCGGCCGAAGCGCGGGTCGCGTTGCCCGGACGCTTGGCGTCGATCAGGGCAATCCGCAGTTTCTTCTGGCGCGACAGATGATAGGCACAGGAAGCACCGATCACACCGCCACCGGCAATCACGACATCGTAGGTTCTGCTCATGGTTCAGGCGTCCTTGCCCAGGTGCTGGAAAGCGGAAAAGGGAATCGGCTCGATGGGAAAACGTGGCCGCAACCAGCCGACATCGGCGCGCCCGGTGGCCTCGCGCAGACGGTCGCTGCAATAGCCGACACACATCCGCCCCTGGCAATCGCCCATGCTGACGCGGGTGCGCATCTTCAGGCCGGCCATGTCCTCGACACCCTGGGACAGCGCCCGGTCGATATCGGCCCGGGTCGCATGTTCGCAACGGCAGATCACCGTGTCGGCCTTCGCCAGGTCGATCTGCCGGATACCGCGCCGGGTGTAGCGGTCGACCCCCGAGCGGAATTTCCTGATGCCCGCCAGCTTGTCGAGATAGACCTGGCGCAACGCCAGGGCGGCCTCGGCGTCGAGGACATCGCGTTGCATCAGGATCGATACCGCGGCGATCCGCCCGGCCAGCATCGCCGCCTCGCCACCACGAATACCGCCCATGTCCCCGGCCAGGTGGATATGCGGCTCGCTGCTCTGCTGCCAGATATTGGTCTCGGCACACAGGTAGCCGTCGGCATTGAAGCCATGGCCCAGGCCCATCTGCTGGCTGAGCTGGGTGCGCGGGATAAATCCGTAGCCGACGGCCAGGGTCTGGGCCTCGACCTGATGGGCACGCCGCAGATCCGCTTGCCAGTCAGCGGAATAAGGCGCCAGGGTCACGCGCATCAACTCGTCCTGGCCCTGTGCCTCGACCACACCCCAGCCATAGTGCATGGCGATGCCGTGCAATTTCAGGTAGGCGAGCATGCTCAGGCCATCGAGGAACATCTGCGGCTTGTGCAACAGCGCCAGGCTTTCGCGGGCGATCCGAGCGAAGGCACTGGCCTCGTAGACACCGGCAATCGCTACGCCCGCCGCGTGCAACTGGCAGGCCACCAGCGGCAGCAACGGCCCGGTACCGGCGATCACCGTGGCCCCCAACGGCTTGACCACGCCGCTCTTGATTTGCAGTTGCAGGCCGCCCAGCAGCATCACCCCGGGCAGGGTCCAGCCGGGAAACGGCACATTGCGCTCATGGCAGCCGGCCGCCAGCAGCAACTGCGGGTACTCGATCTGTTGCAGGGACTCGTCGGCATCCAGCGCCATCAGCGTCCGCGCGCCCTCACCGCCGACGATACGGGTGTTGCAACGCACCTCGACGCGATCGACGCAGGTGGCGAATTCACCGTGGAGTTTCTCCAGGGTCGCGCTGTAGCGCGCGCCCAGGTAACCAAGGTCGACCCCGCTGCGCAGCGGCCCGCGATAGACCACGCCTCCCAGCCGCGAGGCCTCTTCGAACAGCACGCTGGACACCCCGTGGCGGGCCAGTTCAACCGCGGCGGCCATGCCTGCCGGGCCACCGCCGACGATCACTGGAGGCAGGCTCATAGCACCTCCAGCACGGCAAACCGGCTGACTCCGGTCTCGATGCGCATGCCCGGCCGGACCAGGGTCTGGCAGGCCCGGCGCTTGAGCCGGCCGTCAATCGATACCAGACAGCTCTGGCACACCCCCATGCCACAGAAGGCACCTGCCACTTGCCCGTGATCGTTGCGCGAAACCTGGCGCAGTCCGACCGACTGGAGTACCGAGAGCACTGTCTCGCCTGCCGCCGCCACTACGCTCTGGCCGTTCAGATGGAGGGTCATATCCGCCCGGACAAGGGGCTGGATATCGTATTTTCGATCCAGGTCGTGCATGGTCCGTATCATCCGTGATTGACATAATCGTCCATCACGATAAGGAGTCTGCCCGGGCAAAACCTTGATCCAGGCCAGTAAAGCCTTGAAAAGCAGGACCGTGTATCAGCTCGCCACCGCCGTGCTCATGAAATCGATAAAGGCCCGGCACGCCGCCGACAGTTGCCGGTGTGGCGGATAGATCAGCGAGAACGGCCGGGTACGTCCGCTCCAGGGCTCCAGCAGCTTGACCAGGCGGCCATTGGCAAGGCGCTCGCGGACGATGAACTCGTAGGTCTGGCAGAGACCCAGGCCGTGCTCGGCCAGGGACACGATGCCCAGCACATCGTCGGTCACCTCGATACCGGCCGCCGGCGCCCAGTCGACCTCCCGCTCACCGTCGCGAAACAGCCAATGGCCGACACGCCCGCTGCTGGGCATGACAAAGGGCAGGCACTGGTGCCGGGCCAGTTCCCCGAAATGCAGCGGCGTGCCGCAGCGCTTGAGGTAGTCCGGCGCGGCCACCACACAGAGCAGCGCATCCTCCAGCTTGCGGCCGATCAGACCGCTGTCGGGTAACGCCCCCAGGCGAATCGCCAGGTCATACCCTTCGGCAACCAGGTCGACATTGCGGTTGGTGATGCTCAATTCGATCCGCACACCGGGATGCGCTGCGTGGAAGCGCTTCAGTAACGGTGGCAGACGATAGTGGCCGTAGGTGGTCGGTACGCTCAGGCGGATGCGCCCGCTCAGCGCGCCATCCTGTCCCTGGATGGCGCGCTCGGCGTCGTCGATCAGGCTGAAGGCCTGGCGCGACTGCTCCAGATACAGACGCCCGGCCTCGGTCAGGCTCAGGCGCCGGGTAGTGCGCCGCAGCAACTGGACGCCGAGCCGGCTTTCCAGCCGCGCAATCGCCCGGCTGATCACCGAGGGCGTCGTTCCCAGAGCCACGGCCCCGGCACTGACGGTGCCCTGCTCGACCACCGTGACGAACGCCTCGACATCGCCAAGGTAATCGAATCGCCGCGCCATTATTGCCTCCAGAGGCCAGATGAATTCCTGCAAGGCTACTTTATCGCCCATCCAGGCATCAATAAAGTCGTCAGCCTGTTCATTCGCACTTCGGAGCCTCACATGAAACCCACACTCAAACTGGCCATGGCCATCACCCTCGCCACCGCCAGCCTTGGCGCCCAGGCCGCCAATGTGCTGGTGGTGCTGTCGGATGCCAACCATCTCGACCTGCAGGACGGCAAGGTATTCCCCACCGGTTTCTATCTCAACGAACTGATGCAACCGGTCAAGCGCCTGCTGGACGCCGGCCACCAGGTGACCTTCGCCACGCCCAATGGCGATGCCCCGACGCTGGACAAGAGTTCGCTGGACCCGATGTATTTCAATAACGACCAGGCGGCAATGAATACCCACGCCGCGTTGCTGGAACGGCTCAAGCTGACCTCGGCCGGGGAATCGCCGGTGATCAGCCTGTCGCGGGTCGAGCAGATCGGCTATCGGCATTTCGATGCGGTCTATATCCCCGGCGGCCATGCGCCGATGCAGGACCTGCTGACCAGCCCGCGCCTGGGCAAGCTGCTGGCGGACTTCCATGCCCGCGGCAAGACCACGGCACTGGTCTGTCACGGGCCGATTGCCCTGCTCTCGACCCTGGCCGACGCCGACGGTTTCAAACAGCAGATGGAAAACGGCGGGAAAGCAGCCGGCAAGCCGGACTGGATCTATGCGGGCTACAAAATGACCGTGATCAGCAATCAGGAAGAAGAACTTGCCAAGGGCCTGCTGGCCGGCGGACGCATGAAGTTCTATCCGCAGACCGCCCTGGAACAGGCTGGCGGGCTGTACAGCAGCAACACCTCACCCTGGGCCGCCCATGTGGTGGTCGACCGCGAACTGATCACCGGCCAGAACCCGGGCTCGGCGACCGCGGTGGGCGATGAGTTGCTCAAGCGCCTGAAGTGATCACTGCACAGCCTTGAAAATCCATGCCCCTGGGCACCGACTAACGGTTTGACAGGATTGGAGCTAGTCTTCAGGCGCACCTGACCCACTCGCGCCTGCCGACCGATGGAGCACGCCATGCTGGTGATAAGAGAGGCTCAATGGCGCGCAATCGAATCGTCGCTCCATAGCGCCTTCGAGACGCGCGCAATCGCGCAGTTGCGCGCGTCCCGTGCACACCACCTGCACGAGCTCGACGATGACACCTTGCGCATCTGTGTGCACAACGGGATCCGTGTTGCAGTGGATCATGGCATTTCGGATGAAGCGTTCGTCATGGCCCTTCTCGAACTGATGGTCGATTTTGGCTGGAACTTTCAGAGTTCCACGCAAACCTCATGGGCAATGGACATTCTTTCGCGGAGCGAACTCACGGAAGACGAGAAAATCGCCGAGCTGCTGCGTCACCGGTTATCCCTCATGCTGGAGAAACGGAATGCGCTCGGTTGACCCCGACAATATCAATAAGATTGCCTTCGACAGGGCATCGCACGCCGTCTTCATCAAGACTCGCGGACGAACGAATACTCCCGACACGGAGGAGCTGCGTGAACTCTGGTTCAACCGCTATGAGGAAGAAGGCGGAAAAGTCATCATCGTCAAGAAACAGGAGAAGCCCCTGACTCCCATGGTGGTGCCATGCGAGGCCAGCAAGCCACTACCAGAGCCCAAGGTCATCCCTCCCCTCACGCTCAAGATCATTGAACTGACGTTCCTCTCGGACCATGGGCTGCTCAAGGACAATACGACCGACTGGAAAAACACCGGTGCCTTATATACCAAGCCGGATTGGACGCCGGGCAAATCCAATATGATCAGCCACAGCATCAACACGAAATTCCGCGTCCGGATTGTGATCGAGGCCGAGGGAGAAGCGCCGGATGACGGTAGCATCGAAGGGGCTGTCGGACCCGTTCGATTTTCCTCCGCCGCCGTAACCTTCAACATCGGCAGGAACACGCTGGATCTGACCTCGGACTCAGAACTGCCGAACATCGCCAGCGGAGTGTTCAAGATTGCCTGGACGGCCACCACCAGGCGTGGAGCACAGGTGTCGATAGGCGCCACAAGCAATCATCTTTTTCTGACCTTTTCGACCCCACGTTTGCGCCCATCCGAGCCGGATGATGGGGTTACCTCCTACCGCATGAAACACTCGATCGCGGCAGTCAAGACGATCGGGCTGAGCGCGCCCCACAAGATCGTCGAGACACTGATGGGCTATTTCCCGACCTATACGCTTGAAAAGAACGCGAATGTTCCCGACGAGCTCGGTCATCCGTATTACACACATCCGGAAATCGGCGCCTGGGCCCTTGGCCAGTATCGGAAATACACGGCTGAGTGCCAGGCCATCTGCCGGTTCGTGCGTGGCCTCCTCGAGCAGATCGGATGTCCCGGTACGGTCGAACCTATCGTCGTGTGGGCCGATCCGTTGGACAAGATAGTGAAAGAAGCAGAGTACGGCAGCTCGAGAAGCGGCCTGCGCTTCGTGACCAAGACGGTTCAAATCGAAACGGAAGTGGACGAGGAGTACGAGGTTCCACCCACCGGACTGTTCGGGTCGATCTTCGGCAGTCCGACCAAAAAAATCAGGAAGAAAAAAATCAGGGTGCCGCAAACCTGGAACGCATTTCTGACCACCAGCGCTGCGACGGTCGGGGAGGATGCAACGGACAGTGGCCTGAACCTGTACGAAGCCTGCCTGAAATTCACCCACGCGGGGATCGTCAGATACTACGGGGGTGGAGCGGGAGTATTCAAGACGAAAGAGAAGGTCGTGGCAGCCTTCCATTCGCTGATCTGGGTTCACAGGAAAGCACAGGATCCGGACGACAGGCTCAGCCCGATGATCCCGGTCTGCAAGGAAATATTCCATAGCTGGCGCTAGCGGACGCGTTCCCACGCAGAGCGTTGGAACGCTTTCATGGCCTAGCGCCGACGCTTCATCAGCCAATACGCCGCCGGCAGCACGAGCATCGACAACAGGGGGGCGGTGATCATCCCGCCGACCATCGGCGCGGCAATCCGCTTCATCACCTCGGAGCCGGTGCCGCTGCCCCAGAGAATCGGCAGCAGGCCGGCGATGATCACCGCCACGGTCATCACCTTGGGCCGCACCCGCAGCACCGCGCCCTCGCGAATGGACTCGAGCAGGCCGGCGTTGTCATCCCGCCCCTCCTCCAACCGCGTGGCCCAGGCGTTCTTCAGGTACAGCAGCATGATCACGCCGAATTCCGCCGACACCCCGGCGAGGGCGATAAAGCCCACGCCGGTCGCCACCGACTGGTTGAACCCGAGCAGATAGAGCAACCACACCCCGCCCGACAGGGCGAACGGCAACGTGACCATGATCAGCCCCGCTTCGCTGAAGCGCCCGAAGGTCAGGTACAGCAGCACGAAGATGATCAGCAAGGTCGCCGGCACCACCCACATCAACCGCGCATTGGCCCGCTCCAGGAACTCGTACTGGCCGGAGTAGGACACGGTCATCCCCGGCTTGAGCTGTACCTGCTGCGCCACTTGCTGTTGCAGGTCGCGGGCGGTGGACGCCAGGTCACGGCCACGCACATCGACATAGATCCAGCCGGACAAGCGCCCGTTCTCGCTGCGCAGCATCGGCGGCCCGGCGCTCACGCCGATATCGGCCACCGCGCCCAGGGTGATCTGCTGGCCGCCAGCGGTCAGTATCGGCAATTGCCTGAGGGCCTGGGGACTGTCGCGCCATTCCCGTGGATAACGCAGGCTGATGGGATAGCGCGCCACACCTTCGACCGTCTCGCCGACCGTGCTGCCACCTACCGCCCCGGAGACCACCGCCTGCACATCGGCGATGCTCAAGCCGTAGCGTGCCGCCGCCAGGCGATTGATCCCGATATCGAGATAGCTGCCGCCGGTCAGGCGTTCGGCCAGGGCCGAGGTCACGCCGGGCACCTGCTTGGCGACGCTCTCGATCTGGTGGGCGATGTCATCGATATCGGCCAGGGAAGTACCGGCCACCTTGACCCCGATCGGGCTCTTGATGCCGGTGGCGAGCATGTCGATACGGTTGCGAATCGGCGGCACCCAGAGGTTCGACAGCCCCGGCACCTTGACCGCCTGATCCAGGGCCTCGATCAGTTTTTCCGGGGTCATGCCCGGCCGCCACTGGTCACGGGGCTTGAACTTGATGGTGGTCTCGAACATCTCCAGCGGCGCCGGATCGGTGGCGGTCTCCGCCCGCCCGGACTTGCCGAAGACATGCTCGACTTCCGGCACGCTGCGAATCATCCGGTTGGTCTGCTGCAGCAGTTGCGCCGCCTTGCTGACCGGCAGGCCGGGCAACGCCGAGGGCATGTAGAGCAGGTCGCCTTCGTCCAGCGCCGGGATGAACTCGCCTCCCAGCTGGCTCAACGGCCAGAAGCTGGACAGGAAGATCACGGTCGCCAGCGCCAGGGTCAGTTTCGGCCATTTCAGTACCGCTTCCAGCACGGGCCGATAAGCCGCGATCAACCAGCGATTGAGCGGGTTCTGCTGCTCGGTGGGAATGTGCCCGCGAATCCAGTAGCCCATCAGTACCGGCACCAGCGTCACCGACAAGCCCGCCGCCGCCGCCATCGAATAGGACTTGGTAAACGCCAGCGGACCGAACAACCGCCCTTCCTGGGCCTGCAAGGTGAACACCGGCAGGAACGACAGGGTGATGATCAACAGGCTGAAGAACAGTGCCGGGCCGACCTCCGCCGCCGCCTCGCCGATCACCCGCCAATGGGTTTCGCCCTGCAGCTTCTGGCTGGGGTGTCGCACTTGCCAGGCCTCGATATGTTTATGGGCGTTCTCGATCATCACCACGGCGGCATCGACCATCGCGCCGATGGCAATCGCAATACCGCCGAGGGACATGATATTGGCGTTGACGCCTTCGATGCGCATGACGATAAACGCCATGAGCACCCCCAGCGGCAAGGTGATGATCGCCACCAGCGAGGAACGCAGGTGCCAGAGAAACACCAGGCACACCAGCGCCACCACGCCGAACTCTTCCAGCAGCTTGAAACTCAGGTTGTGGATCGCCCGGTCGATCAGTTGCGAGCGATCATAGGTGGTCACCAGCTCGACACCCGCCGGCAGGCTGGAGCGCAGGTCGGCGAGACGGGCCTTGACCGCTTCGAGGGTCTCGTGGGCGTTCTTGCCCGAACGCAGGATGATGACGCCCCCCACCGCCTCGCCTTCACCGTCGAGTTCGGCGACTCCCCGGCGCATTTCCGGGCCGAGCTGGATCGTCGCGACCTGCCCGAGCAGCGTCGGCACGCCGGTGGCCGAGGTCTTCAGCGGGATATTGCGAAAGTCATCCAGGGTCTTCAGGTACCCGGTGGCGCGCACCATGTATTCGCGCTCCGCCAGTTCCAGCACCGAACCACCGGCTTCCTGGTTGGCATTGCCCAGGGCCTCGCCGACCTGCTGCTGGGTGATCCCGTAAGCCACCATCTTCTGCGGGTCGAGCAGCACCTGGTATTCCTTGACCATGCCGCCGATGGTGGCGACTTCCGCCACGTTGGGCACGGTCTTGAGTTCGTACTTGAGGAACCAGTCCTGGATCCCGCGCAACTGCGCCAGGTCATGCTGGCCACTGCGATCCACGAGGGCGTACTGGTAGATCCAGCCGACCCCGGTGGCATCCGGCCCGAGGGCGCTGGTCACCCCCTTGGGCAGGCGTCCCTGGGCCTGGTTCAGGTACTCCAGCACCCGCGAGCGGGCCCAGTACAGGTCGGTGCCGTCGTCGAAAATCACATAGACGAAGGAGTCGCCAAAAAACGAGTAACCACGCACGGTCTTCGCCCCCGGCACCGAGAGCATGGTACTGGCCAGCGGGTAGGTGACCTGGTTCTCGACGATCTGCGGTGCCTGCCCGGGAAAGCTGGTGCGGATGATCACCTGGGTATCGGAAAGGTCCGGCAGCGCATCCAGCGGGGTGTTGCGCACCGACCAGATACCCCACGCCACGATGAACAGGGTCGCCAGCAGCACCAGGAAGCGATTGCCGATGGACCAGTGGATCAGGCGCTTGATCATTTCATGCCCTCCATCGCGTTCATCGATGGCGTGGCGGACGTCGCTTCCTGCGGCTCGGCGAGGCCTTGCAGGCTGGCTTCGGAATCCAGCAGGAACTGGCCGGAAGTCACCACCTGCTGCCCTTCGGTGAGGCCTTCGAGGACTTCGATGCGCCCTGCCGACTCACGTCCGGTACGGACTTGCACCGGTTTGTAGCGCCCCTTGTCCCCGGCCAGCATCACCAGGTCGCGCTTGCCGGTACGGATCAGCGCTTCACTGGGGATCAACAGGCTCGGACGCGGGTCGGTCGCAGCGAAGCGCACCGAGGCAAACATGCCGGGACGCAGGCTGCCGTCGGTATTGGGCAACTGGCTGCGCACCGTCAGGGTACGGCTCTGCCCATCGACCCCCGGCAGGATCGCCAGCACCTTGCCCTGTACCCCACGACCGGGATAAGCCGACAACGCCACCGCGACCTGCGCGCCCACCGCCACCGAAGAAGCCAGGGCCTCCGGCACCGAAGTATCGAGCCAGACGCTGGACAGGCCATTGATGCGCGCCAGGCTCATCCCGGCGGAGACGGTCATCCCGGCACGCACTTCGAGGCTCTGCAGTTCGCCGGCAATCGGCGTGGACAGGGTCAGCACCGGACGGACCTTGCGGGTCTTCGCCACCTGGGCGATCACCTCGTCGGGCATGCCCAGCAGGCGCAGGCGCTCGCGGGTGGCCTGGACCAGCCGGCTGTCACCGGTGGCGAGTACCGCGACAAACTCCAGTTGCGCGGCGGACCATTCCGGGATCAGCAGATCCACCAGCGGTGCGCCGGCCTGCAGGACATCGCCGGGTGCGCGATCGTAGACCCGCTCGACAAAACCGGCGGCACGGGCTTGCAGGTTGACCACGTCGCGCTGGTTGTAGGCCAGCGCGCCGACGGCCTCCAGGCCGCCGGGCAGAGATTCGCGAACCACCGCGGCGGTACGCATGCCGAGGTTCTGCGCCAGTTGCGGCGATACGCTGATGGACGTGCTGTCCTCGGCGGCATCGACATACTTGGGCACCAGTTGCATGTCCATGAACGGTGACTTGCCCGGGGCATCGAAATGCTGGGTCGGGTACATCGGGTCGAACCAGTACAGCGCCGGGCGTTCCTTCTTGCCGGCATCGGTGGTGGCGGACATCGCGGTCCCGCCGTGGCCGAGCCAGTAGCCACCGGCAACACCCAGTCCCGCCAGCGCGAGGGTCAGTACGGAATAAGCGAGCGTCTTCATTTGAGGCCCTCCACATAGGCGAAATAGAGGCTGGCGGACAGTTGGCCGAGTTGGGCCTGCTGACTGATCTCGCGCAGGTGGGCTTCGATCAGTTCGCGGCGCGCGCTGATCACCGCGTTCAATGGACTTTTCCCGGCCTTGTAGGAGGCCAGTTCCAGGTCGCTGCGCCGGCTGGCCAGCGGAATCGACGATTGCTGCGAACGTTCGACGGCTTTTTTCAGGCGCTCGAGCTCGGCCAGACCACTTTCCAGTTCGGCCCGATGCTCGCGCAACATCACTTCCTGCTCGGCTTCACGCTGTTCGAGCGCGTGTTGCCGGGCATTGATTCGCGGCCCCTGGCGGGAGCCGACGAACAGTGGCAGGTCGAAAGTGAACTGCAACGACGCCATGTCGCCGCCAAACTGGCGGTCGCGATGGCCGTATACCAGCTCGACACCCCAGTCGGGTTTCTTCTCGGCGATGGCCTCGGCCAGTTCGGCATTGGCTTCGCCGACCCGGGCGGTGGCGGCTTGCAGGTCCGGATGACGACCCAGGGTGTGTTGGCTGTGGGGCAGGATTGGCGCCCAGGTCGGTGGCCCGTCCTGCAGCGGTTGATCGGCGTCGGCACCGATCCAGCGGCGCAGTTTCGCTCGGGCGACGGCGATGTTCTGCACCAGCTCGTCGCGACGATCCGCCAGGCTCAGCGCTTCCTGGTCAGCCTGCAGCAGATCCCCGGCCTGGGCACCGCCACCGGCGATGCGCGAGGCGGTGGTGGTGCGCAGCAAGGCGACCTGATGGTCCAACTGATCGAACAGGCTCACGCTGCGCTCGGCGTAATAGACCCCGAGCCAGGCCAGTGCGGTTTGCCGCTTGACCTCCAGCAGGGCCGCGCGCTGCTCGGCCTCGGCGACGTCGACGGACGCCAGGGCGAGGTTCTTGCGGGCCAGGCGCTTGTCGCTGTTGGGAACTTCCTGGCGCAGCCCGATCTGCCGTTCGGTCATCGAGTCACCGTTGAACGAATAGCGACCGGAGCCCTGGATCGGCAGGTCCTGGATGCCCAGCATCAGCTTGGGATCGGGCAGCGCATCGGCCGGCCCGACGGAAGATTGCGCCGACTGCACCTGTGCCATGCGGGCAAGGTTCTCCGGCGCGGTATGTTCGGCGAGTTGCTGTGCCCGCTCGAAACTCAGGGGCTCGGCCTGGACGGCCAGCCACGGGCTCGCGCCCAGGACAACAGCGATCACACCGGCCAGCAGGCGGTGTGAGGGAATGAAAGCGAACATGCGTTCGTCTCCAATGCAGATGATCGAGGTGTCCGCCGTCACAGGCGCACACACAGGCCCCCGCGCCCTTTACAGGGAACGTGGAATGAACATCAGGGCATCAGACGTAACGCGGAGGGCGCCACAGGTCGGCCGGCTCGGACTGGAGCACGGTGGGCGTTGGCAGGGTGAGCGGCAACGGTGGCAGCGAAGAGAAGGTGCCGATATTCAGGATCCGGACCAGGCCGCCGATCTTGCACTCCTCCCCCGACTTGCATGGCGACTTGGAGACGGTGCCGTGCTGCATGTCATTGCAGCAGGGGGCATGGCTCATTGCCGAGCCGTCATGACTCATCAGTGGCATCGGGCAGGGTTCGGCAAAAGACGCGGCCGCGGCCACGCTACCGAAGATCGGCAGCATCAGGCTGAGCACCAGGGTCAAGATCAATCGAAACCTGAACATCGGAAACGCCAACTGAAAAGGAGGGTTGAGGGAAAAGATACGCTATTTGAAGGGGCGCGGGTTAAGTAGAGATTAATGTTCTACGCTTCGTTGCGCCGAAGCCGCACGGACTTCCGGCTGTCCCGTTCCCAAGGAGCTCTTCATGGCCATCACACTGCACAATCAGACCGGCTATATCAGCCAGTTTGTCGTCAAACAGGGAGATCTGATCATCGCCCGTTTACCGGGGCTGGAACCCGATGCAACCCTTATCGTCCCCTTGGATGACACTCGCCAAGTCAATGCCAGCACGGTGATCGACGGCAATACCTATGTTTCGGCCCCGCTGGAAATACGCGGCAGCATGGGCTTTCTCGCTCAGGTCCTCCAGGTGCCCAGCCAGGGAAGCTATGAGTTCGAGGTCGTCGAATCACCGAGCCCGGTGGCTGACCAACTGAGCTTTCAGAAAACCTGCCTCAACCCGGTGACATTTACCCTGACCAGGGACGATAAACCTCTGCAAAACGTGGTGGTGAGCGATTCTTTCAGGGTCGAGACACTGAACATCGGCCATACCTTTTCCGCCTATGCCATCATCAACGGGATCACCACGGCTACCGTCTCGACCAGCAATCCCAACGCGACCATCAGCGCAGTGCAGGACACCTCCACGCTGGAAAGCGGCTACTTCACCCTGGTCGTTCAGTAATCAAACAGCATGCAGAGGGCAAGGACGCCCATGACGCGCTATTCCGCAACCGCCTGCAACATCCACCCGCCTTCGCGCTCCTCGATCAGGCCGCAAGCCAGCAACAACGGACGCAGGCGAATATGCAACTCGGGTTTGACGAACTCCTGTACTGCCGGGAGGTCCAGCAGTCCGGGAACCTCCAGGTCGGTCTTGAAGAACGACAGCCAGGCCTTCTTCAGCACCAGCAGGACCTCGCTCGGGGTGGTCCTGGCGAACTGGCGGTTGACCACCTTGCCCAGTTCGAAGGTGTGCTGGAAGGCATAACCGCTCTCGCTACCCGCCGCGTCCACGCAGCGCATGCACTGGCACGGCCCATCGGCAAACGCCTGGAGCAGGAAGGCATTGAAGTCCGTCACGGGCTTGAGGGAGAGCCGCTTGTCTACCTGGAACAAATCGTCCTGCTGTGCCATTTCGGCCATCGTGCCCTTCCTTAACAATAGAGTGCGCGTGCCCGCGAACGTCGGGAGTCGCGGGTAAAAAGTCGCGAAGTTAATACCTCGACTTTCGGAAGTCAAAGCAACCCGTGTTTCGCCTGACACCCGGCGCTCAATCCTCCAGTTCGGATGCCGTCGGCATCACCTGCTCGACGGATTGCCTGGACAATGCCAGAGTGCAGAACATCTCACGGTCCATGCGGGCGCCTTCGACCATCAGTCGGGAAATGAATGGTTTGTCCAGGCGTTTGAAGATCATATGCGAGTTGCGCACACGGATTCTTGTCGTGCCGAAATCCCGTGCCCCCGCGGCGTCATAGGCAAGCTTTGCATACCCCATCAGGCGGGCGGCAGCGGCGAGCCGGTTCTCCAGTGCCGCCAACCAGACAAAAAGATCGGTATACAGACCGAACCACTCCCAGCCCAGGCGCCTGGACTCGGCCACGAAGTCCACCAGCACCTTGCGCGCCTCGCGCATTTTGCCCAGCGAGAGCAAAGCCATCGCCATCGTGGCCAAGGCATGTGGCAGGACGATGTTTCGATGGATACCACGCTGGCGGCACAATGCCTGACTGCGCTGCAGGGCACGCTCATACTCGCCCCTGGCCAGGTTGAGCTTGGCCTGGGCATTGAGTGCCAGCCGCTCAATGCTTTCCAGCCCTGCCGACAGCGCCAACAGGTGCAGGGACTCCAGGGCGAAACAGGCTTCTTCGGGTTGCTCGCAACGCTGGTACAGGCTGACTTCCGCAATCAGTCGCTCGGCCCGCAGTCGAGGCGACCAGTCGGCAGACTCGATTTCGATAATCTCCTCGAGAATGCAAGGTGCCTCGCCAGATGGCAGGAACGCACAGTCCATGGCTCGACACAGCGCCAGGAAAACCCCACGCGGATCATCCAGCGAGCGATAGAACGCCAGTGCCCGGGGAGCAAAATCCGTCGAACGGCATGTGCCGTTCCCCGCATGCAGCCGACTGAACTCCAGCCAGTACCTGGCCAGCAGTGTCTCCAGCTCGAAGGGTGAAGCCTCCAGCACAAGAGTCCGATCCAGTGCCAGGGCAACGGACTCAAGCGCAAGAAAACGCTGGCGACCTTCACTGACCAGCCCTTGCTGGAAGAACAGCGGGCCGGATACACCAAGCAACCTCAAGGCCAGTTCCGGCTGGTGTTCCAGGCTCCAGTCCAATGCCGCCCGGACGTTGTCGGTGTCCGCTGCATAGTCCTCCAGCCAATACTTGTCACCGCAGTCCCAGTAAGCCTCATACGCCCGGATCATCAACTCGGTGCAACTCAACGCGTGCCGATGACGCAAAAGCTCTGTTTCCCCCGCCTGGTGCAACCTGGCCCTGGCGTACTCGACTACATACTCGCAAAGTTGGTAACGCCGGACCGGACCGTCCTGAACCTCGACCAGCGATCGATCCACCAGGGCATCCAGGGCATCTATCGCGGTCCATTTATCCAGCGTGATCTCACCACATACCGCCGTCGCCAACTCCAGGGTGAAGCCTGCGACAAACACCACGCAGCGACGCAACAAGGTCTGCTCCGGGGTAGAGAGCAGGCTATAGCTCCAGTCGAGTCCCGCACCAACGGTCTGCTGGCGACTACCGCCGCCACCTCGCCGGAGACCGTTCAACATCCCCAGACGTTCCCCCAGCCGCGATGCCACGCCTCGCACCCCGAGCAAGGGCAACCTGGCGGCAGCCAACTTGATCGGCAAGGCCATGCCGTTGAGCTGCCGACACACGGAAATCACGGCGGCGACATTCTCGGGGGTGACCCTGAAGGTACGGTCGACCGCCTGTGCCTGGTCGGCGAACAAGCTCACCGCCCCATACTGCATGGCTTCGTGGGCCGACACATCGGTGCCGGGCACCGACAGGCCTGCGAGCCGAAAGACCCGCTCGCTTTCGCCCCTGATCGCGGCCTGGCTGGTAATCAGCAATCGAACTCCAGGCGCTTTCTTGCCAACGGCCCCGGCGAACCGGGCGATGGCCTCCAGCAGATGTTCGGCGCCATCAAGGACCAGCACGGCCCCGAGGGGGCCCAGGGCCAGAAGTAATTCGCCCAGTGGCTCATCGGTTCGGATCGGCAGCATCGCAGCGCGCGCAATCGTCTGCACCAACTGCTCCGGATCGGTGACACCGGAGAGCTCGACCCAGACGGCAGGTTTCAACTGGTGGGCCGCCGCCAGCGCCAATGCACTCTTGCCTATCCCCGCCGCCCCGACGACAGACACCAGCGGGTAAGCCTGGACGAGCTCCAGCAGATCGACGAGCTCTCGATCCCGCCCCATGAGTTTTCGCAGCGCCGCGGGCAGGCTTGGCACAAGCGCATCAACGGCCCCGGCAGAGGGTAAAGGCGGTTCCTCCACCACCATTGCAAAGCGGTAGCCCTGGCCAGTCACCGTGACCACCGCCTGTCCTCCCAACACCTTGCGCAATGTCGAAACCTGAACCTGCAGGTTGTTTTCCTCGACGAACAGGTTCGGCCACACCAGCTCAAGCAGCTCGCCTTTGGTCACCATGCGCTCGCGGCGCTCGATCAAGGCCAGTAATACATCAAAAGCACGAGTTCCCAAGACAATGGGACTGCCATCGACATACAACCTCCGCTCGGCTGGGCGAACTTCAAATCGTCCAAATCGGTAGTCGCGCGTCATTTTCTTCCCTGTAAACAACCTGCTCGAGCCTCTGCCCCTTCGAGCCAGGGCGAACATCGATCTTCAGAAAATTTCAGCCCGATTTCAGGGCGCTTAAGGACTTGGGCCCCCTCCTTACCCGAAAGTCACTTCCGTCAACCGGCCAGGCCTCCAGAGCACCGATCCTGAGCCAGGATTGCGCTGACACAACAAAACTGACAACCCGGTTTTCAAGTGTGTTGGAACCGGAAACCGACACGTTGCACAGGCCACCCAACCCCATTCGGGCGAAGGCCAAGCCCACACCCAGGAGCTGTTCATGACTATTACCTTGCTCAACCAGACCCAGTTCGATGCCCAGTACGTCGTCAAGAAGGGTCAGCAGATCATTTCCAACCTGCCGGCCATCCAACCGAACGCCATGCAAACCGTCCCAGTGGGCGACACCTACCAGATCACCGCTACCACCCTGATCGAAGGCAACACCTACACCTCTGCACCACTGGATGTGTCAGGCAGCATGGGCTTCCTGGCGCAAGTCCTGCAGGTCAAGGCTCAGGGAACCTATGAGTTCGATGTGGTTGAATTCCCGAGCAACGTCTCCAACCAGCTGAGCTTCCAGAAAACCTGCATCAATCCGGTAACCTTCACCATCCTCAAAGATGGCAAGCCGCTGCAAAACATCGTGGTGAACGACAGTGGCCAGAACCAGACCCTGGACATCAGCAACACGTTCTACATCTATGCCGTGATCAACGGTGTCACCACCGAGACACTGGTGACCTCCAGTCCTAAAGCCACCGTCACCGCCGTCACCAACGGTTCGATCCTTGAGCGCGACTATTACTCGCTGACCATCACCGGCTAAGCAGGCATCAGAAGCAGCCATAATGGCACATCGCCCTTATGGCTGCCTTGCCGCCAGGATAATTCCCGTGACTCTACACGCTCGGACGTCCGCTCTCAGGGTTCTCAATCGCAGTCTTTGTGCCGTGCAGCTCAGGTTCTACCAGGAAAACTGCCTGATCTGGGACTCCTGGCTCGGTGCCGGTGCCGGCCTGTCGATTCCCGATCCCGAGGGCAGTGGCATCGATATCCGAGCCTATTTCACCGATGAAAACACTTGCGTGACCCATATGGCTCCCGCGCATCCGCCGGCAAAACCGGGACGTCTGGTCGCCAAGATGCAAGCCCGGGGGGATACCTACCAGTTCCGTCTCGACGACGAAGCACCAGGCACCGCCGAAGGTATCGAGCTGTACAACCAGTGTGCGGGCAGCGTGCGGTTTGAAGTCCGCTTCCTGCGCAGTCCTTTCGCCAGGACATTCGAGTTGCCGAGTAGTCGTAGCACTCTGCTGGCCGCAGCGGGCATGGAAGTCGTGGCCCTCGTCAATGGGGTCACCACCGCCCGTGTACCGATCAAGCAGTGGTACAGCGACCTTCTGATCGATACCCGGACACACCAGGGCAATACCAGCCCCATCATCAACCTGATAGTCCGCAGGCATCACCGATGATGCCCGACACCTACGCCTTCTGGCAGGAATGAACAACATGGCCGACCCGACAAAACTGACACTCACCGCCGACACTACGGACGCCCAGGTGACCTACCTGATAGCCGACGACAAGGATCAACTGACCATGCTGACGCTACCGCCCGGTGGCCAGGCGACTCACCCGACCGATCCGGACAGTGGCGGATGGCGCGCGTATGCCATCGTCACTTCGAACAAAACCAAGGTCAGCATCCTGACACCCGAACTGAGCCCGACCTCCGCCAACGCAACGCTTTTGTGCTCGGCAGTGGCGGACGAGGCCACGTACAGGCTGACACAGGTCACCCAGGGCGATGAGGCCAAAGCCGGCGACACCAGGCCGCCTCAAGACAACTGAACGCATCAAAAGGACAGCCCATACCGGACAGCGCTCTCATGCACGGCGCCAGCCGCCCTCTCCATGCCTTCGGAGTCAGGACAACTGGCCCAAACCGCTGCCCAGGACTTATTGCAGGAGCACACCATGAGCAACAACGAAGCGGTGGAGATGGCGCACCGACAGTCCCCATGGAAAATCGTCGCACGCGGCGGTATCGAGCTGGAAATCTCCTGGATCGTGGGCGATGACAAGACCTCAGTCAGTGGTCAGATCCTCTACCGCAACCTCAACGAAGCATACCCCTTCCAGCTCGGAACCCCTGCTCACCCGGAGCGCTGGGTGGAAAAAAAGGTAGGCAACATAGAAGTCACACTGACACTGGATATCGCCCCCGGGGAAGCGCACCTGATAGGCAACCTGCCCCTGAGCCATGACAAGTTTCTCAACACCGCCATTGGTGGCTGGTTACTGGACGCCCAACCTCACGAGCTCATTGACGAAGACGGGCAGTCATTCACCGAAATGCCTCACGAGGCCATGGATCTGCCGCCCTTCATCTGGCTGCATCCACTCACGCCGGGTGAACGCGCCGACATGCAACTGCGCTTCATCCGCCTCAAGTCACCGGAGAGCCTGCCGCTCTATACCAGCCTGAGCCAGTGCACCAATACGGCCGAAAAACAGGCCGCCGCCCTGGCGTTCGGCGGTTTCATCAGTGATATCTCGACCCTGCCGGCCCCCATCAACCGCTTTCCGGCACTACGCCTGGAGTTGCTGGCCACACTCCCCGGCGAACAGTCATTACCCGATATCTGGAAACAGACCGAGTTGCTGCTGGGTGAAGAGATCGATCATTTCCTCGCCAGCGCGGACTGGACCAGCAGTCAGGCCAGCGTCTGGCAAAGCCTGTTTGTCCTGGCCCTGACAGGTACAAGCCAACAGGCCGGTCTCGCAGCGCAGTTGATCGACATATTGCGTACAGGACACTTCCTCGACCGCCTGGAGCAGTGCGACCCCCGCCTCGAAGCCCCCGGGACACGGACACTGGTACTGTCGGCAATCACCGCACTTCCCGACGCCGTCACCACCACCGACCTGGCCCTTGCGGCGCCCGCGACCGACAGCACATGGAGCATACTGGGACCGGCCACGCTGAAGCGCGCGCACCAGTGCCTGCTGGGTTATAGCCCGGGGGAACTGGCCGATGTCGTCAACGTCATGCCCCATGAGCGCCAGGAACATCAGGAACAATCGCGCAGCTATCGCCAGGAGCACGACGACAACGACACCGAGCGGCAAAGCGTACGTGACCAGAGCCAGCAGACATCCGCCAGCAGCGACCTCACCAATGCCCTTCAGGAAGTCATGGCCAGCGAAGGGGTTGCACGCAACCTGAGCGATGTCTCACCGAGCTATGAAAACCTCAATGAGTACCTCAGCGGCAGTTGGACAGGCGCCAACGCCGGTGCCTCGTGGGCAGAGCAGGATCGCTCGCAACGGATACAACAACTGACCGAAAAGGCCGCCCGGCATATCGGCGATCGGGTGACCCGGCATCGTGGGCATGTCTGGCGGCAGGCCTGCGAGCGTCGCCGGAGCAGTCTGATCGACAATGCCGGCAACCAGCGTCTGGTTGGCATCTATCACTGGGTTGACAAGTTGATGCAGGTGCATTTGGTGGATATCGGCCGGCGCCTGGTGCTGGAGTTCAAGATAAAGGAACCCGCCCAGAGCTGGACCGAACAAGTTCTGCAGTCCTGTTCCCCACCCCTTTGCGCGCCCCTTTCCCTGGCCGACTCAACGCCTGCAATCGACAGTTACAGTGATGTGCTGCCGAGCAATTATCAGGCCCTGGGCGCACAATACGGGCTCAGCGACATGGCCCCACCGCCGGCGGACACGCGCCGAGTGGTCGTCACGGTCAACCAGATGCTGGTGGGTGACCTGAGCGTCCTGAGCGTTCCCAAAGGTTATCTGGGCGTTGACGGGCAGATGACCCTTGCCCTCCTGGACAATCAGCACAACCTGACCTGCGCCGTTGCCGGCCAGGTCCAGACTATTCCCGGCACAACGAGCACACCCGCGGTACTGACCGTCGTCACACCGAGCACCAACAGTTCGACCAGCGTGGGCAACGTGGTGATCACACCTACGCCGATGCCGGTCTCGCAGGTCAGCAGCGTGGAACTGCAGCATGTCGCAGGTCTCATCGGGGCTATTCCCGTGACAGCCATGTCGGCCGCCGCCGTCTGGGGTGTGACGCTCGAAGTGAACTGCAAGCGCGACACCACAAATGGCGACCCATTGCTGGTGTCCTGGCAAGTGCGTACCTACGAACGTCTGCAGCAGGCCTGGCAACAGGCCCAGGATGACTATCAGGCGGCACTGGCCCGACAGATCGCCAGTACCAGCGCCGGGCATACCACTGAAATACAGCGTACAACCCTGATGCAGGGCTGCCTGGCATTGCTGGCACCCGCCCCGGCTACCGACGCCGGGTACCTGGCGGCACAACTGCGCTGGACTGAAATGGGTTGGCATTACGAAGCGCAGATCGTTGGGGAGGACCCGGTGGGCGCTCTTGCCATCACCGCGTCCACCTCCGAAAAACTGTTCACGCGCTTCTTGCAAGCCAGCGTTGCCACCGCACGGATACCGGTCGCTCCGGGGCATGAGGCCCGACTGCTGTTTGCCCTGCAATTCCCCCAGCCCTGGATCGGTGATATCCACTGCACTCCCGTCACCGAAGGCACGCTCTTTTTGCTGGAAGAACTACAGGGACCAGAGCCCGACTACGTCGCGCGCACACGTCGGCGTTGGACCGTACGGCTACCGACCTCGCTGCTGTACTTGCAGCAAGGGGCGCAACTGCCGGCAATGCCGACCACCGCTCAAGAGCCGACACAGGCGATCAATCATGGACATGAATGATTGTTTCCCGGTGGGAGCGGTTGTCCCCTATGCGGGTCCCCTGGCCAGCTCCGATTCCGGGGATGGCGTCAACCTGGATCAGATCAGGACCAACCTTGCCCGCGCCGGTTGGTTGTTCTGTAACGGCGCCTCATTGAATCGTCAGGATTATCCGGAGTTGTTTGGTGTGATCGGCCAGGCATATGGCTACAAGGATGCCGATCATTTCAATCTGCCAGACCTGCGCGGTCGATTCATCCGGGGCGTCAGCGCCGATAGTTCGACAGACCCCGACAAAGATTCGCGCAAGGCATCGAGTTCCGATGGAAAAGGGGCGGTCGGCAATCGGGTCGGGACATTGCAGGCCGATGCCTTCCAGGGGCACGAACACCATTACACCGCCCTGGTCCAGAAAGGGCCGCCGGCAGTCGGGGAAGGTACGCCAGGCTGGATCCTCGACCCTGCCCCCAAAACCACCGCCGACATTGTCGAGGACACCAGCCCGGACTACGACACGCCACGCACGGCCAAGGAAACGCGCCCGGTCAATCTGTATCTCAACCACATCATTCGTTATCGGTATCGCATCCACCATCGCGGTTGAGCAAAACCGACAGCCCGCCGCGCAACACCGTGCAGACATAACTCTCAGAGGAAACAGGGATGACCATCACTCTAGAAGTATTACGGGCGATCCTGCCGAAATCGGGCGACTCCGCCGCCTTGTTCATCGCCCCTCTCAATGAAGCCATGCAGAGGTATGCAATCGACAGCCCGCTGCGTATCGCCGCCTTTCTCGCCCAGGTAGGTTATGAAAGTGAGCAGTTACGCATACTGAGCGAAAATCTCGACTACAGCGCAGCCCAGTTGATGCTTCTCTGGAAAAATCGCTTCAATTGCAAGACAGCCAATGAATGCGCGTACAAACCAGACATGATCGCCAACATCGCCTACGCTTCCCGCTACGGCAACGGGCTCGCCAATACGGGAGACGGCTGGAAATACCGCGGGCGCGGCCTGATTCAACTGACCTTCCGCGATAACTATCGCGATTGCGATGCAGAACTCGAACTGGGCCTGATCGACAACCCTGGCCAGCTTGCCGAGCCATCGGGAGCTGCGTTGTCCGCCGGCTGGTTCTGGAAATGCAACAATCTCAATCACCTGGCGGACCACAGGTGTTTTGAGGAAATCACCCAAATCATAAACGGCGGTTCGAATGGCGCAGACCAGCGACTGGCGCTTTACCACACCGCCCTGCAAGTGCTGAAAGTACCTGTCGAGTCAGATGCCGCCGATAACCCGACCCCTGACCGGAGATAGGTCGCGATTTGCGCGCATCACTTTCCAGGCTTGACTTCTCTTTTTATATCAGTAACATACATCTCATTCCGCGATAGCTCAGTTGGTAGAGCAAATGACTGTTAATCATTGGGTCCCTGGTTCGAGTCCAGGTCGTGGAGCCAGACAAGGTTGCGGGGAAGGCTTTAAAAATCTCTGAAACCACCGAAAAAACCGCCTTCTGGCGGTTTTTTCGTTTTGGCCACATCGGCAAGGCTGACGCCTTGCACGTCAGCCCACCCTCTTCAACTATCGCACCGCCTATGGCCTGGCGATATCCGTGCGCGAAACATCAGGTGACGACTTCGGCAAAGTGTCCCGCAGTTGCTTGACCTGTGCTGCGTTGACGGTCGGCGCCTGGTTGCCCCAACTGGTGCGGATGAAGCTCAGCAGTTGTGCCACTTCTTCATCCGACAGGCGCCAGGCGAAACCCGGCATCCCCAGCTCAGAAGGCGCGGTAGTGGTGGCAGGTAATTTACCGCCCGCCAGCACCAGGCGGATCATCGACACCGGATCTTCAGACAGCACCGACGAGTTACCGGCGATTTTCGGGAATACCCGCGCGTCGCCCTGACCGTTGGTACGGTGGCAGGCCGCACAGTTGTCGATGTACAGCTGCGCACCACGGCTGCCCTCCTGACCCGCAGCCAAGGCCTTGGCGGTGGCCGGGTCGGCGCTGAAACCCGATACCTGACGCTCGCCGGCAGGCAGCGTTTTCAGGTACGCCGCCATCGCGTGCAGGTCGCTATCGTTGAGGTTCTGGGTGCTGTGAACCACCACATCGCCCATCGCACCACCCAACACTGCATGGGTTTCGCTGCGGGCACTGCGCAGGGTCGCGACAATGTCGTCGAGGCTCCAACTGCCCAGGCCGTCCGCCGGACTACCGCGCAAATTCACTGCCAGCCAGCCATCGATCACTGGTCCACCAGACAAGTAGGCCGGACTGGACTCATCCTGCGCCTTCTCCTGCAAGGTCACCGCACGCGGTGTGTGGCAACTGCCGCAGTGGCCCAGGCCCTGGATCAGATACGCACCACGTGCCACCCCGGCGTCCTTGTAGCCATCGGCCTTGAACACCACCGCATCGGGGTCGGGCGCAAACACCTTGCGCCAGATCGCCAGCGGCCAGCGCATGGACAACGGCCACGGCACCGCGTTGGCGCGGTTCTCGGCATTGACCGGCGTGACGCCGTGCATGAAATAGGCGTAGAGCGCCCGCAGGTCATCGTCGTTGACCTTGGCATACGCCGGGTAAGGCATGGCGGGGTACAGGCTGCTGCCATTGGCCGCGATACCGTGACGAACCGCGCGGTCAAAATCCTCCAGTGAATAACCGCCGATACCTGTGGTTTTGTCTGGCGTAATGTTGCTGCTGTAGAGCGTGCCGATTGGCGAGGCAATCGCCAAGCCACCAGCGAACGGTTGCCCCCCCTTGGCGGTGTGACATGCCGTGCAATCACCTGCGTCAGCCAGGTAGCGCCCTTTCTCGATCAACGCGGCCTGCCCGGCTTCAGGTGCCGTTTGCAATGCCCGTGTGTGTGTCGGCCAGAAAGCGAACACCAACAATCCAACCAAAACCGCCACAGCCAATCCAACCAGGCTCAGGAGAAACTTTTTCATCGGTCTTTCTCCTTATGCCTGAACCAGCGGGCCGGGGTTTTTGAGGTACTGCTCACGAATCGCCGAGGCAGACCAATACGCCAGTGCGCCGACCATGCCGGTCGGGTTGTAACCGTTGTTTTGCGGGAACGCGTTGGCGCCTATGGCGAACACGTTATGCACGTCCCACGACTGCAAGTAGCGGTTCAATGCCGAGGTTTTCGGGTCGCTGCCCATGATCGCGCCACCACAGGTGTGGGTACTCTGGTACTTGGTGATGTTGTAGTGCTCACCCGGCTTCTTGGCGTCGCCGGCCATGGCGGTCGGGTTGAGGATCTTCGACATTTCCAACGCCTTGCCGACCAGGAATTGCGACGCCTTGATCTCGTTGTTGTGCCAGTCGAAGTTCATCCGCAGCAGCGGCCGACCGAAACCGTCCTTGTAGGTTGGGTCCAGGCTCAGGTAGTGCTGGCGGTAAGACATGCAGGCGCCCTGCACTTCGAAGTAGAACGAGTGACGGAACGCATCGCTGGCCGCCTGTTTCCACTGCGTGCCCCAGGCGGGCGTGCCCGGCGGTACGTTGATCCCGCGTACCGGGCCGGCACCCGGCTGGCGTGCCCAGATGATCCCACCGCCGACAAAACCGGCCTTGGCATTGTCCAGCTGGTTACCGTTGAGGTTGTCCATGGTGGTGCCCGCGCCGCCGATCCCGATGAATTGGTTGGCCTGCACTTCCTTGCCAAAAAACAGCACCACTCGGTTGAGGTTCTGGTAGGAGTAATTGCGCCCGATGGTGCCTTCACCGCTCAGTGGGTCGTAGGGTTTGCCGATCCCCGAGAGCAGCATCAAGTGCACGTTGAACAACGAAAATGCGCAGAGCAGCACCAGGTCGGCCTGTTGCTCCACTTCACGCCCCTGGGCATCCAGGTACGTCACACCAGTGGCCTTCTTGCCATCGCTGTCGAGATTGACCTTGAGCACTTGCGCATGGGTACGCAGTTCAAAGTTCTTGCGCTGGCGCAGCACCGGCAAGATGCTGATGTTCGGGCTGGCCTTGGAGTAGTTCAGGCAACCGTAATCACTGCAGAAACCGCAGGCGTTGCACGGGCCCATCTGGCAGCCGTAGGGGTTGACGTAAGGCGCCGATGCATTGGACGCAGGGATCGGGTACGGGTCCCACCCCATCTCGCGGGCCGCACCGTAAAACATCTCTGCACCAAGGTAATCACGGTTCGGGCCCAGCGGGAACTCACGCGAGCGCGACCCTTCGAACGGGTTGCCGCCCGCCTGTTTCACCCCTTGGATCACACCGGCCTTGCCGGACGTGCCACACACGTGTTCGAAATGATCGAAGTGCGGTTCGAGGTCTTCGTAGCTGACCGGAAAATCCTGGATGGTCATGTCGTCGGGAATGAATTTGGCGCCATAGCGCTGCTCGGTATTGCTGCGCAACTTGAAGTCTTCCGGCAGCGCGCGGAAGTGGCAGCCAGACCAGTGGCTACCTGCCCCGCCGACACCCGTGCCCGGTTTGAACGAGCCCATCTGCCGATACGGCACAGCCGTGGAGGTCAGGTTGTGCCGCGCGGTGACGGTTTCCTGGGACAAGCTTTGCAGGTACCGGCGATGTACCGAACCTTCAAGCTCATCGACCACTTTCGGGTAAGCGAAATCAGGCTGCGTGTCACGGTCGGCGCCGCGCTCAAGTACCACCACATGCAGTCCTGCATCGGTGAGCTCCTTGGCCATGATCGCCCCGGTCCAGCCCATACCTACAATCACTACGTCTGCTTTTGCCTTGATGTTCGCCATGCTCAACCCCTTCGCCCGGCCAGATCAACCGGCGGCAACGGGTACGGCTTGTCACGCACCGTTACCCAGTCCATGTAATCGGCACGCATGCCGGGATAACCGATCATCTTCCACGCCCCCATGTTTTTATTGCCGCCGTGGGACGGGTCGGCGAAATAGCCGTTGCGCACTTCGTTGAGCAGGTTGCTGAAAAACAGCTTCGAGGAAATGTCTTCCAGCGCCAGCTTGCCGCTCTCGGCGTTTTTCAACAGGTCTTCCTGCTGGGCGGTCGAGAGCTGGGCGAAGGCTTTGCCGGCGAAGTTTTTCTGGCAACTGGCGTCAATGGCCTTGATCCCGACCCGCAGGGTTTCGCGCAACGTGAGGCGGCCCTGGTAGCCAAACTCCGGCGCCGCTTCGATGAATGGCCCCTGCATGTACCAGATGCCGCCATTGGCATAGGGCGTCTGCATGTGCCGGTCGAGAAACTCCGGTACGCCGAGTTCGACGGCACCAGGGCCAACCTGATCGGACGGAATCAGGCGGTCGCAGGCTGCAATCAGGAAGGCCCACTCCTGCGGGGTGAAGAACGTCGGTTTGTAGTCAGCGACCTTGGCTGGTACCGGCGTACCGGTCTGGCTGTCGCTTGCCGGGGTCTGCGCGAAGGCGCCAGTGGAAAGGCCGGTACTGGCCAGTGTGACAACAGGGATCATCGTCAACGACTTGCGTAGAAAGTCGCGACGCCCTGGGGAGGTATCGTTCTCGGACATCGGTTACTCACTCCTGGGTCTAAACACGGGTGTACATGGGTTTTTCTTATGATTTGCCGTGGGAAACGGCAAATTGATTGCTACCTAATTATTATCAAGCTAACAAATAACCCGTAGCTAAAACGGTTATCACCACCTGTTTCAGGGTAATGGCGCACTTGTTCAGATCTTGAATTGGCGTACCAGGCCGTTCAGGTTGGCACCCAGCGAAGACACATCACGCATGGTGCGCGCGCTTTGCTCGGTTTCATCGGCCAGGCTTTCCACCGCGCCAGCAATCTGATGCACGCTGCGGTTGATCTCTTCGGCGACCGAGGTCTGCTCTTCGGCGGCACTGGCAATCTGCGCGTTCATCGCGTTGATCGTGCCGATCAGGTCCGAGATCGAATCCAGCGAAACCCCCACTTCGTTGGTCTGCTGGTTCGCACCCTCGCCGGCTTCGGTCGAACGATGCATCGCGGCGACCGAGGCAGTGGTACCCGCTTCCAGGCGCGTGATCATGTCCTGGATCTCTTGAGTGCTTTGTTGCGTGCGGCTGGCGAGTGCGCGAACTTCATCGGCGACCACCGCAAAACCACGACCGGCTTCACCAGCACGCGCGGCTTCAATCGCGGCGTTGAGCGCCAGCAAATTGGTCTGGTCGGCAATCGAGCGAATCACATCGAGCACCGAGACAATGGAGCGCACGTCCTGTTGCAGGTTGTCGAGGCTGGTACCGCTCAGGCGAATATCCGATACCAGTGCGCTCATTCCCTTGATGTTGTCGCCCACTACCTTGCGCGCGACATGGCCTTGCTGGTCGGTCTCTGCCGCAGCCTGGGCAGCACGCTGGGCACTGACCGCGACTTCCTGGGCTGCCGCCGACATTTCATGGATAGCGGTGGCGACCTGGTCGGTCTCGTTGCGCTGGCGCTGCATCGCTTGTTCAGAACGCAAGGTTTGCTGGGTCGCCTGATGCACCAGACCGTCGAGGTCGGTAGTCATCTTCGCCACCTGGCTGACCATGGTGTGGATCTTGTCGACGAACCGGTTGAACGAGGCGGCGAGATCACCCAACTCATCGTTGCTGGTGATCGCCAGGCGATGGGTAAGGTCACCGTCCCCGGCGGCAATGTCATCCAGGTTGGTCTTGAGCACACGCAGCGGGCGGACAACACCATTGGCGGTCCAGATACCGGCCGTTGCGGTTACCAGCAACAGCACCAGGGTCACCAGGAAGATGCTGCCCAGCAGAGCGCGGGTGCGTTCGGTTACCGCTGCCTGCTCCAGCACCATGGCGGCGTCGATGTCATCCATATTGATTGCGCTGCCGAGCACCATGTCCCATTTTTCCAGGTAAATGGTGTAGCCAAGCTTGGGCACCTGAACACTTTCCTGGCCTGGTTTTGGCGCGAAGTAATCGACGTAGTGCTTGCCGTTTTTAGCCACTTCGACAAAGGTCTGGTAGTGGAAGGAACCGTCCGGATCCTTGGTGTCCCAGAAGCTCTTGCCGATCCCGGCGGTGCTGTCGCCACGGAAGATGCGCACGCCTTTGGTGTCGTAACCGAAGAAGTAGCCTTCCTCCCCGAACTTTACCGGTTTGAGCAATTCGAGGGCCTTGTCACGGGCCGCCATATCGCCCTTTGCCGAGGCATCGTGCAGCGGCTTGATGGTGGTCAGGGCCACCTCGACATAGTTCTTCAGCACGTCACGATTGCGCTTGATCAAACCCTCCCGGGTTTCGAGCATTTGCTGGTCGGCAGTGCGCTGCAACATCCACGACGCAAGGCCGCTGATAATCAATGCGAACAACAACGAGGGGATGATAGCCAGACACAGCAATTTGCCTTTGACTGTAAGCTTCATGAACGATATGTCCTCCAGGTCAGTGTGGTTTTTCAGCGTATCGACCCGGTTAGAAATATCTTGATAAAAATGATGGCATTTTGACGTCAAAAATTAATCGACGTACTCCGCGTATGAAAATTCCTCAGCGCCTCTCCTCTATAACCGGCAGCTCCCGAGTCCCGGCCCTGAGAAACCTCAGGATCTCGTACGCGACAATCTCCGGTGCCTCACGCTGGGGAAAGTGCCCCGCTCCGTCGATCAGCACGCGTTCGTAGCGCGCCGAGAAGTAGCCTTCGCGTCCCTTGGAACTGTCCGGGTGATTGCAACTGTCCGCGCCACCGTGCAGCACCAGCGTGGGCACCGACAATACCGGTGCCGGGTTGAGCCTGGCTTCTTCGGCATGGGAGGCCGGGTCACCGTCGACGAAACCCCAGCGATGCCGGTAGGAATGCAATACCACCGCAGCCCAGTCCGGCCCTGCGAAGGCGCGACAGGCGGTCTGGAAATCCTGCTCCGTGTACCAGCCGGCGGGCGACCAGGTGTCCCACATCATGCGGGCGAAGACATTGCGCTCGTGCTCGACGACCTGCTGGCCGCGGGGTGTCGCTATGAACCAGTGGTACCAGTAATTGCGCGCCTGCTGCAGGGAAATCACCTGGTTCGGATCGTTGGTGCCGTAGCCGACCGACAGCATCACCAGCCCCGCGGCCACACCGGGCCTGAGTCCACAGGCATTGGCCACGGCCCTGGCGCCCCAGTCATGCCCGACCAGTACCGGACGATCGAGCCCCAGGGCATCGATGAAATCCAGCAGGTCCATGCCCAGCGCTGCCAGCGCGCCACTGCGCGGCGTATCGTCATGGCGAAAACGCGTCGGTGCAAAACCCCGGAGTGCCGGCGCCAGCACCCGGTAGCCGGCTTCGGCCAGATGGCCGGCAGTGCGTGTCCAGGTCTCGGGACTGTCCGGCCAGCCATGGACCAGCACGGCCACCCGGGCTCCAGCGGGGTTCCACTCCAGGTAGGCGATGTCCAGCAATGGCGTAGTGACAAATGAGTAGTTCATGGCGATTCCTGCGGAGTTGGCGGTTGTCTGGAGAAAGACTACCGTCGCCACCACGAATCATTCATGATGAGTAAAGGCCTATTATCAATTTTTCAAGTTGAATCAGTGATGAACACGGACCGCTCCCTCGTCGCCCTTTCCGCCTCCCTCGACATTGCCTTGCTGCGCACGTTTCTCACGGTGGTCGACACCCACAGCTTCGCCTCGGCCGCCGACCTGCTGGCGCTGACACCCTCGGCGGTGAGCGGGCATATCAAGCGCCTCGAAGACGATGTCGCGGTGAAGCTGCTGTCGCGTACTACGCGCCGCCTGTCCCTGACCGCCGAGGGCGAGATCCTCTACACCTATGCCCGCAATATCCTCAGCCTGGAACGCGAGGCCCGGGCAAAACTGCGGGGTACCCATATTCAAGGGCGGATCCGCGTCGGCTCCTCGGAAGACTTTGCCGGCACCTGGCTGGCCGCCGTGTTGCAGTCTTTCAGCCGCAGCCATCCACGGGCCTCCATCGAGTTGAAGGTCGGCATCACTTCCGATCTGGTGCAACAGCGGCAACTCGGCCAGCTCGACGTGGTGTTCGGCAAACAGTGCAGCCGGGTGGACGAAGGCGGCGAGTTGCTATGGGAAGAACCGCTGGTCTGGGCCTACGCCGCGAAAATCCCCCTGGATACCGCGATCCCCTTGCCCCTGGCCGTCTTTCCGGAACCTTGCGTCTACCGGGAGGCCGCCATCCAGGCGCTGGCCCTGGCGGGAACGCCCTGGCGCCTGGCGTTTGAAAGCAGCAGCATGGCCGGTTGCATTGCCGCGGCCCTGGCGGGCTTCGCCGTAACCCCGATTGCCCGCAGCCAGTTGCGCGACGGACTCAGGGAGCTGGGCCCGGCCGAGGGTCTTCCAGCGCTGGCGAACGCACGTTTCCATGCCTTTTCCGACCGCGCCGACCCGGCCATCCATGCGCTGATCGAGTCCGTGCAGGAGATCGGCAGGCGCCGGCGTTTCATCGATCAATAAGCTTCGACCTCCCCCCACGTATCACAGTGTGTACAGCCTTGCGCCGGACACACTGACTCAAGCTGTCGCCGCCAGCGGACACACCGTGGATACATCCACGCGATGAACTGTGCCGGTCCCAAGCCACCCGCACCGGGTGGCCCGATCATCACAGTGCAGGGTTCACCCAGGAGGTCATCATCATGAGCATCACCCTTTACGGCTACAGCGGCAGCACCTACGTGCGCACCGTCAGAATGCTTCTCGCCGAGAAAGGCGCGGACTATGAACAGGTTCCGGTCGATGTCCTCCAGGGCGAACCCCACTCTCCCGAACACCTGTTGCGTCATCCCTTCGGCAAGGTACCGGTGATCGACCATGACGGTTTCCGGGTGATCGAGAGCGGAGCCATCACCGCCTATCTGAACGAGGTGCTGCCGGGACCGTCACTGATACCGGAAACCGCCCGGGACCGCGCCCGTGCCAACATGGCCATCGGTATCTACGACTCCTATGGCTACGGTGCGCTGGTGTCGGTGGCCGGTTATCACCTGTTCCCCGACTTTATCGGCGGGCAGAACGAAGAATCCCGGCGCAACGGCATAGAGAACTCGCGCCGGGTCCTGCGCGAGCTGATGAAGATCAAGGGGCAAGACCGCTTTATCGCCGGGCCGAATGTTTCGCTCGCCGACTTCTACCTGGTGCCGTTCTGCACCTATATCGCCCTGACCCCGGATGCCGCGCAGGTATTCGACGTCGAGGGTTTTGCCCAGTGGTGGCAACAGGTGCAGGCCCTGCCCAGCTTCAAGGCGACGCTGCCCTGAAGCCTGTCCTGCCTCAGAGAATACGCTTGCCGGTGCGATCCAGGCGCGGCATCCAGTGCCCGAGGATATCGGCCGAAACCACGATGTGATGGGCCCGGCCGATCAGCAGGTGGCGTGGCACGAAACCGATATAACGCGAGTCGGCACTGTTGTCGCGGTTGTCGCCCAGCATGAAGTAGCTGTCCGCCGGCACGGTGATCGGCCCGAAATCCCGCGCGGCGGCAACGCCGCGCAGGAACTGGACCCGGCGCACGCTGCTGTCCGCCGCCTCGGTGACGGACACGCCGGGAATGCTCGTGTCGTGGGCACCCGGCTCGGCGATATCGCGCGCATCGCTGTAGTGGGCCGCCACACCGTTGACGAACAGCACCTCGTTGCGCATTTCCAGCACGTCGCCCGGCACCCCGACCAGCCGCTTGATCAGCCGCACGCCGTCCTTGGGCGAGGTGAAAGTCACCACATCGCCGCGCCGGGGAGTACCCAGGGCCGCGAGGGAGATATCGCTCAGCGGCAGCTTGAAGTCATAGGCCAGCCGGTTGACCAGCACCACATCGCCTTCAAGCAGGGTCGGTCGCATCGAACCCGACGGAATCGGGTTCCAGTCCGCCATGGAAGTCCGAAAGATGCCGAAGCACAGGAGAAAGATCAGCAGCCCGCGGTTATTGACGATCCAGCGCTTCATATCGACCTCTGAAAGGAATAACGTTTTCAGCGATTCTTGTAGCACCGTGCCTCGGGCCGAGCCAAGTCCCTTGTACGCCGATCAGCGAGTTTTCATGATCGCTGCTAGCTCATCCAGTTGCCGCCGTCGACGTTATAGGTTTGCGCCACGACGAAGTCGCTCTCGGCACTGGCCAGGAAGATCGCCATGCCGGTCAGGTCCTCGGCGGTGCCCATGCGGCCATAGGGCACTTCCTGTCCCACCAGTCGTTTCTTTTCCCCCAGCGGCCGCCCCTCATGCCTGGCGAACAGGGCATCGACACCGTCCCAGTGCTCGCCGTCGACGACGCCAGGCGCGATGGCATTGACGTTGATGCGATGGCCGATCAGGTTCAGGCCCGCCGATTGCGTCAGGCTGATCACCGCCGCCTTGGTGGCGCAATACACCGCCACCAGCGCTTCGCCGCGCCGTCCGGCCTGGCTGGCCATGTTGATGATCTTGCCGCCGTGGCCCTGGCTGATCATCTGCCGGGCAGCCGCCTGCAGGGTGAACAGGGTCCCGGCGACATTGATCGAGAACAACCGGTCATAACTGTCGCGGGTGATCTCGGTAATCGGCGCCAGGTCGAACAGCGCGGCATTGTTGATCAGGATGTCCAGCTTGCCGGCATGCCCGACCACCGTGGCGATGGCCGCGTCGATGGAGCCCTGGTCGGTCACGTCCATCTTCACCGCATAAGCGTTCGGTCCCAGTTCGGTGGCCGTGGCCCGGGCACGCGCCAGGTCGATGTCGGCGATCGCCACGGTGGCGCCTTCGCCGATGTAGGCCTGGGCGAACGCTCGCCCGATACCACGGGCAGCACCGGTCACCAGGGCACTCTTGCCTTCCAGTCGTTTCATTGAGGGTTCATCCATTGCGTCAGATTGGGGGAATGCGCCCGGCGACGGGCGCCGGCGATCAGCCCTTTTTCGGGTAACCCGCACGTTTCATTTCACGCTCGGTATTGGCCTGGGCTTCGGCCAGGGCCTGCTCGACCGTCACCTGCCCGGTCAGCGCCGCCGAGAACGACTTGCCGACCGAAGTGCCGATGGCCTGGAACTCGGGAATGGTCACGTACTGGATCCCCACATACGGCACCAACTGCGCCGAGGGGTGCGTCGGGTCGGCGTGCTGCATCATCTGCAGGGTCACCCTGGCGAACGGCGCGGCCTTCAGGTAGGCGTCGCTGTAGGTGGACAGGCGGGTGCCCGGTGGTACGTTGGTGATGCCATCGGTGTCGGTGACCAGCTGGATATATTGCCTGGAGGTCGCCCACGCCACGAAGGCCTTGGCCGCCTCCTTGTGCCGCGAGGTGGTGGGTATCGCCAGCGACCAGGCGTACAGCCATGAGGAGCCCTTGTCGGTCGCCTGCGTCGGCGCCGCGACAAAGCCGACGTCGTCGGCCACCTTGCTCTGCGCCTTGTCGGTGGTGAAGGAACCGGCGACGCTGGCATCGACCCACAGCGCACACTTACCGCTGTTGAACAGCGCCAGGGTTTCGTTGAAGCCATTGCTCGATACGCCGGGCGGACCGTATTTTTTCAGGGTATTGACGTAGAAATCGGCGGCGGCGGTCCATTCCGGGCTGGTCAACTGCGGCTGCCACTGTTCGTTGAACCAGCGCGCACCAAAGGCATTGGCCATGGTGCTCAGCAGCGCCATGTTCTCGCCCCAGCCGGCCTTGCCCCGCAGGCACATGCCGTATTGCTCCTTGTCCGGCTGATTGAGCCTGGCGGCGAATTCGCCGAGCTGGGTCCAGGTCGGATGCTCGGGCATGCTCAACCCGGCCTGCCTGAACAGGTCGGTGCGGTAATAGGTGACCGTACTTTCGCCATAGAACGGCAAGGCATACAGCGTACCGCCGACCGACAGGCCCTGGCGCACCGAGGGGAAAATGTCCTCGACATCATAATCGGCGGGCAACCCGGTCATCGGCTCCAGCCAGTGCTTGGCCCCCCACAGCGGTGTTTCGTAGGTGCCGATGGTCAAGACGTCGAACTGGCCGCCCTGGGTGGCGATATCGGTGGTCAGGCGCTGGCGCAGGACGTTTTCTTCCAGCACCACCCAGTTCAGCTTCACCTCGGGGTGCTGTTGCTCGAATACCCTGGACAGGCGTTGCATGCGGATCATGTCACCGTTGTTGACGGTGGCGATGGTCACGGTCTCGGCGGCCTGGCAGGCCCAGGCGGCCGAGAGGCCAGCGGACAGGGCAAGCGCGGTGGCAATCAACTTCATCGTGTTCTCCGGCCTGGGCGCCAGGCACTGTTATTTTTGTTGTTGACCACGGCCGGACGAACGCTGGCCAGCGGTGGCGGACGCTTCGATTACAGCAACTTCCACCGGGACGGACAAACGAATCGGGGATGCCCTTCCGATACTTTTTTAACCGGCCACGGTGAAGCCCCCGGCGATCAAAAAAGTACCGGTCGTGGGCAGGACAGGCGCTAGCGAACCCGGGTGGAGACGGCGTATGGTCAAGGGCTGCACGACAATGAGCTGCATAACAACAAGAGGCACAAGCCATGGCTGACAGTCGAACAGCCCTGTTCGAGCAACGACCGGCCGAGCTGGAAGTGATCCTGCCGCAACCCGACCACGGCTTTCGCTGGCATGAACACGACTATCCTTCGCCGCTCGCCCGCTGGAACCATCATCCCGAATTCGAGCTGCACCTGATCCGCCATGGCAGCGGCAAGCTGGTGGCGGGCGACTACATCGGTGCGTTCGGTCCCGGCCATGTCGCGCTGATCGGTCCCGACCTGCCCCATGACTGGATCGGCGACCTGACGCCCGGCGAGTACCTGGTGGGCCGCGATGTCGTCCTGCAATTCGACGGCGCCGCCCTGCTCGCCCTGCGTGCCACGCTACCGGAACTGGGGAGCCTGCAGAGCCTGTTCGAACGCGCCCGGCGCGGCCTGGAGTTCACTGGCGCGACCGCGTTGCAGGCTGCCCGGCTGATGGAGCAGATTGGCCGCGCCGAGGGCCTGGAGCGCCTGATCCTGTTCCTGCAACTGATCAATACCCTGGTGCAGGCTCCGGAGCCGGAGGTGCATCTGCTGGCCAGCGTCTGTTATGCCCCGAGCCTGGATGCACGCAGCTCCGAACGGATTCACAAGGCCTTCGACTACCTGCTGACGGAACTGACCGGCGACCTGCGGCTGTCGGTCATCGCCCAGCGCCTGGGGATGAGCGAGCCGGGCTTTTCCCGCTTCTTCAAGCGCATCACCGGGCACGGCTTCATCGACCTGATGCGCAAGTTGCGGGTGCAACGTGCCTGTCGGTTGTTACTGCAGAGCGAGATGTCGGTGGCCGATATCTGCTTCGAAGTCGGTTACGGCAACCTGTCCAACTTCAACCGGCACTTTCGCTTCGAGATGAACCAGACGCCCAGCGACTATCGGCGTGGAGCGGCCATGACTCTGCTCCGGCACAACGGCGCCTACCCGTCCCTGCCTGTGGGTCAGCGGCATTGAGCAGGCGAAAAAAACGGCCCCGATCGAAGAGCCTGATCGGGGCCGGGGATACAGACGTCTATCCAGACTTGCAGGGAGCACTGCGTGATGGAGGTCTAGGCCAACTGATACTTTTCCCGCACCAGATGGCCGATGCCCATCCGGTCCAGCACCGGCAACGGACACAGGAAGGTCACCCGTACGGTACCGGGCAAGCGGCTGATGTCGATGGAACCGTTGAGCGTGGCACGATTGAGCACTTCATCGTAAGGCAGGCCGGTGGCCGCGGCGGCACGACGCAAACCGTTCTCCGTCGCCACATTGAGGTTCACGCCACTGCCGATAAAGGTGATCGGGCCGCTCTCCTCGACCTCGTGCTGGCCCCACAGGGCCCCCAGCTCACGGACCTTCTGGCGCTGTTCGGCGTTCATCGGCCGGGCCATGGGCGGCAGGTCATCGAGATTCTGCAACAGGATCGGGCCATCGATCGCCAGCCCCTTGATCACCTCTACCGTCAGTTCGGTTTCGCCGGAGACGTCGGTGGCATGCCCGGCGATTTCGCCATTGCCCTGCTGCGCATGCATATCCCCCATGTACACGCCGGCCCCCGGCACTTTCACCGGGCAGATCAGCACGCAGCCTTCGCGGACCGAGTTGGTGTCCATGTGGCCGTCGGTCTTGGCTTCGTGCAGTTGCTCATGGGTCATGCCATAACGATGGGGCGCGCCCACGAGGTACTGGCCGAAATCCGCGCAGTTGTGCGAGTCCGGCAGGTCCCGCGACGGTGTGGTGCCGATGTTGCCGAGAAACGGCCGCATGTGTGCCGCCAGTCCCGGAATGTCGGCACGGGCCAGTGACAGGATCGAATGCTGTGCAGCCATGTCCGGCAACGCCGACATCTGCGCGGCATTGCCCGCCAGCCGGTCGGCGACCGCCTGGTTGACGGTGAGACTGACCTGGTTCTCGGCATCCAGCACGATCACGTAGCCATGGCTGAAACGAAACGCGCTGACTTCCGCACCGCAGTTGTTGCAACGGATCGCGTCCTCGCCGATGCCCTCGACATGGCTGGCCGGATGTTCGGTACCGCAGGCCGCGCAGAACTTGGCGACAAACGGATCGCCGTGATAACGCCCTTCGACAAAGCTCATCACGCCCGAGGACGTCGCCAGGGAAGTGACTCGCATGCGGCGGATCTTCAGGGCGACGGCATCGCCCACTTCGGCGCCGGCAATCGCCACTGGCTGCGTCACTTCATGGCCACCCTGGAAGGCCGGCGTGATCATCGGCCCCCAGCAGCCCGGCGGCGTGCCGGTAATCAGGGTGCCGCCATCGGCCAGCGGGCCGAGCATGGCCTGGCTCGGGCCGATCAGGCCCTGGGTGTAACTGTCGACACGCAAACGGTCTACCGGCGTCGGTGCGGCGCTTGCTTCAGAGAGGGTGTTGTTCATGTTCTATCTCCTTGCCTCCACGGATACGGAGGGATCAACCAGGGGTGGGACAACAGGCTGCGCCGGGGCAGCCGATCAGGTTCGCCATTTGCCGCCGCGCACCAGTTCGGTCACGGCGTCGGCAAACACCTTGGGGGCTTCCTGGGGCAGGTTGTGACCCACGCCGGGAACCTGCCGATGACTGCGCGGACCGCTGAAACGCGGCGCCGAGGCCTTGCCGTCGGTGGCCGCGATCACGCCATCGGCGACACCGTCGAGGGTGATGGTCGGCACGCTGATCGCCGGCAACAGCGCGAGCTTCTGCTCGGCCTCGGCGTAATCCGGATAACCCGCCGCCAGCCCCATGCGATGGCGATAGGAATGGATGACTACGTCGACATAGTCGGGGTTGTCAAAGGCCTCGGCCGCGCGGTCGAAGGTGCGGTCATCGAAGTGCCAGGTCGGCGAGTTGTTGCGCCAGAGGATCCGCGCGATATCGCGACGGTTCGCCTCGAGCCCCGCGCGACCGCGCTCGGTCTGGAAGTAATGCTGGTACCAGAGTCCCCATTCGACATGCGCCGGCAGCGGGCTGGCAGCCTTGGCGATGTCCTGGATCAGGTAGCTGTTGACCGAGACCAGGCCGACCACGCGACTCGGACGCAAGGCCGCCGCGACACAGGCCGCACGACCGCCCCAGTCGTAGCCGGCGAGCACCGCCTCGGGGATATGCAGCGCATTCATCAGGTCCAGTACATCCTGGCCGAGCGCCGCCTGCTGGCCCGAACGTGGCGTGGCACTGTCGAGGAAACGGGTGCTGCCGTGCCCGCGCAGGTGCGGCACGACCACTCGAAACCCCTGGGCCGCGAGCAGTGGCGCGACCTCGACATAACTGTGGATGTCGTAGGGATAACCATGCAGCAGGATCACCGGCCGACCGTTCTCCGGGCCGGTCTCGTGGTAGCCGATATCCAGCAGGTCGGTACTGACCTGGCGAATCGGAAAACGCGTCAGCGGCTTGCTCGACCGATGCTGGTAAGGCGCCGTGCCCTGGCTCGCCGACGCCAGTGCCGGGGTCATATCCGCCAGGCCGATGGCCGCCGCTCCGGCAGCGGCGGACAGCAGGAAACGACGACGATTGAACGGGTACTCGGACATGATGGGGTTCCTCGGATCAGGGGGACAGGAATCAGGTGATATCGACGATCAGTTCGCTGGCGAGCCAGCCGGCCAGCAGCGCACCGGCCCGGGCAACGCCCTCGGTTTCACCGAGGCGCTCGACCAGCCACTCGCACAGGGCGGCGAAACTGCCGTTGGCCTGCAGGTGCAGCAAGGCTTCGTATTCCAGTTGCTCCAGCGGACGCAGCCGCGAGGTGAATTGCCGACGCCAGACGATCACCCCGCCCGGTTCGGCGAGCATCTCGCTTTCCGGTGGTGTCGCCTCGTCACACAACGCGGACCAGATCGCCTCGGCGTTGGTGGTCAGGGCATGGCTGCGCAAGGACGGCGCCAGGCGCAGCCGCGCCGAATCCCAGTCGATCGTCGCCAGGGCCTCCAGTGACAGGGCCTCGGCATCCGCGGCGACAAACGCGTCATTGAGTGCCGCCTCGATCCAGGCCAGCTCCTGGACATCCGGGTTGTTCGGGAACAGCTCCACCAGGCTGGCGTGAAAACCCTCGGGATAGGCATCCAGGGTCCAGGCGTGGGGCGGTTGCCGGTCGATATGACTGACCGCTGCGGCGAGGAACGCCTCGTCGCCGAGCCAGCGGCGCAATTGCGTAAACGCCTGTTCCAGGCAACCCACCAATTGCGCACGATAGTTGTTCTGGTACACCGCCAGGCCCGCGGCCACGTTGCTGCCGAGGCGTCGCGCGACACTCTCGTCCGCGCTGACCAGCCAGTGATGGAACTCGCGTTGCAACTCGGCCAGGTTCATGACGCCCTCCTTGAGCAGCCGCGGGTGTCCAGCGAGCCGAGGGCACGGGCCATGTCCAGCTCCTTGAGCAGGTCGGCCAGCGGCGGGATCCGGTCGTCCCGCTCGATCATGGTGGCGACCGGGCCGAAGCGTGAAACCGCCAGGGCGTAGAGTGCCCAGACCTCCTGGCAGACCGGACTGTCGTGGGTGTCGATCAGCAACTCGGCCCCCTGGCTGTGTCCGGCTAGGTGGATCTGTCGCACGCGATCAGCCGGCAGGCCGTCGAGAAAGGCCAATGCGTCGAAACCGTGGTTGGTCGCACTGACGAAGATATTGTTGACGTCGAGCAACAGCCCGCAGCCGGTGCGCTCCGACATCCGCGCGATGAACTCCCATTCGGTCATCGTCGCACCGTCGAAGGCCAGGTAGCTCGACGGGTTCTCGAACAGCATCGCCCGGCCAAGGAAATCCTGGGCCATGGAAATATTGCGGCAGACGCTGTCCAGGGCCTCTTCGGTATAGGGCACCGGCAGCAGGTCATGGGAGTTGAACCGGTCGATGCGCGACCAGCTCAGGTGATCGGAAACGAACAGCGGATCGATCTCGTCGACCAGCGCCTTGAGGCGGCGCAGGTAGTCGGGGTTGAGCCCGTCCGCCGAGCCGATGGACATCGACACGCCATGCAACGCCACCGGATGCCGCTCGCGGATCTGGCGCAGGATATGCCGGGGCTGGCCGCCCGCGACCATGAAGTTCTCGGAGATGACCTCGACGAAATCGACAGGGACCTCGGTCTCCAGGAAATCCCGATAGTGTTCCTTGCGCAGACCCAGGCCGTAGCCCGGAAAAACAGGAATGGAGATGGACATTGCGCGTGCTCGGCTTGAGAGAAAGGGAAGACCGACCGAAGAACACCACGCCCCTGTGGGAACCGGCTTGCTGGCGATACAGACGACACGGTCTGGCAGACACAAGGCGTCGATACCCTCGCCAGCAAGCCGGCTCCCACGGGGTCATGGATTCAGGCTTACTTGGGCTCGGTCAGGGTGCCGCCGGCCTTCAGGCACTCGCTTGGGGTCTTGACCACGACGCCCTGCCCCTTGCAACTGTTCAGGCCCTTGCAGTCATTCTTGGCGGTGGCGCAGAGGCTTTCGCCCTTGCAGCTGTTGACGCCGTAGCAGCGGCCCGGCTGCTCCTTGTCGGCGGCGCTGGCGGAGACGGTGAAAGAAGCGCAAGACAGTGCGATCAGCGCGGCGGCGGTAGCGATGCTCAAGCGGGAAGCGGTGGTAGCCATGGTGTTTCTCCAGATAGATAAGGGTTGCAACAGGTCGGGTTGGGGGTTTACTTGGCGTTCAGCGCGGCTTCTTCGATGACTTTCGCCACCGCTTCTGGCTGCGAGATGTACAGGGTGTGGCTGGCCTTGATCTCGGTGACCTTGGAGCCGGCACGCTTGTACATCCAGCGCTGCAGGTCCGGGTTCAGGGCCTTGTCTTCGGTGGCGACAATCCCGTAGCTCGGCTTCTTGTGCCAGGCGGCGGCCCAGTTCTGCGCCCCGAAAGTGGCGGTGGTCGCCGGGACCTGCGAAGCGGCCAGGAAGTCGGTGCGGTTGGTGGTCTGGTCGGCGGCGAAGTCTTCGCCGAACTTGGCGCGGTCGACGAACAGCAGACCGTCGCGGGTGCCATGGATGTCGTTGCTCGGTGACGGCATCGAACTCAGCAACTGGCCCAGGGTCTCGCCGACTTCCGGTTGCAGCGCGGCGACGTAGACCAGTGCCTTGACCTTGTCCCGCTCGCCAGCGATACCGATCACCGCACCGCCGGAACTGTGGCCGACCAGCACCACCGGGCCGACCTGCTGGTCGAGGATTTCCCGAGTAGCGGCCACATCGGCGTCCAGGCTGGTGGCCGGCTGATGCACGACGCTGACGTGGTAGCCCTTGTGGATCAGGATGTCGTGGACCACCCGCCAGCCCGAGCCGTCGACGAACGAGCCGTGCACGATGACGATGTTCTTGGCACCTGTCGGCGGAACCGGATCGGCCGCACTGGCAAACAGTGGCGCGCTCATGGCCAGGGCACTGAGGGCCAGGATGGGTAACTTACGCATGGTGCTTCTCCTCAAGCCTTCGGCCTGATGTTGTGGTTGAAAGTCATGTTCCGAGAGGGCGGTGTCAGGCCGGTCGGCGGCGCAGCAGCGCATCCAGCGACCAGTTCCCGCCGCCATGGGCGATCAGCGGCAGCAGCAGACCCGCCCAGCTCAGGTGCGTCGGCCATGCATCGGGGTACACGAACACCTCGATCACCGCGGTCATGCCCAGCAAGGCCAGGGCCGCGGGCCGGGTCAGCAAGCCCAGCACCAGCAGGACCGGGAACAGGTGCTCGGCATAGGTCGCCAGGTGGGCCGCCAGGTCCGCCGGAATCAGCGGCAGCGCGTACTCCGAGCGGAACAGCACGTAGGTCGAAGGTTTCAGCGTCAACAGGCCTTCGACCTTGGTGCGTCCCGACAGGAAGAACACCGAGGCGATCCCGACACGGGCTACCAGCAGCAACAGGGACTCGGGCAACAACCGGCCGAGGCCGGCACTCACTGCCCCGGCGCCGCGGCTCATGGCTGCTCCGTCAGGGACCCGAAGCCCTTGGGCGTCTTGATCTGGGTGCAGGTGCCCTTGTCCACCAGGACCCAGGCATTGCCCTGGTAGTCGGCGGTGGCGGTGCCCGCGCAGGAAGTGCCTTTGCCGGCGGCGCAATCGTTCTGACCGGCCTTGGACACGCCGTAGCATTTTTCCTGGGGAGTCTGTCCATCGGCGGCCTGGGCACCGACGGCAAACGCGCTGAGTGAAATGGCGAGGGTGGCTGCGAGGGCCGCGTATCTGCTCTTCATGGATATCTCCCGATCAACAATGGATTGAGCGAATCAGCAGCGTCTTGGGCTGCGTTGTTCGACCAGCAAAGTTAATCGCGAGCGTGTATCCCTTCTGTGTCCCGGAACCGGGCAGGAGGTCGCGGGATGTATCAGCCCCGAGTTCGTACACACTCTGATACACGAAGGGCGGTATACGACCCCCCGTCGCCGCTCGGCGACCCAGCGAAGATTCGTAACATAAGGTTCATATTGCGGGGATAGCATTGTGCCTTCACTTTGCCCGGCGACCCCAGCATGCGCGCAGAAACCTTCTCCTTCATGCGTCCACAACGGCCCAAGGATCACCGCTGTGCCGGCGATCTGTGCACGGAAGTGCCAGCGATCGACTGGAGCAGCAGCAATGCCCTGGTCATGGAGACTTTCAGCTCACAGAAGGAGATGGTCTGCCTGGCGGTGCTGGAAGATGAGCGGCCCATCGGCCTGATCAATCGCAATATCTTCCTGTCGATGATGAGCAAGCCGTTTCACCGCGAGCTCTACGACAAAAAAAGCTGCATTGCCTTCATGGACAAGGAACCGTTGATCGTCGATGCCGGCATGAGCATTGAAGAATTGACCTTCAAGACCGTGGAATCCGGCGAAAAGACCCTCGCGGACGGTTTCATCATTACCCGCAACGGCCAGTTCGCCGGGCTGGGCAACGGCCTGCAACTGATGGCCGTGGTCGCCGCCATGCAGGCCGAGAAAAACCGCCAGATCATGCAGAGCATCGAGTACGCGAGCGTTATCCAGCGCTCCATGCTGCGAGCCTCGCGCGATACCTTGAAGTCGACCCTGGAAGACGCCGTCCTGTTGTGGGAACCGCGGGATGTGGTCGGTGGCGACTTCTATCATTTCTGCGCCTATCCCGACGGCTGGTTCGGGGCAATTGCCGACTGCACCGGCCACGGCGTTCCCGGTGCCTTCATGACCCTGATCGCCTCCTCCTCGCTGACCCAGGCCCTGGTGCGCTTCGGTCCACGGGATCCGGGCGTGCTGTTAGCGGCGGTGAACAAAAGCGTCAAGGAACTGCTGGGACAGGTGCAGAGCGGCGCGCAGATCCCCGAGTCCGACGATGGCCTGGATGCCGCGTTTCTCTGGTTCGACAACGCCAGCCAGACCCTGAGCTTTGCCGGTGCGCGCATGGCCCTTCATGTCTTGCCGCCCGACGCCCGGCAGATGGAAACCCTGTCCGGGCAGCGCGTGGGTGTCGGCTACGTGGACAGCGCCATCGACTACCAGTGGCCGGTCAGCCGCATCGCACTGTCGCCGGCCAGCCTGGTGTTCATCGCGACCGACGGCCTGACCGACCAGATCGGCGGCCCGCGCAACATCGCCTTCGGCAAGAGCAAGGCCTTCGACACGATACTGGAACATCGCAATCAGCCGGCGACCGTCATCTGCGAAGCCTTGCAACGCACGCTGGCCAATTGGCAGGGAGAGCAAACCCGCCGTGACGATCTCACCCTCTTCTGCGCGCGTCTTGGAAACGATCATGATTAATCCGAATGCTGTCCACTCCGACTGCCACTTCTTCGACCTGGCCCAACAGCGCAATGTGATTTTCTATCACATGGGGTATTTCTCCCACACGATCATCACCGCCATGGCCGAAGTGGTCCGGCTGCAGCTGGAAATCTCGGGGGTCAATGGGCCGACGCGACGCAAGCTGTTCTCGTCTTTCGTCGAGCTGTCGCAAAACATCATTCACTACTCCTCCGACTCGTTGCCCACCGACCCCGGTGACGAATCGTCGCTGCGCCAGGGCGCGGTATGCATCAGTGCGGACGGCGATCGCCACCTGATGCTCTGCGCCAACCCGATCGCCACCAGCGACGTCGATCGCCTGCGTGAAAAGCTGGAGCCCCTGCGCAACATGTCGCTGGAAGAGATCAAGCAGGCCTACAAGGTGACCTTGCGCGCGGAAACCCCCGTCGACAGCAAGGGCGCCGGCCTGGGTTTCCTGACCATGGCGCGCGATGCCTGTGCCCCGCTGGAATTCGATTTCTACCCGAGAGCGGACGAGCCCGGAACCACGCTGTTCTGCCTTAAAGCCACCATTTGAGTAGAGTGACGCAATCACCATGGATAATTTCTACATCGAAGCAACTGCCACATCGCCGGAAGTCGACTTCCGTTTCGATCAGAACCTGCTGACGATAAAGGGCGAGTCCTATCCGGAGAACGCCGCCGCCTTCTATGCCCCCGTGCTCCAGCAACTGCGCGGCTACCTCGCCTCCCGCGAGGACACCACCATCAACGTCCATATCGCATTGGCCTATTTCAACAGTTCCAGCACCAAGATGCTGTTCAGCATCTTCGATGCGCTGGACAAGGCCGCGCAATCGGGCAACGAGATGCAGGTGAACTGGTACCATGACGAAGAAGACGAAACCATTTTCGAGTTCGGTGAAGAACTGAAGGCCGACTTTACCGCCATCATCTTCAACGACCACGCCACGACTCTCCAATGACACCCCGAGAAGGATGATGAGCATGACCGCTTCAGTCACTTTCGCTGGCGCACAGGATGACGCTGAACCGGACCTGTTCAAAAGCGAAACTGACGCGCTTGAACATGCCCGTTCCATTCTGGCCCTGACTGAAGCAGAGGCTCCGGTGTACCAGCAGGCACTCGCCGACCTGACCGTGCACTTCGAGCGACTCATGCGCGAGACACGCCGCCTGATACGCCGCAGCGACCGTGCCGAGCGCGAGATGAACGCGCTCAATGCCCAGTTGCAGACCCTGGCCCATCAGCTCGAATACCGCGCCACCCACGATGCGCTGACTGGCGTGCTGAACCGTGGCGCGGTCATTGACCTGACCGTCCAGGCCCTGCAGAAAACCGGTGCGGTGATGGTGGTGCTGGATATCGACCACTTCAAGCAGGTCAACGATGAGTTCGGCCACCCCGCCGGCGATGCGGTGATCCAGGGCATCGTCGGTTGCCTGCGGCGTGTCGTCGGCAATGGCGGATTCATCGGGCGCGTGGGCGGCGAGGAATTCACCGTGCTGATGCCCGCCGGCACGCTCGAAGAAGGCCTGGCCCTGGCCGAAACCCTGCGCGACACGATTGCCTCGCATGTTTTCGGCCAGCCGGTAAACCGCCGGATCACCGCGAGTTTCGGCGTCAGCGCCAGCCCCGTCGGCACCCGTTTCGACAGTGCCTATGGGCTGGCGGATGCGGCGTTGTACCAGGCCAAGCGCTCCGGCCGCAATCGCGTCGAGGCGGCGCGGGCAGACGCCGCGGCCTGTACGCCGGAACACGCGAAAGAAGAGAACCCGCGCCCTCCTCTTCCCGTTCCCGATCAGAAGATCGAGATAGGGTAGTCGGCGATCAGGCGCAGCTCGTTGTTGTCGCCTTCGGCCTGGTCGGCATTGCCACGGTGGATAGACTCGCGCAGGCGCAGGGACAGGTCCTTGGCCGGGCCGTTCTGCACCACGTACTTGGCTTCCACATCGGTCTCGTGGTGCTCGCCGTTGGCGCCATAGCCGTAGGCATGGTAAGGGCTGTCCGCGGCTATCTTGCTGCCGTCGATATCATCGCCGTGGATGTAGCGGGTCATGAAGCTCAGGCCCGGAACGCCGTAGGTCGCCATCTTCAGGTCATAACGCGCCTGCCAGGATTTCTCGCCAGGACCGTTGAAGTCCGAGTACTGCACGGAGTTGGCCAGCAGGATCGAGTCGCCGCCGTCGCCAGGACCGTTGGTCCCGAAACCGACATAGTCGAACGGGGTATTGCCATGGACTTTCTGGAAAGCCAGGGTCACGGTGTGGGCGGTCAGGAAGGTGTACGCGGTGGCGAAGGAGAACGCGGTGTTGTTGATCGGGCCGGCCTTGGCCTCGCCCTCATCCAGGGTGCGGTAGAGGTTGAAATCGAAGTTCAGCGACTGTGCCTGGGAAATCGGCAAGGTGTAGTTGGCGTTGGTGTAGTACTGGCGCCAGACGTCCTCGAACTCGGAACCGTAGAGGGTGAAGTTGAGGTTGTCGTTGACGGTGTATTTGCCGCCCAGGTAGTTGACGGCACTGGTGGTGACGTTGGCATAGGTGGCGAACAGGTCATGGTCGCTGCTGGTGGTGACCACCCCGGTACCACTGGTGAAGTGGCCGGCTTCCAGGTCCAGGTCCTTGATCTCGCTGCTGAGCAGGTTGAAACCGGTGGCGGTTTCCGGGATCAGCCGCGTACCACCGGCAGCGAACACCGGTGCGGTGGGTTGCATGTCACCGTAGAGCAACTCGGTCTTGGAGACGCGGATCTTCACCGCGCCACCGGCCTTGGCGTAATCGTCTTCGGGAGAGCCGTTGCGTCCCACCGGCAGGTTGCCGGTACCGGCCGTGCCCGGCCCGCCGTCGAGCTTGATGCCCCAGTAGCCGAAGGCGTCGACGCCGAAACCGACCGTACCCTGGGTGAAACCGGAGCTGTAGTTGCCAAAGATCCCCTGGGTCCAGTCACTGAGGTCGGACTTGTCATTTTTCCGGTCGCGGTTGAAGTACTGGTTCTTGAGGTGCAGGTTCAGACTGCTGTCGTCGACGAAGCCCTTGGCGTCGCTCTGGTCGGTCACGGTGGTCGCCATGGCGAACTGGGTCATGCCCAGCGACACCGCCAGTGTGAGCAAGTTGATTTTTACCGACATCGTTGTAATTCCCCTGGTTAATAAAGTTTCACTCTCTTGTTAGTGCGAACGACAGAACGCACTCCGTCATCCGCGAGGAGAGTGGAAACATGGAACAATCAATGGCAGAAGTGCCCGAAGGCCAAAGACAATCTTCGCTGCTGCAGAAGGTGGGTCAGGTCGAGCTCTTGCCGGGTGTGCTCCGGAGCACGCCCTGCGGCCACTGACGCGCAGGCGACAGTTGCCTTGCAGGGCATGTGCAATACAGGAACGGAACACTTCGGAGAATCAACCAATGGCCTCTATTGTTATTTTTGACTGCCAGCTTCTATATATATTTTTTTATTACAGCGAGCCATGTTCGTCGGGTTAATTAGCCATGAAAGATTTTTCATTGATATTAACTCGACTAGGGGAAGCAATTAACCAGAGGGGGGATCAGATCGCGTTGCGCGTATCCGGGTCCTGCAAGGCATCAATGGCCAGGGTCGCGATGGCAACGTCATGGGCCGCCAGTCCGGTCAGGTCGACAAGGGTGATGGCGTCCTCGCTCTCGCGCCCCTTCACCTTGCCCGACAACACATCACCCAGCAGCACTATCGAGGCGGGTTCCAGCAGGCCGTCACGGACGGCATGGCCGAGGTCGCCACGATCCGTGCACTGCCTGATATCGTCCGCCACCACCCGGCCGGCGACCTGGAACAGCTGTGGATCGATCTCCTGTTTGCCATGGCTGTCGGCACCCAGCGCGACGATATGGGTGCCGGGCCTCACCGCCGCGGCAGGGAACAACGGCTCGGTCGCCGGGGTGCAGGTGATGATCACGTTGCACTGGCGCAGCAGGTCCTCGACCCGCACCGTCGGGTGGGCATCGATCCCCTCCTCGCGCAGGCGAGCCGCCAGGGCCTCGGCCTTGTGCGGGTCGCGGCCCCAGATGACGACCTTGTCGATGCCCAGCGCAACGGACGCCCACAAGGCCTGGAGCTCCGCCTGATGGCCGCTGCCCAGGATCCCCAGCGCGGTGATGTGCCTGGGGGCCAGGGCGACGGCCGCCAGGGCACCCGATGCGGCGGTGCGCCAGCTGGTCAGCCAGCCTTCGTCGTTGAGCAGTGCCAGGGTCTGCCCGGTGCGGGCATCGAACACCGCCATCAGGCCGTTATTGGTCGGCAAGCCGTGCCGGGCATTGTCGTAGAAGCCCATGGCGATCTTGATGACGAAGACCGGGCCGCCCTTGAAATAGCCGTACTTGATATGGCAATCACCGGGTGGCTGGTCGAACAGCAGCTCGCCGGGCGCGGGCGATACCACCTGGCCGTCGGCATGCCGGATAAATGCTTCACGGATGGCAGCCAGTATCGCATCGTGCCGCAGGACCGCGCGCAAGGCCGGCCAGTCATGCACCGGCAACATCATGCCGCTCCTTTCAGGTAACGCCGGAACACCTCCAGGCCCTCTTCGATATTCGCCCGCCCGTAGCCGATCCGGAAACGATCCGTCGGCACCGGGCCGAGCGCCGAGGTATAGATGCTGGACGGCAGCAGCAACACCCCGGTGCGCTCGACCAGGTCGGCGGTAAAGCTTTCCACCCCTTCCCCGCCCAGGTAGCGCGGATAGGCAATGCAGCCACCGTCCGGGCGATACCAGTCGAACCGCTCGCTGAACTCGGCGAAGAAACCGTCCAGCACTTCCAGGTTGTGTGACATCAGCTTGTGGATGCGCGCGAGGATCCGCTCGCGGGCCTTGAGGGCGATGATCGAGAGGATTTCGCTGGGACCCGAGTTGCAGATGGACAGGTAGTGTTTCATCCGCTCCATGCGCACCAGCAGCCCGGCGTCCTGGCAGGCGATCCAGCCGATACGCAGCCCGGGCAGGCCATAGGGCTTGGACATCACCGCCAGCGACAAGCCACGCTCGTAGACGTCGGCAACCGCCGGCAGTTGCTCGCAGTCACCGACACCGATCAGCCGATAGGCCTCGTCGCTGAACAGATAGAGGCCGTGTTTGCGACACAGTTGCACCAGCGCGTCGAAGCGCTCGCGCTCGAGGATCTTGCCCGTCGGGTTGTGGGGAAAGTTGATCGAGACCAGTTTGGTATTCGGCCGGATGGCCGCGGCCACCGCGTCGATATCCAGGGTCCAACCACGCGCCGGGTCGAGGGGCACGCCGGTGACCTCGCAGAGGCTCAAGGGGATGGTCTCGGCGGACTGGTAGTTGGGTGTCACGACGATGGCGTGGTCGCCTTTTTCCAGCAAGGCCTGCATCGCCACATAAAGCCCTTCTTCAGCACCGGCAAAACACAGGATATCGGACGGCCGGACCTTGTCGTAGGTCGCGGCGATCGTCTCCCGCAGCGCCGGAGCGCCATAGGTCTGAGTGTAGCCCAGCGAAAGGTTCTCGAACGCGGCGCGGTCACTGTCGCTGGCCAGGGCCAGCAACTCCGAGAGCGTCATGCTTTCGGCATCGGAAGCGGTCATGTGGTAGCGGGCGGTGAATTCCCACTTGGAGAAATAGGTCTCCAGGCGGAAGTCTGGAAGCGTGGCCATGCGATGTCCCCTGCTGAGCTGAGCGATAGGTCGTCCACCGGCCGCGGACGATCTCGCGGATGCCCGGTCGGTGGCAGTACCCGCAAGACACTATCCCGACTTATACATATTGTCTAATTTATTTTTTATGTCTAAATTAAGCTCAGCACCTGCCTATCAAGCCGCTCAAGGCTGTTCCAATATCGCCCGGGAGTACGGTAACGTGCGCACGCCTGGACGAAAGGCACCGGCCCTCCCTGTCATCGCGGTTGCTGTCCACCTGAATCGAAGGCTTGCAGATGTCCTACATGAATTTCATCAATGCCACGGCACAAGGCATCGCCGGATTGCTCTACCCGCATCTGGAGGCCGTGGTACACGATGCCAGGACGGGCCTGATCGCCCATATCGCCAACAATTTTTCCAAGCGCAAGGTCGGCGATCCCTCGCTGATCGAGGATATCCCGCAGCTCGAAGCCGGACCGGATGTGATCGGCCCCTACGAAAGCAACGGGATCAATGGCCGGGTCCTGCGCTCGATCACCATTGCCGCACGGGACGACCATGGTGAGATCATCGCGTTCCTGTGCCTGAACTTCGATGTGTCGGTGATCAACCAGGTGCAGCAACTGCTGGGCAGCTTCGCCGCCGGGTTCAACACGCAAACCCGGCCGGAGGCGCTGTTCAAGGCGGACTGGAGAGAGAAGCTCAATGAGATCGTCGAACGGATTTCCCTCGAGACCTCAGTGCGCAAAAGCGAGTTCGGCCGCCGCGAAATCACCCTGGCGCTGGCCGAAGCCCGGGCCAGCGGGCTCCTGGAAATACGCAACTTCATGGAATACCTGACCGACTACTTCGAGATCTCCCGGGCAACGGTCTACAACTACCTCAAGGCGGTGCCGGAGCCGTTGATTGCCGCAGGCACGGCGACGATCAAGGCTCCCGCCGGCAGCAGGAAGAGCACGAGGAAGACGGCTCAGGACACGCGCTCGTAGCCGCCGACCACGCCTTTTTTCGAGAGTACCCACTGCCACAGCTGGATATCCCTGGCCCGGAAAGCCCCCGCGCAGGACAGCAGGTAGTAGCGCCACATGCGGTAGAAGCGCTCGCCCATCTGCCCGGCGAAGCGTGGCCAGGCCGCTTCGAAGTTCTCGCACCAGGCCATCAGCGTCTTGTCGTAGTCGGCCCCGAAGTTGTGCAGGTCCTCGACCACGAACAGACCGTCGACGGCATCGCCGATCTGGCCGATGGAAGGCAGGTCGCCGTTGGGGAAGATGTACTTGTCGATCCAGCGGTCGGTACTGGAGTTGCGGCGGTTCTTGCCGATGGTGTGCAGCAGGAACAACCCGTCGTCCTTCAGGCAGCGCTCGGCGGTTTCCATGTAGACGCGATGGTTCTTGCGCCCGACATGTTCGAACATGCCAATGCTGACGATGTGGTCGAACTGCTCGTCGACATCGCGGTAGTCCTGCAGGCGGAACTCCAGGGGCAATCCGGCGTAACGCTGGCGGGCCCACTCGGCCTGGTCCCGGGAGATGGTCACGCCGACACACTCGACGCCGTAGTTCTGCGCCGCGTAGGACATGAAGCTGCCCCAGCCACAGCCGATATCCAGGACCCGCATGCCCGGCTCCAGGCGCAGCTTGCGGCACACCAGGTCGAGCTTGGCGTTCTGCGCCTCGACCAGGTCGGTTGCCTCGCGCCAGTAGCCGCAGGTGTAGGTCATGCGCGGATCGAGCATGCTCGCGTAGAAATCGCTGCCAAGGTCGTAGTGCTGCTCGCCGACCTGCCAGGCACGCTTGCGGTTCTGCAGGTTGAGCAACTTGACCCGTGCGGCGTGAAACAGCATGGCCATCGGGTTGACCCCATCGGCCAGGCCCGAACGCATCAGGCGGGCAAAGAACTCGTCCAGCTGATCGGCGTCCCAGTCGCCGTCCATGTAGGCCTCGCCGAGGCCCAGGCTGCCCTCGGACAAGGCCCGCTCGGGAACCCCGGGCCTTTTCAGCTTCATATCCCACGGCGCGTTGCCGTTCAGGCGCAGGCCCGCCTTGTCCAGAAGCTCCTCGGCCAGTCGGTAGGAACTGCTGTGGGACGTATCCTCGGTGGAGACACTGGAAGTACTGGAAGAACGGGTGGCTAATGAATCTTCGCACTTTGACTGCATCGTGAATCCTTACTTCTTGCTTGCACTGAAGTGGACAGCGAGGCCATTGTTCGAATCGATCATGGTTCAAACCGTTGACGCAGGCGCTCAAGGTTGACTTTCGAAGCTCGGGAAAGCTTAAGTCGAGGCTTCGGAGCAAGACAAACGAGGATTTGATAAAAGTGCTTTGCGCAATCTGCAATAATTTGCAACAAACCCTGCAAGCAGGCGAGTTTGCTTTACAGACGCGAAGCTAGGCACGAGCCTACAAAATCAGGGGAAATAGCTGGCTATATCATCCAACAGGTTTGAGTCGAAGATTGGTTTCAGAACGCTATCGTCGGCAGCACCGGCAGTCAGAGGGCGTTTCCAGGCCATTGTTATCGCAGGAGCCAAGATGACATTCTCACTCAACCTGTATGACGCGCTGACCGCCATCAGCATCCCAGCCGGCAAGGCCAAAGGCGTGGTGGATGCCTGGGAGGACGAAATGCAGAATTTCGCTACGAAATCGGACCTGCTTCACACCGAGACCCGCCTGAACGCATCGATCTCGGAATTGAGGACTGATATGAACGCCCTGGGTGTGGAGCTGCGGGCGTTGATCAAGGAACAAGGCGCGGAACTCCGAGAATCGATGGCGACCCAGAACTCGGAGCTTCGTGAATTGATATCGACACAAGGCTCGGAGCTTCGTGAATCGATAGCGAAACAAGGCGCGGACCTGCGGTCATCGATCACCTCACTGGAGGCCCATCACAAGCTCGTGCATTGGCAGTTTGGTATTATTTTTCTCTGTATCAGCATTCCCTCCATCAAGCTGGCCTACGACTTCCTGAGCAAGGCTTTCCTCGGCTGAGCCAACCCGACCGGACCAGGCAGCAGGCCTGCCGGATAGAAAGATCACACAATAAAAAAGCCCGCATCGCTGCGGGCTTTTTTCAATCGGGTGGTACGACAGGGACAATACCCCATTCGCCCATCAGATCACCTGGACAATCGCCTTCACCACCGCTTCGATATTGCGCTGGTTCAACGAGGCCACGCAGATACGACCGGTATCCAGTGCGTAGATCCCGAACTCGTTCTTCAGGCGTGCCACCTGCTCCACCGTCAGGCCGGAGTAGGAGAACATCCCGCGCTGGCGACCGACAAAGCTGAAGTCACGCTTGGCGCCATACTGGGCCAGCAGGTCGACCATCTGCATGCGCATGCCGCGAATCCGCAGGCGCATTTCAGCCAGTTCCGATTCCCACTGGGCACGCAGCTCAGGGTTGTTCAGCACGGCCGCGACGATGCTCGCCCCGTGGGTCGGCGGGTTGGAGTAGTTGGTACGGATCACGCGCTTGACCTGGGACAGGACACGGGCGGTCTCTTCCTTCGATTCGCTGACGATCGACAGCGCACCGACACGCTCGCCGTACAGCGAGAACGATTTGGAGAACGAGCTGGAAACGAAGAACGTCAGGCCCGATCCGGCGAACAGGCGCACGGCGGCGGCGTCTTCCTCGATGCCATCACCAAAGCCCTGGTAAGCCATATCCAGGAACGGAACCAGGTCCCTGGACTTGACCACGTCCAGCACGTCCTGCCAGTCGGCCGGGGTCAGGTCGACGCCGGTCGGGTTGTGGCAGCAGGCGTGCAGTACGACGATCGACTTGGCCGGCAGCGCGTTGAGGTCTTCCAGCAGGCCGGCACGGTTCACCCCGTTGCTCGCGGCATCGTAGTAGCGATAGTTCTGTACCGGGAAACCGGCGGCTTCGAACAGCGCGCGGTGGTTCTCCCAGCTCGGGTCGCTGATGGCAACGGTGGCGTTCGGCAGCAGTTGCTTGAGGAAATCGGCACCGATCTTCAGCGCGCCGGTACCACCGACAGCCTGGGTGGTCAGTACACGACCGGCGGCGATCAGCGGCGAACCTTCACCGAACAGCAGGGTTTGTACCGCCTTGTCGTAGGCGGCAATGCCGTCGATCGGCAAGTAGCCACGGGAAGCATGCTGAGCCACGCGCTGGGTCTCGGCGTCGACAACGGCACGCAACAGTGGAATTTTCCCACTTTCGTCACAGTAAACACCTACACCCAGATTGACCTTGTCGGTACGGGTATCGGCATTGAATGCTTCGTTGAGGCCCAGGATAGGATCGCGTGGTGCCATTTCGACAGCGGAGAACAGGCTCATTATTGCGGCGGCTCTGAATGGGGGGTGGAGGGGGTGACAACGCTCCGGCCGATTGCACTAGAGCGGTGCACAAACGGGGAGCTAGTATAGAGCCCATCACCGGCGAGGGCGACCGACTATTGTCGGATTCCGGCAAGTTTTTTGATTTATTTTACGACCGACAATCGAAATGCAACATTAACGTCCGACAGACACCCGCCTTGAAAGCTGTCGGACGCAACACCACATCTAGGCTTATCATGCTTTTTCCCTGCGACCTGCTGTTGCAGGCGATCTTTTTCGTTGCTGCGCGGCTTGCCGGGCAGGCGTGACCCAGAGGTACGTTATGTCCGAATTCCAGCTCGTCACCCGCTTCCAGCCCGCCGGCGACCAGCCCGAGGCCATCCGCCTGATGGTCGAAGGCATCGACGCCGGCCTGGCCCACCAGACCCTGCTCGGGGTGACCGGCTCGGGCAAGACCTTCAGCATCGCCAACGTGATTGCCCAGGTCCAGCGCCCCACTCTGGTGCTGGCCCCGAACAAGACCCTGGCCGCGCAGTTGTACGGCGAGTTCAAGGCGTTCTTCCCGAACAACGCCGTCGAGTACTTCGTTTCCTACTACGACTACTACCAGCCGGAAGCCTACGTGCCCTCCTCCGATACCTTTATCGAGAAGGATGCGTCGATCAACGACCATATCGAACAGATGCGCCTGTCGGCGACCAAGGCCCTGCTGGAGCGCAAGGACGCCATCATCGTCACCACGGTGTCCTGCATCTACGGCCTGGGCAGCCCGGAAACCTACCTGAAGATGGTCCTGCACGTGGACCGTGGCGACAAGCTCGACCAGCGTGCCCTGCTGCGTCGCCTGGCCGACCTGCAATACACCCGCAACGACATGGACTTCGCCCGTGCCACCTTCCGCGTGCGCGGCGACGTGATCGACATCTACCCGGCCGAATCCGACCTGGAAGCGATCCGGATCGAGTTGTTCGATGATGAAGTGGAAAGCCTGTCGGCCTTCGACCCGCTGACCGGCGAAGTCATCCGCAAACTGCCGCGCTTCACCTTCTATCCGAAAAGCCACTACGTGACGCCGCGGGAAACCCTGCTCGACGCCATCGAAGGGATCAAGGCGGAGTTGCAGGAACGCCTGGAATACCTGCGCAGCAACAACAAACTGGTGGAAGCCCAGCGCCTTGAGCAACGCACCCGCTTCGACCTGGAGATGATCCTCGAACTGGGTTACTGCAACGGCATCGAAAACTACTCGCGCTACCTCTCGGGACGCGAAGCCGGCGCACCGCCACCGACACTCTACGATTACCTGCCGGCCGATGCGCTGCTGGTGATCGACGAATCCCACGTCAGCGTTCCGCAGGTCGGTGCCATGTACAAGGGCGACCGTTCGCGCAAGGAAACCCTGGTGGAGTACGGCTTCCGCCTGCCCTCGGCACTGGACAACCGGCCGATGCGCTTCGACGAGTGGGAAGCCATCAGCCCGCAGACCATCTTCGTTTCCGCAACCCCCGGCAACTACGAGGCCGAACACGCCGGCCGGGTCGTCGAACAGGTGGTACGCCCCACCGGCCTGGTGGACCCGCAAGTGGAAATCCGCCCGGCACTGACCCAGGTCGACGACCTGCTCTCGGAAATCTCCAAGCGCGTGGCCGTGGAAGAGCGGGTACTGGTCACCACCCTGACCAAGCGCATGGCCGAGGACCTGACCGACTACCTCGCCGACCATGGCGTGCGCGTGCGCTACCTGCACTCGGACATCGACACCGTCGAGCGGGTGGAAATCATCCGCGATCTGCGCCTGGGGACCTTCGATGTGCTGGTGGGGATCAACCTGCTGCGCGAAGGCCTGGACATGCCGGAAGTCTCGCTGGTGGCGATTCTCGATGCGGACAAGGAAGGCTTCCTGCGCTCCGAACGTTCGCTGATCCAGACCATCGGTCGCGCCGCCCGTAACCTCAATGGCCGGGCCATCCTCTACGCCGACCGGATCACCGGCTCCATGGAGCGCGCCATCGGTGAAACCGAGCGCCGTCGCGACAAGCAGATCGCCTTCAACCTGGCCAACGGCATCACCCCCAAGGGCGTGTTCAAGGACGTCGCCGATATCATGGAAGGCGCCACCGTGCCCGGTTCGCGCAGCAAGAAGCGCAAGGGCATGGCCAAGGCCGCCGAGGAAAACGCCCGCTACGAAAACGAACTGCGCTCGCCGAGCGAGATCGGCAAGCGCATTCGCCAGTTGGAAGAAAAGATGTACCAACTGGCCCGCGACCTGGAGTTCGAGGCGGCCGCGCAGATGCGCGACGAGATCGGCAAGCTGCGTGAGCGATTGCTGACGGTCTGATCCAGAGATTGTCCACAGTCCTTGTGGGAGCCGGGCTTATTGATAGCCCGTTCAGTCCAGCAACATCGCCAGCAGCACCAACGCCAGCAAGCCGGTATAGATCCCGGCATGCAGGCGGTCCGGAATGCGCCCGATCAGGGGGCTCACCAGGCGCATTCCCGCCAGCGATCCGAGGATCAGCACGCCGAATGCCGGCAGATCCACATAGCCGGCGAACCACGGCCCCAATCCCAGCGGGCGGAACCCGGCGAGAGCGATATAGGTCAGGGTCCCCACCACCGCCACCGGCACGCTCAGCGGATTGGCCATCGCCGTCGCCAGCGTCATGCTCAGGCCATTGCGGCGCAACAGCGGCACGGTCATGACACTGCCGCCGACTCCGAGAAAGGTCGCCACGGCACCGATCAACAGGCCACCACCCACCGTGACGACAGGTTTGAGCGGTTTCGCCGGGGAGACCAGCGCCTGCTCCATGAAGCCGCGCCGCGCCAGGCAATCCACCAGGGTCAGGCCCAGGTAAACGATAAACGCCCAGCGTACCGCCTCGCTGCTCACCAGGCTCGCCAGCACCGCCCCCGATACCGAGCCAAGGCCGATGAATCCCGCCAGGGGCCAGATCCACGCGCGCCGCAGGTTACCGGCACGCCGGTGCTTGCCCGTGGCGATCAGGGCATTGACGATCATCACGCAGGTCGAGGTCGCCGCGGCGATCTGCATCGCCGCTCCGCTGATCGCCGGGTCCGGACTGTCGCCCAGGATGCGGTACAACAACGGCACCACGACAAAACCGCCACCGAAACCGAACAGCACGCTGGTCATGCCAGCCAGTGCACCAAACAGCGCCAACAGCCCATAGAGCATCACATCGGGTCCTTTCTGGAAGAGAGAAGCCCACCTTAAGCCGGCAACATCTGGCGTGCTTGCGCAAGCCAGTCAATACTGTTTGAGTTTCGGCCAGACAAATCCCGCCATGCGCAATACCGCCCTCGCCCTCTACGATCACCTGCCCCAAACAGTGATCGCCATCGGCACCGATTATCCCCACGGTCACCTGCTGGCCCGCCATCAGCACCGGCGGGCGCAATTGCTCTATGGCGCCACAGGGGTGATGCATGTGCTGACCGATGACGGTAACTGGATCGTCCCGCCACAGCGTGCGGTCTGGATTCCCCCCGGGGTGCCGCACCAGGTGCTGATGCTCGGGGTCAGTACCCGCAGCCTGTACATCGAGCCCACGGCCGCCGGGGCGATGAGCCCGACGTGTCAGGTGCTGGAAGTCTCTGCCCTGCTGCGGCAACTGCTGATCGCCGCCGTCGAGATGCCGGTGGCGTACGATGAACAGGGCCGCGATGGCGCGTTGATCACGCTGGTGCTGCATGAACTGGCCAGCGCCAGCAGCCTGCCACTGCATATTCCCCTGCCCCGGGACCCGCGCCTGCTGCCACTGTGCCAGGCCTTCGTCGAGCAACCGGATATCCGCCAGTCGCCCCAGGCCTGGGCGGACCGCCTGCATCTTAGCCTGCGCAGTTTCGGCCGGCTGTTCCAGGAGCAGGTCGCCCTGAGCTTTTCACACTGGCGCCAGCGTGTCTGCGTGGTGCAGGCCCTGGCCCGCCTGAGCGCAGGCGAAGCGGTGACACGGATCGCCCTGGACTTCGGCTACCAGAGCCCGGCGGCGTTCTCCACCATGTTCCGCCGGGTGCTGGGTCGATCCCCCAGCAGTTTCCTGCACACTTCGGCTACCTTATGACGACATGCCCGAAAAGGACCACGCCCATGCATATCCTCAACGCCCGGCTGCGCCACCGCGAAGGCCTGTACGACCTGCACCTGGAGGACGCACGGATCGCGAGCATCACCCCGCAAACCGGCCTGCTGGCAGCCGGCCCGGCGGACCTCGACGCCCAGGGCAACCTGGTGGTGCCGCCGTTCGTCGAGCCGCATATCCACCTCGACGCGACCCTCACCGCCGGCGAACCGCGCTGGAACATGAGCGGCACCCTGTTCGAAGGCATCGAATGCTGGGGTGAACGCAAGGCCACCATTACCCACGAGGACACCAGGACGCGGGCGAAAAAGACCATCCGCAACCTCGCCGCCCACGGCATCCAGCATGTACGCACCCACGTCGATGTCACCGACCCGGAACTGACGGCGCTCAAGGCCATGCTCGAGGTGCGCGAGGAAACCCGGCACCTGATCGACCTGCAGATCGTGGCCTTTCCCCAGGAGGGCATCGAGTCCTATCGCAATGGCCGCGAACTGATGGTCGAGGCGATCAATCTCGGCGCCGATGTGGTCGGCGGTATTCCGCATTTCGAATACACCCGCGACCAGGGCGTCTCGTCGGTGATGTTCCTGATGGACCTGGCGGAGAAGACCGGCTGCCTGGTGGACGTGCATTGCGACGAAACCGACGACCCGCACTCACGCTTTCTCGAGGTCCTCGCCGAAGAGGCCCGCAGCCGTGACATGGGTTCGCGGGTGACCGCCAGTCACACCACGGCCATGGGTTCCTATGACAACGCCTACTGCGCCAAGCTGTTCCGCCTGCTCAAGGCCTCGGGCATCAGTTTTGTCTCCTGCCCCACCGAAAGCATCCACTTGCAGGGCCGCTTCGACAGTTTTCCGAAACGCCGCGGCGTGACCCGCGTGGATGAGTTGCTGCAAGCCGGGATGAATGTCTGTTTCGGCCAGGACTCCATCGTCGACCCGTGGTATCCACTGGGCAACGGCAATATCCTGCGGGTGCTGGAGGCCGGGTTGCATATCTGCCACATGCTCGGTTATCGCAATCTGCAGAACGCCCTGGACCTGGTCACCGACAACAGTGCCAGGGCCATGGCCCTGGGCGATCGCTACGGCCTGGAAGCCGGGCGCCCGGCCAACCTGCTGATCCTCCCGGCCGACAACGACTACGAAGTGATCCGCAGCCAGGGGCTGCCGCTGTATTCGATTCGCCAGGGAAAAATACTCATGCGACGCGAACCGGCGCGGGTGGAACTGCTGGAGTGATCCACACAGCAGCGGATCGCTACAGCGGCTTCAGGTTCTTCGTCATGTAGACCCGCTGAAAACCCGAGTCCGCGGCGCGGTGGGTTTCGACATAACCCAGCCGCGCATACAGCACCAGGTTCTCGCTCATGGCCTCGTTGGTATACAGACGAATCGCCGGACACCCCGCATCGAGCGCGGCCTGTTCGGCGAACGCCATCAACACCCGACCCAGCCCGCGCCCCTGATATTCAGGAGCAAGCGCCACGTTATCGAGCAACATGACACCCTGCTCGCGGATCAGCACGAGGATCCCGGCCACTTGCCCGGACACCTCCAGCACAAACAGGTGCCCGGCCTGCAGCACGGCGGCATAGTCCTCCAGCATGGGGCCGGGCTCTCGCCCCATTCGCGGGATATAGATACGGTAGGCCGCATCCACGATGGCCTCGACCCGGGGCAGGTCGCGTGCTTCAGCCAGGCGCATGATCGATTGCATAGTGGGGACTTTCCTTGATCGGCAGGTGCATGGAAAAAGATTGCCTGATATTAATGCCTTACTCCGCCGCCGATGGACCGAGCATGAAATTCGACAAAGCCTACTGCGTCAGCCTGGACGAGAAACTGACGATCTACGATGTCCGCGACCTGAACTTCGACGAGACCGTGGCGTTCGATTCGGCCAGGGAGTGCTTCCAGTGCCCGAACGATGCCTGCCGTACGGCCTTCGACAGCACCAACCAGTTGACCACCTACAATGCCACGAATGTGCGTTTCAAGCGTACCCCGCACTTCAGGAACATGCCCAGCACCCGGCACCTGGCGGACTGTCCATACCTGAGCCCGGAAACCGCCCCCGGCGTCCTCGACCCCGATCATCCGCAGGACGAGATCGAGGGCGAACAGAACTTCCCGGTCGAACTGCTGCTGACCCGCCGCGTCTACACGCGCAAGGCGCCCGCCGGCAACGACACCCGCCTGCCGGCGGCGGCACCCAATGTCGTGCTACAGCCAGCCGAGAGTAGCGCCGACAACGCGCCCAAGGCGGTGCCGAACCGCACCAGCGTATTTGCCCATCCGGTGGAGTGCTTTGTCTCCAACTTCGCCAACAGGGAACTGCTCAAGCGCATGCCGCTGACCATCGGCGAGCAGAGCCTGAACTACCAGGCCTTCTTCAAGAAAGTCGAGTACTGCCAGGACCGCAAGGGCCTGATCTACTGGGGCCGGATCAAGGAAATCAAGGATTACGGGAGCAGCTTCAGCATCGTCTTCGACAAACCGGTCTGGGCCGACAAGAAGCGCTGTTCGGTGAATGTCTACCTGAGCAAGGGCCTGATCGAAAACTACCGCCAGCGCACGGCGTTTCTTGCCGAAATCAAAAGCGTGATCGACCAGGCCGACGATCTCTACTGCTTCTTCTACGGCGTAACCCCGGAGTTGAAACAGGTGCCGAGCAAGAAAAACCCGGAGCAGACCTTCAGTGTCTTCAGTTGTGAAATCGAGAACCTGGATCACTTCCTGATTCGCCAGGCGCCAGGACTCGACGCGGGTTGAACCGGCTCACTCGGACGCGGTGGAAAGACCGGCCGAGGGCCCCGCCCACTGGTAGGTCTTGTGGGCCGCGCAGCGGGTGTCGGCGGCCTTGGAGCGGTCGAAGACGAACTCGAACGTCACCGCCCCCTGATAATCCGTGCGCACGATACGATTGATATCGAGCATGTGCCAACTGCCATCCTGCTTCAATGAGTCCGGCGAGTGATAGGCGTCGCTGCCCCTGACCACACCCTGCCGGTTCAACGTATCCAGGTGAAAATTGATATTGGCCTTGTTGCCGCCGCCCTGGCCGTCGCTGCGGACGATCCGGTAGCGCACCGCACTGACATCGAAATACGCCGTGTTGCCGGCGGAGGCGAACACCACCCTGGCCTCCAGCTCCCCGCGAAAGCGTCCCACCGAGCAGGAAAAATAATCGGTGCGACTGCCCACCAGCAGTTCCGCCGGCGTGGACTCGATGCCGTCGGTGGCGGTGGAAGATGCCGCGATCCTGTCGCTGGAGTCCAGCCCGGGCCCCGGCTGCGCGCTGCTGGAACAGGCCGTGAACACCAGGCCGGCACACAGCCATGTACTGAATAAACCTCTGACAGCTCTCATCAACGAATTCCCTTTGAATGAATCGAAAACCCGGGCCCGTCTCCACGGCCCGATCCGGGCGAGGCCGTCATCGGCCTTCACCCCATCGACTCATTCAAGCCAAAACCGCCCGCTGCGGACAAGAGCACAACCGCACCGCCGCGGGACGGGCGAGTCCGATCCCGGTGTCGGAGTCGAACCGCGCCCGTGCCGGTCGTCAGCCCTGGCGCCGGGCAGCGCCGAACAGATGGACGCTCTGCAGCTCGCCCGCCTGCGCCACCAGGCGAATCGGCGCGGTGCCGCCGGGCATGCTGACCCGGACCTCGCCCGCCGCGACCCAGCCGGCTCGCCAGGCCGCACAGGCCACGGCACTGGCGCTGGTGCCCGAGGACGCGGTCGGCCCTTCGCCGCGCTCGAACACCCGCGCTTGCAGGTGCCCGGGGCCCGCGAGCGTCGCCCACTGCAAATTGACACCGGCCGGACACGGCACGCCAGTCCCCACGGGCGGCGCAAAGGCAATCGCGGTCAAGCCGGTTTCCAGGGCCGGTTCGAGCATCTGCGCATTGCTCGGCAACGCCGATGCCTCGTCGACCAGGGTCACGCAATGGGGATTGCCGATCCGCACGAACTGGCTGCGCTGCCAGGCGCTGTTCAGCCTCGCCAGACCCGGGATATGGCTCAGGTGGCGGCCATTCGACCCGGCATCCCCCATACCGGCGGCCGCGACGGCAGCAGGACCGAACGCCGGCTTCCCCAACGCCAGCCAGAAACCCTGGATACCTTCGACCTGTGCCGGCTCGACCACCGTGACCACGGGAGAGCCGCCGCCCGGCTGATCGTGATGGACCCGCAACCGACAGCTTCCTTGCGCCGGCAGCAGGCCTTGCTCGGCCAGCGCCTGGGCGAAAATCGTCAAGCCGTTGCCGCTGCGTTCGGCCAGGGTGCCGTCGGTATTGATGATCAGCAGATCGAAGGGGGCTGCGGACTGGAACGGCCCCACCAGCAGTCCATCGGAACGATGGTGCTTGCCACCTCGCCCGGGTGCCTGGTCGCCCCAGCCGCACAACGCCTCCACCGCCCCCGCGGTCCAGGTCAGCCGCTGCGAAGCCGCCTGCGCCGCGTCCAGCGGCACCTCGAAGCCCAGGCCACGCACTTCATCGGGGCTCGCCACGGCATAGATATTCCCGCGTGCGTCGTAAAACGTCGGCATACGCCCTCTCTGCAAGCGTTCACTGGAGCCCACCACTCTAGCCTTGATCGGTCGCGGAAAAAATATTCCCGCACAGGCATTTTCCCGCGGATTGGCTAGGCTCCTGTCTGTCGATGTCCTGCTGTCGTCGACGCGCGAACCCCTATCTTTCGCAGAGGACATACCATGAACAGCAAGGACCCCGTGGCAGAGCTGTACCGTGAAGGCCGCAAGCAGTTTATCGAGTTGGTACCTGATGGCGGCGCACGCCTGGATGCGCTGTTTCATACCGCGCCGGCATTGGGCGAATTGGCGGTCGGCGTCGTCTACGGCCATCTGCACGAGCGCCCCGGTCTCGATCCGCGGTTGCGCGAAGCCGCGACCTTCGCCGCCATCGTTGCCGCCGGCATGGTCGGGCCACCGCTCAGCGTGCATTTCAAGACCGGCCTGGCTTCGGGCCTGGCTCCCGGCGAATACACCGAACTGCTGTTGCAGGCCTCTGCCTTCACCGGCTTCCCACGCGCGGTAGCCACCGCCGACCAGCTCAACCATCTGTTTGCCGACGCCGGAATGGTTTCGCCACCGGCCAGGCCGCCAAGGGCCGTGGTGCTGGCGTTCTGTGACACGGTGCGGGAAAACCATGACCACAGCCCTTTCCCGCTCCCACCGGCAGCACGGGATCTGCTGCGTAAACCCCATCAACTCCAGGCCACCGCCACGGCGGCGGACCGGGTGCTGGTGGAATGCTACCAGGCAGGTCAGCCGGCCCCCCGTGGCGTGTTGCAGTTTCGCGTCGAGGGCGAACAGATCGTCGCCGTGACGCTCTTCACCCCCGACTAGCGCACCAGGCACGGACGCTTGTTGTCGAACGACCAGCCCGGGATCAGGAACTGCATCGCCACGCTGTCATCCCGGGCGCCAAGGCCCATGTTCCGGTAGCACTCATGGGCCCTGGCTACCGCGTCCAGATCCAGCTCGATGCCCAGGCCCGGCTTTTGCGGGACCTGGATAAAGCCGTCGACGATCTGCAACGGCTCGCGGGTCAGGCCCTGGCCGTCCTGCCAGATCCAGTGGGTGTCGATGGCGGTGATCTCACCCGGCGCCGCGGCCGCGACATGGGTAAACATCGCCAGGGAAATGTCGAAGTGGTTGTTGGAGTGCGAACCCCAGGTCAGGCCCCATTCATGGCACATCTGGGCAACCCGGACCGAGCCCTGCATCGTCCAGAAATGCGGATCGGCCAGGGGGATATCGACCGCGTGCAACTGGATCGCATGGCCCATTTCCCGCCAATCGGTGGCAATCATGTTGGTCGCCGTCGGCAGCCCCGTGGCGCGGCGGAACTCGGCCATCACCTCGCGCCCCGAGTAACCGTGTTCCGCACCGCAGGGATCCTCGGCGTAGGCCAGCACATCATGCTTGTCGCGGCACAGGGCAATCGCTTCCTTGAGCGACCAGGCACCGTTGGGGTCGAGGGTGATTCGCGCCTGGGGGAAACGTTCGGCCAGGGCCGTCACCGCCTCCATCTCCCGGGCACCGTCGAGCACGCCGCCCTTGAGCTTGAAATCATTGAAACCGTAACGTGCCTGGGCAGCCTCGGCCAGACGGACAATGGCTTCGGGGGTCATCGCCTGCTCATGCCGCAGGCGCAACCAGGCGTCGTCGGCCTCGGCTTCATTGCGATAGGCCAGGTCGGTCCGGGCCCGGTCGCCGATATAGAACAGGTAACCGAGAACCTTGACCGCCTCCCGCTGCTGGCCCTCGCCGAGCAACGCCGCCACCGGCACGCCGAGGAACTGGCCGAGCAGATCGAGCAACGCCGCCTCCAGCGCCGTCACCGCATGAATGGTGATACGCAGGTCGAAGGTCTGTTGCCCGCGCCCGCCCGAATCCCGTTCGGCGAAAGTCTGGCGGACCTGGTTGAGCAGCTTCTGGTAATTGCCGATGGACTGGCCCAGCAGCAGCGAGCGGGCATCCTCCAGGGTGGCGCGAATCCGCTCACCGCCGGGGACTTCGCCGACGCCCGTGCGCCCGCTGCTATCGGTAATGATCACGATATTACGGGTAAAGAACGGGCCGTGGGCACCGCTGAGGTTCAGCAACATGCTGTCGTGGCCGGCCACCGGGATAACCTGGAAACCGCTGATCACCGGCGTCTGGCCGGCGGCATTGAGGGGCTGTGTAGTCATGGTTCGTACCTGTCGGCAAAAGCGTCGTTCAATGGGGTTTGTTCAGGGCCGGGCTGACGATCCCCGGCAGCGCGTGGGAAGTCTTGGGCCGGGTACGGGCATAGAACACCAGGATCGCCGCCAGCACCGAGGTCGCGGCCAGGCCGTAGAGGCCGCCCTGGATCGAACCGGTGCGCTCCTCCAGCAAGCCGAAGGTGGCCGGCGCGACAAAGCCGCCAAGGTTGCCGGTGGAGTTGATCAGGGCAATGACCCCGGCTGCGATCCGCGCATCCAGGTAGGCCTGGGGAATCGGCCAGAACAGCGACGAGGCGGACTTGAAGCCGATGGCGGCGAAACACACGGCGACAAAGGCGAACACCGGACCGCCGGTGGTGGACATGAACATCCCCGCCGCCGCCACCAGCAGCGCCGTGGCGACCCAGGCCTGCTGGTGCTTCCACTTGCCCGAGGCCGCCGCGAAGGCGTACATGGCAATGATCGAGATCAGCCAGGGAATGGAGTTGAAGAAGCCCACCTGCAGGTCGCTCAGATCGCCCATTTTCTTGATGATGCTGGGTAGCCAGAAGGTCGCGGCATAGATGGTCAGTTGAATGCAGAAATACAACAGGCAGAACAGCACGATCTGGCGGTCCTTGAGCAGGGTCCAGATCGACGGCTTGACCGGCATCGCCGCCTCGCGGGCACGCTGTTCATCCTCGATCACCTGCACCAGCACGTCCTGCTCGGCGGCGCTCAGCCACTTGGCGTCGCGGGGCGTGGAGTCGAGCCAGAACCAGGTGAAACCGCAGAGCACCACCGAGGCCAGGCCTTCGATGATGAACATCCATTGCCAGCCGTGCCAGCCGAAACCCTCGATCTGTAGCAAGGCCCCCGACAACGGGCCGGAGATCAGTGACGCCACGGCCGAACCGCTGAGGAAGATGGCAATCGCCTTGCCCCGCTCCACACCGGGCAACCAGCGGGTGAAGTAGTAGATCACTCCGGGAAAGAACCCGGCCTCGGCCACACCGAGCAGGAAACGCAGGATATAGAAGTGGGTTTCGTTCTGGACAAAGGCCATCGCCGTGGCGACCAGGCCCCAGGTGAACATGATGCGGGTCAGCCAGAGCCGCGCCCCGACCTTCTGCAGGAACATGTTGGAAGGCACTTCGAACAAGGCATAACCGATGAAGAACAGTCCGGCGCCAAAGCCGTAGGCCGCGGCGCCGATGCCCAGGTCATGCTCCAGGTGCGTGCGCACGAAGCCGATATTCACCCGGTCGATGTAGTTGACGATAAACATGATGACGAACAGCGGCAGTACATGGCGCTTGACCTTCGCCACGGCGACGGCCAGCAGTGAATCACGCTCCGGTATTCCGGACGGATCGAGGGTGTTGTTCACGACGGTCTCCCACGGGTTATTTTTGTGTGCGGGGTGCTGGCTCAGCCGAACCAGTCGACAGTCATCATACGAGTAGAAAAATCTGCTAACAAGTCCCTTCGAATTGCCTGGTGCTTGGAGATTTTTCAAAGCAATGACAGAACAACAATCAACCTATTGTTTTTATTATAAATTTATCAGATAAACCGATTAGATCATGGCACCATGCAGCTTATCATCGTTTGAAAATCATCAGAAAATCACCAGGGAACGGCTGCGAAAACCAAGCTTGTCATACATGTTTAACAGCCCTGTGCACAGCTTGTCTGACGAGTGTTAAGCTCGTGCTTCACTCCTGCGCGACACGACCATGAGCCTTGATACCGACCTCCCTGCACCACGCCGCAAGCGCACGCCCAACCTGGCTACCGACCTGGTCAATCACCTGACCCAGCAGATCCGCCTGGGCCAGTTGAAACCGGGGGAAAAGCTGCCATCGGAAAGCACCATCGTGCGTGAACACAAGGTCAGCCGCACGGTGGTCCGCGAGGCGATCTCCAAGCTGCAGGCCTCGGGCTGGGTGGAAACCCATCACGGGGTCGGCAGTTTCGTGCTGGAACGCGAGGAAGCCCATGGCCTGCGCCTGAGCGCCGACACCGCGCTGAGCGTGCGCGACATCCTCGAACTGCGCCTGGGCCTGGAGACCCAGGCCGTCGCCCTGGCGGCACGGCGGCGCAGCACCGAACACCTGCGGCAGATGCGCGAAGCCCTCGACGAATACCAGAGCCTGCTGGCCAACAACGACAGTTGCGTGGCCGCCGACCAACGCTTCCACCTGTTGATCGCCGAGGCCACCGGCAATCCGTATTTCGCCGAGATCCTGTTGCACCTGGGGCAGTCGATGATCCCGCGGACCCGGGTGCAGGGGGCCGAGCGCGGCGACGCCGACCTTGCGCAACTGGGGCAGTTGGCCAATCAGGAGCATGAAGCGATTCTGAACGCGATCCAGCGCCAGGATGCCGATGCGGCACGGGCGGCGATGTGGACCCACCTGAGCAACAGTCGGGAACGGTTCTCCCGGGAATAACACGCCGATCGTTCCCACGCCCTGCATGGGAATGCCTCACTGGACACGCTGCGTCCGCTTTTGTGATGCAAAACGCTCAGACCGGAATCCGTCGACAGTCCTCCGGCCCCAGCAGTCGCCCGTCTGCAGCCCGCAGCTCCAGCGGCCTGAGGGGCAAGCCCTGTTCGCGGTCGACCATCCGCGAATGCTGTTCCTGTGGGCCGTAGAAATAGGTCTCGCCCCACTGGCGCAAGCCGATGATCAGATTGAACAACCCCCTGCCCTTTTCCGTCAGCACATATTCCTGGTAGGCACTGCCATCCGAGGCCGGAACGACCGTCAACACGCCGTGCCCCACCAGGTTTTTCAAACGGGCGGCAAGGATGTTCTTGGCCAGGCCGAGGTTGCGCTGAAACTCGCCAAAACGCCGGATGCCGTCGAAGGCGTCGCGGATGATCAGCAGCGACCAACCGTCGCCTATGGCATCCAGTGAACGGGCTACCGGGCATTCGGCGGCTTCCAGGCTGGAACGCTTGACCATGACTCGGGCTCCTGTGGAAAAATGTGGTTGCAATATAAAACCACTCCCTCTAGGGTACAACTGGTTTTAAAAAGCAACCAGATAACCAGGAGTCCATCATGGCATTGGAAGTCCCACTCACCACCGATACACAAGCCCCGGCCACGGGGCTTGGCGCGGCAGTCGTGCTGCTGTTCGCCGTCGCCTGCGGGCTCTCGGTGGGCAATGTCTATTTCGCCCAGCCGCTGCTGGATGCCATGGCCGAGACCTTTGCCATGGACCACGCCCTCGTGGGCGGCGTGATAACCCTGACCCAGGTCGGCTACGGCCTGGGACTGCTGTTGCTGGTACCCCTCGGCGACCTGCTCGACCGCCGGCGGCTGATCGTCGGGCAGATGCTGGTGTCGGTGCTGGCGTTGCTGCTCAGCGCCCTGGCTCCCGACAGTTTCTGGCTGCTGCTGGGCATGGGCCTGGTCGGACTGCTGGCGGTGGTGACCCAGACCCTGGTGGCCTATGCCGCCCAACTGGCAGCGGCGGGTGAACGGGGCAAGGTGGTCGGCACGGTGACCAGCGGCATCGTGGTCGGCCTGTTGCTGGCGCGCAGCGTTTCCGGCGGCATGGCCGACCTGGCCGGATGGCGTTCGGTCTATCTGCTCTCGTCGGGACTGACGCTGGTCATGGCGCTGGCGCTCTGGCGGGTGTTGCCCAGGCACGAACCGGCCAAGGCGCGGCAGGCGTACGGAGCGCTGATCCTGTCGGTGTTCAGTCTGTTCCGGGAGGAAAAGATCCTGCGTGACCGGGCCGTGCTGGCGATGCTGATCTTCGCCGCCGGGACGGTGCTGTGGACACCGCTGGTCCTGCCCCTGAGCGCCCCGCCGCTGTCGCTGTCGCATACCGAGATCGGCCTGTTCGGCCTCGCCGGGGCAGCCAGCGCCCTGGCCGCCGCCCGCGCCGGACACTGGGCGGATCGCGGCCGGGCGCAATGGACCAGCGGCCTGTCGCTGCTGCTGATGCTGTTGTCGTGGCTGCCGATCGCCTTTACCCAATCGTCGCTCTGGGCCTTGCTGCTGGGGGTGATCACCCTCGACCTGGGCTTGCAGGCGGTGCACGTCACCAGCCAGGCCCTGATCTACAGCGTCAGGCCACAGGCGCAAAGCCGGTTGGCGGCGGGCTACATGCTGTTCTATTCGATCGGCAGCGCAGCCGGGGCCCTCGGGGCCACGGCGATGTACGCGTGGGCGGGCTGGCTGGGCGTGTGCCTGCTGGGGGCGGGAATCAATGCCGTGGCGCTGGGGTACTGGGGGTGGTCACTGCGGGTGGTGAAAAATCCTTGAATAAGGGCCGCCTGGGCCGGCCTATTCGCGGGCAAGCCCACTCCCACAAGGGGTCGGGCCAACCACAAATACCGCACACCCCGCTGTCCCTGTGGGAGCGGGCTTGCCCGCGAAGGCGCCAGCCCTGGCGCCCAAGGGTTTCAATCCTTGCCGCGTACCATGCTTTCCAGCACGCCATCCCGACGAATCCAGCCATGGAACAAGGCTGCCGCCAGGTGCATCAGCACCGTCAGGAACAACAGGTACGCCAGGTAGCCGTGGGCCTTGCGCAGGAATGCAAAGGTCGTGGCATTGGCCGAGAGCAGTGGCGGCAGTTCAATCGAACTGCTGAGCATCACCGGATCACCGGCCGCCGAAATCATCGCCCAGCCCAGCAGCGGCAATACCAGCATCAAGGCGTATAGCAACACGTGGGACAGCTTTGCCGCCAGCACCTGCCAGCCCGGCAGATCCTCTGGCAAGGGCGGTTGACGGGTGCTGAAGCGTACGACCAGACGCACGATCACCAACGCCAGGATCGCGATGCCCAGCGGCTTGTGCAGATGGATCAGCCACTCATGCCGGGCCGACACCGACGCCACCATCCCGGCACCGATAAACAGCATCGCCAGGATCATCAGCGCCATCAGCCAGTGCAGCAGGCGCGCCAGGGGGGCGAAATGCTTCGAAGGGGCGCTCATGGGCGTGACTCCTGTTTGGCGTGACCGGCAGGCAGTTGGTCGACCTCACTGGTACGACGCAGATAGGAACTGGCATAGGCCGCCGAGCGCGCCGCCAGCAACGGATCGGCCGAGGCCTCGATGCCACTGGGCAGTACCAGCGGGTCGTAGTTGATGTCGCGGCAATCGCCGCTGTCTTGCGGTTGCGTGCTCTCCAGCACCAGGGTCCCGGCGTTGAGTACCTTGTGCTCGCCGCTCCAGGCCTTGCTCGCGTCATCGGTCGGATCGCCGGGATTGGCCAGGGTAATGCGCAATTGCCATTTCAACGGACCGGCCGCCAGTCGCTGTTCCAGGTCCTGGTTCAGGAAATCGGCACCTGCCGGGGCCACGGCACCCGGGGCATCCTGGCTCAACGGTACATACCCCCAACGGACCGCCTGGCGCTGGCCGGCGGCGTTCACCAGGTAGAAGGCGTTCAGCCCGTTGTAGCTTTCGGTGGCATAGCTGGCCGATGGCCTGGCGGTCTTGACCCACTGCAGGAACGGCGCGGTTTCCGGGTGACCGGCAAAAAACGCCGCCATTGCCGCCGGATTCGGCTTGCCGGTAGTCGGGTCCGGCGCGGAAGCCTTGAGCTGCTCGAAGAAGGCTTCTGGCGTGCCCACCGGGAATACCGGCATGCTGTTCATCCCGGTGCGCCATTGCTGGCCGTTGGCGAGGATGAAACGCAGGCCCAGGCTGCGGATCGGCACACTGCTGTCCGGCGCGTAGGGGTTGCCGCTGGGCAGGGCAAAACGTCCTTCCACCGGCACGCTGCCCGCGGCGAACACCTTGGCAATCGAATACGGCCGCGCTTCATCGCTGCTTTCGAAATAACCGGCGACGCACACACCCTTGGCATGGTTGCGCCGGAACCCCGGATGCAGGCCGTTGTTTTTCTCGAAGGTATCGACAATACGCGTCGGTGTCAGGCGCTGCGGGTCGAGCCGGCCGCTGACGTAGGCAAAGGCCCCGGCCAAGGCCGCGACCACCACGGCGATAGCGGCCAGGCGCAGGGCCTTGCTCGAACCGCTGAGGGGCGGCGGGGTGTGATCTACCATGAAAAAACTCCAGGGCCTCAGGCGGCCACACGGTGAAGGAGCTATAAGACGAAGGTCGCGATGGTTTATTCCAGGCGCCCCGATTTATTTTTCGAATATTTATTTTCCGGCCATTGGAATAACCTTCGAGTCCAGACGTCTTGCTAGTCCAAGATGACAGGTGAAGAACCTGCAGGATTCCATGAACGATCTCGACGAACAGCTACGTGAACTGATTCCCCGCATGCGGCGCTTCGCCGTGTCGCTGACCCGTAATCCTAGCAGCGCCGACGATCTGGTCCAGGCCAGCCTGGAGCGGGCGTTGTCCAGTTGGGGCGAAAAACGTCCCGAGGGCGATCTGCGGGCCTGGCTGTTCTCGATCCTCTACCGGCAATTCCTCGACGCCCACCGTCGCAACCGGCGGTATGCGCGGATGCTCGAGTTCTTCACCGGGCGCGACGATGCCCAGCCTTCGGTGGAGCGCACGGTAGTGGCGCAATCGACCCTGGAAGCCTTCGAGCAACTGCCCACCGAGCAACGGGCCCTGCTGCTCTGGGTTTCGGTGGAAGGCTTGAGCTACAAGGAGGTCGCCGAGATCCTCGACGTCCCCACCGGCACCGTGATGTCCCGCCTGTCCCGCGCCCGCCAGGCCTTGCGCCAGATCAGCGACGGCGAAATCACCAGCCCTTCCCTGCGGATACTGAAATGATCACGATTCCTCCCAGCGAACGCGATTTGCACGCCTATGTCGACCATCAGCTCAGCGATGCCGACCGGCAAATGATGGACACCTACCTGGCCACCCACCCGGAACTGGCCCGGCAGGTCCGCGACTGGCAGCGCGATGCCCAGCACCTGCGTGCCGCCCTCGGCGGGGCGCTGCAGATGCCGGCCAATCCGCAACTGGACCCGGCGATGATCCGCCAACGCCTGCGCGGCCAGTCGCGCCGTCACCTGGCAAGCGCGGCCGTGCTGCTGATCGCCGTGAGCGTCGGTGGCCTCGGCGGCTGGCAGGCGCGGCAGATGAGCTACCCGACCCCGGCACCGATGGCCGACGCGGTGCAGGCCTACCGCATGTTCGCCACCCAGGACATCCTGCCGGCGGACTTCAAGGTCGAACAGAACGGCGACCTGCAAGGCTGGCTCGACCGCTACTTCACCCGCGCCAACCGCCTGCCGAACCTGCAGGGCGCCGGATTCAAGCCGGTCAGCGCGCGCTTGCTGAGCACCGAGCAGGGCGCGGCAGCGATGGTCCTCTACGAAGACCCGCAGGGGCTGCGGATCAGCTACTACATGCGTCCGCCAGGACCGCAGAACCACCTGCTGGAGCGTGGCCGGCGGCGTGACGGCGAACTCCAGGCCGAGTACTGGTCCGGCGGCGGCTACAACTACGCGATGGTCACCCCGGCCGACACACCGGCGGCACAGGTGCTGCAACAGACCACGCAGTTCTGAGCGCACTGATCGCTCCCGCGCAGAGCGTGGCAACGCTCCTCGAATCCGGCGCGCCCGACTACTCGGGCGCGCCGAAGATCTGCGAAGGCCGGCGCAGCAGCGGATCGAACGGATTGATCCGCGGCCCGATCACCGCCGCTTCACGCTTGAGCAATTCCACCACCGTCGGCAGGCGGTCCGGCCCGAGGCGGTCACTGATGGTCGCCACGCTCAAGGCGGCGACCGCCCGGCCCTCGCGATCGAGGATCGGCACCGCCACCCCCGCCATTCCCTGCAACACGCCGGTATTGCGCCCGGCGTACCCCAGCTTGCGTACGTTCTCCACTTCCGAACGCAGGAAGACCTCGTCGTACAGGTGAAAATCCCGCAGTCGCGGCAGGTTGTAGCGAATCACCGTCTCCCGCTCATCCTCCGGCAGGAAGGCCAGGATCGCCAGGCTGCCCTGGCCGACGCCCAGCGCCACGCGACCGCCGATATCACCGGTAAAGGTGCGGATCGGAAACGGCCCTTCGCTGCGGTCCAGGCAGATCGCATCGAAACCGCTGCGCGCCAGCAGGAACAGCGAGTCACCGAGGGAGGCCGACAAGCGCAGCAACGCCGGACGCACCAGTTCGCGCAGATTGCCGCTCTGCCCGGCCCGGGCCGCCAGGGCGAAGAACTCCAGGCTCAGGCGATAACGCTTGCTGCGCCCGTCCTGCTCGACCATCCCTTCCTCCACCAGGCTGCGCAGCAGGCGGTGGGTGGTTGGCTGGGACAAGCCGATGTTCTCCGCCAGCTGGGTCACCCGCTCGCCGTTTTCCGGTGTCTGTCCCAGGCTGCGCAGTACCGCGAACAGCCGGGACACCGCACCGACACCGACTTCATTTTTATTTTCATTCCGCTCAGTGGAATTCATCAGCGTATTTCCAATGTTTAAATTTGCTGAATGAATGAAAGTGAAAATAGTCATTCCTTCAGTGAAATTCAGGCTTTCGCACATCCTAGGCTTCGTCCTACTCTGCGTCCACAAGGGGCGATTCGAACAACACCGGTAGCCGACACACGTCGAGCACCACGCACCCCCGCAACGTCCTTTCGTCTCTGCCCATGACAAAAAAGCGCGCCCCGGCGTGCACAACAAATACAGGTGGAACGCAGTTATGGCCTTTCTACGACTTGAAGGCGTGTGCAAGCGCTATGGCGCCATCGAAGCGGTGGTCGCCACCCAGCTTTGCGTGGACAAGGGCGAGTTCGTCTCGCTGCTCGGTCCCTCCGGTTGCGGCAAGACCACGACCCTGCAGATGATCGCCGGCTTCGTCGAAGTCAGCGCCGGCCGGATCCTGCTCGACAACCGCGACATCACCCACGCCAAGCCCAGCAGCCGCGGCCTCGGCGTGGTGTTCCAGAGCTACGCGCTGTTTCCCCATATGACGGTGCACGACAACGTTGCCTTCGGCCTGCGCATGCGCAAGGTGCCGACGGCCGAAGTCCAGCAGCGGGTGGCGAAGGTCCTGCAGTTGGTACGCCTGGACCGCCACGCCGAGCGTTATCCCCGCGAGCTGTCCGGCGGCCAGCGCCAGCGCGTCGCCCTCGCCCGGGCCCTGGTGATCGAGCCGCCGGTGCTGCTGCTCGACGAGCCGCTGTCCAACCTCGACGCCAATCTGCGTGAAGAGATGCAGTTCGAGATTCGCCGCATCCAGCGCGAAGTCGGCATCACCACGCTGATGGTCACCCACGACCAGGCCGAGGCGCTGTCCATCAGCGATCGCGTGGTGGTGATGGAGGCCGGGCGTATCACCCAGATCGACGAGCCCTACAAACTCTACGAACACCCGCGCACCCGGTTCATTTCCGGTTTTGTCGGCAAGGCCAACCTGCTGCCCGGGGACCGCGACGCCAGCGGCTGTCCGCAAGTGCGCCAGTTGCCGGGCGACGGGGCGTTGACCCTGAGCCTGCGCCCGGAAAAGATCGACCTGCTGGAAGCCGGCCGCGGACGTCTGCAAGGCCGCATCCTCAGTCGTTTTTTCCTCGGCAGCCAGTGGCTGTACCGCGTCGACAGCATGATCGGCGAAGTCACCGTGGTCCGTCGCAATGACGGTTCGGCGCCCCTGGACGAAGGCGTCGCGGTCGGCCTGGACTGGCCGAGCGAACTGCTGCGGGTCCTGGAAAGCGGCGAGGTGCCGGCATGAGCCTGCTGGCCCGCATGCGCGAGGGACGCCACGGCTACCTGCTGTCGGCACCGGCCCTGGCCCTGTATATCGGCCTGCTGGTGCTGCCGCTGGGACTGACCGCCGTCCTCTCGTTCAACGTCTTCGACTACCAGACCGGCATCAAGGGCGATGCCTACACCCTGGAACACTACGGCGTGCTGCTCAGCGACCCGTACTTCTACGAAATATTCCTGCGCACCTTCTGGATCAGCGGCCTGACCACCCTGCTCTGCGTGGTGATCGGCGTGCCCGAGGCCTACATCCTCAGCCGCATGGGCACGCCGTGGCGCTCGATCTTCCTGATCCTGATCCTCACGCCGCTGCTGATTTCGGTGGTGGTCCGGGCCTTTGGCTGGAGCCTCCTGCTGGGTGCCGACGGCCTGGTCAACCAGAGCCTGCAAGCCATCGGCCTGGCGCCGATGAAACTGCTCTACACGCCGTTCGCGGTGGTGATCGCCCTGGTCCACGTGATGCTGCCGTTCATGATCATCCCGGTCTGGACTTCGTTGCAGAAGCTCGACCCCGCCGCCGAACAGGCCGCGCTGTCCCTCGGCGCCAGCCACGCCAAGGTGATGCGCCTGGTGGTACTGCCACAGGTCATGCCCGGGGTGTTGTCCGGCACGCTGATCGTGTTCGGCCTGTCCGCCAGTTCCTTCGCGATTCCCGGCCTGCTCGGCGGGCGACGGCTGAAGATGGTCGCGACGCTGGTCTACGACCAGTACCTGTCGGAACTCAACTGGCCGATGGGCGCGGCGATCGCCGTGGCGCTGCTGCTGCTCAACCTGCTGATCATGCTGTCGTGGAACCGGATGATCGAGCGTCGCTACAAGAAATCCCTGGGGGCCGCGTAAATGTCCAGAAACGGCCCGTTGGCCCTGTTGTTCCACAGCCTGATCGTGGTGTTCATGATGGCCCCGCTGGTGGTGGTGTGCCTGGTGGCCTTCACTCCGGAAAACACCCTGAGCCTGCCGACCACGGATTTCTCGTTGCGCTGGTTCCGCGCGGTGTTCGAACGCGCAGACTTCGTCCAGGCGTTCTACAACAGCCTGATCCTGGCCTTCAGCGCCGCCACCCTGGCAACCCTGATCGCCGTCCCGGCCGCCCTGGCGATGACCCGCCATCAGTTCCCCGGGCGGGACTTTCTCAATGGCCTGTTCCTCTCGCCGATCATCATCCCGCACCTGGTCCTCGGGGTGGCGCTGTTGCGGCTGTTCGCCCTGATGGGGGTCAACGGCAGCTTCAGCTGGCTGATCTTCGCCCATGTGCTGGTGATCACGCCCTATGTGCTGCGCCTGGTCCTGGCCGCCGCCATCGGCCTGGACCGCAGCGCCGAGCAGGCCGCCGAATCCCTCGGCGCCGGACGCTTCACGCTGTTCCGCCAGATCACCTTGCCGATGATCCTGCCCGGCGTGGCCGGCGGCTGGCTGCTGGCCTTTATCAACAGTTTCGACGAGGTGACGCTGTCGATCTTCGTCACCTCCCCCGCGACCCAGACGCTGCCGGTACGCATGTACGTGTACGCCACCGAATCCATCGACCCGATGATGGCGGCCGTTTCGGCCCTGGTGATCGCGCTGACCGCCTTGACGATGATTCTGCTCGACCGGGTCTATGGCCTGGATCGGGTACTGGTAGGAAAACAATGAGGGCGATATGGCGCTGCTGAAACGACTGGCCGAAGGCGACCGCCCGGCCCTGGACTTCACCCTCGACGGCGAGCCGGCCAGCGGCCTGCTGGGCGATACCCTGCTGACCGCGCTGCTCACCCGTGGTGAATACCTGCGCCACAGCGACTTCAGCGGCGAGCCCCGCGCAGGCTTCTGCCTGATGGGCGCCTGCCAGGACTGCTGGGTTCGACTGGCCGACGGGCGTCGGGTGCGGGCCTGTTCGACCCTGCTCGAAGCCGGGCAACAGGTCAGTCGTGAAGGAGGCGTACGCTCATGAGCGCTGTGGTGATCGTCGGTGCCGGACCGGCCGGGATTCGTGCCGCCCAGACCCTGGTCGAGCATGGCCTGCGCCCGGTATTGCTGGATGAGTCCGCCCGCGGTGGCGGCCAGATCTATCGGCGCCAGCCGGAGAACTTCCGTCGCTCGTCGCAACAACTGTATGGTTTCGAAGCCCGCAAGGCCGACGCGATTCACCAGAGCCTCGATAACCTGCGCGGGCAACTCGACTACCGTCCCGATACGCTGGTGTGGAACGCCGAGGACAACGCCCTCGATACCCTGCAACAAGGTCGGGCCGGACGCCTCGACTACGCTGCCGTGATCGTTGCCACCGGGGCCACCGACCGCGTGCTGCCGGTGTCCGGCTGGACCCTGCCGGGAGTGTTCAGCCTCGGCGCGGCGCAGATCGCCCTGAAATACCAGGGGTGCGCCATCGGCCAGCAGGTGGTGTTCGCCGGCAGCGGTCCCCTGCTCTACCTGGTGGCCTATCAGTATGCCAAGGCCGGGGCCTGGGTCGTCGCGGTCCTCGACAGCTCGCCCTTCGCCGCACAGTGCAAGGCCCTGCCGCGATTGCTCGGGCAGCCGCTGACCCTCGCCAAGGGCCTGTACTACCGGGGCTGGTTGAGCGCGCATGGCATCCCCGTGCACCAGGGCGTGCAACTGGAACGGATCGAAGGCGAGCAACGTGTCCGTGCGCTGCACTGGCGCCAGGCCGGTCGCCTGCAGTCGCTCGAGTGCGATGCCGTGGCCTTCGCCCATGGCCTGCGCAGCGAGACCCAACTGGCGGACCTGCTGGGTTGCCATTTCAGCTGGAACCCGTTGAACCGCAGTTGGCTGCCGGACCGCGATCGCGCCGGTCGCAGCAGCGTGACCGGGATTTACCTGGCGGGCGATGGCGCCGGCATCATGGGCGCCGACGCGGCGGAAATGGCCGGTGAACGTGCGGCCCTGGCGCTGCTGGAAGACCTGGGGCACAGCGTCGACCCGGCACGCGGCAGCCGCCTGGAACAACGCCTGGCCCGCATCGAGGGTTTTCGCCAGGGCCTGGAAAGCGCCTTCCCGTTTCCCTCGCAATGGGCACAGGACGCCCCGGACGAACTGATGCTCTGTCGTTGCGAGGAGGTGCGGGTCGCCGACGTCCGGGCGGTGGTCCGCGAGGGCCACTGGGAGATCAATCGGGTCAAGGCCCATTGCCGGGTCGGCATGGGCCGCTGCCAGGGGCGGATCTGCGGCGCGGCGGCGGCGGAAATCATCGCCAGCGAAAGCGGCCTGGCCCTCGACACCATCGGCCGCCTGCGTGCCCAGGCGCCGATCAAGCCATTGCCGTTCGGCGTGGAGATCGCGCCATGATCGACGTCGAAGTAGCGATTCTCGGCGGCGGCATCGTCGGCGCATCGGCGGCCCTGGCCCTGAGCCGCCAGGGCCGCGGCGTGGTGCTGCTGGAGCGGGATTTCTGCGGTTCCCATTCCAGCGGTGTCAACTACGGTGGCGTCCGTCGCCAGGGCCGGCCGCTGTCGCAGTTGCCGCTGTCCCAGCGTGCCCACGGGATCTGGAGCCGCCTGCCGGAACTGATCGGCATCGACGGCGAATACCAGCGCTCCGGGCATCTCAAGCTGGCCCGCAGCCTCGACGATCTGGCCGCCCTGCAGGCCTATGCCGACAGCAGCCAGGGCTTCGGCCTCGACCTGCAGATACTCGATCGCGCACAGTTGCACCGGCGTTTCCCCTGGGTCGGGCAGATCGCCGAGGGTGCGTCGTTCTGCCCCGATGACGGTCACGCCAACCCGCGACTGGTGTCCCCGGCGTTTGCCCGTGCGGCCCGCCAGCTCGGGGCAAACGTACTGGAACAGAGCGAGGTCAGCCAGGTCGAGCATGATGGCCGGCACTTTCGCCTGCGCACGCGCAACGGCCACGAGATCCGTGCCGCCTGGCTGCTCAATTGCGCCGGCGCCTGGGCCGGCAGCCTCGCCGCGCAATTCGGTGAAACCGTGCCCCTGCACTCCGGTCACCCGGCGATGCTGGTGACCGAACCGTTGCCTCTGGTGATGGACGCCAGCACCGGTGTCGAGGGCGGCGGCATCTATGCGCGCCAGGTCGCTCGCGGCAACTGCGTGCTGGGCGGCGGCCAGGGTTTTGCCCTTGATGATGCCCGGGCCCGCCCGGGGCAGACCGCCGTACTGGAGATTCTGCGCCAGGCCGTCGAACTCTATCCGTTTCTCGAAGGTGCCCAGGCGATTCGCACCTGGAGCGGCACCGAAGGTTACCTGCCCGACCGCCAGCCGGTGATCGGCCCGAGCGCAACCCAACCCGGCCTGCTGCACGCCTTCGGCTTTGCCGGGGCCGGTTTCCAGATCGGCCCGGCGGTGGGCGAAGTCCTCGCCGAGCTGGTGTGCCAGGGCCGCTCGTCAACGCCGATCGAGGCGTTTTCCATTACCCGTTTCCACGCCACTCCCGCCGTCTGAGCGGGCCGTCAGAACCCAGAGGAAGATCGCGCCATGAAGAATGCCCCACGCAACGCCCTGATCGGTTTGTCCTGCCTGCCTCTCACTGCCCTGCTGCTCGCCGCGCCGGCCCGGGCCGAGCCCACGCTGTACCTGGGCATGAACGGCGGGACCATGGAACGCCTGTACAGCGACAAGGTGCTGCCGCCCTTCGAAAAGGCCAATAACGTCAAGGTGGTCATCGTCCCCGGCACTTCCGCGGACATCCTGGCCAAGGTCCAGGCAAGCAAGGACAACCCGCAGATGCACGTGATCTTCCTCGATGACGGGATCATGTACCGGGCGATCTCCATGGGCCTGTGCAGCAAGCTCGCCGACAACCCGACCCTGGCGCAGATCCCGGCCAAGGGACGGATCAAGGACGAAGCGGTGGCGGTCAGCCTGGGCGTGACCGGACTTGCCTACAACACACGCCTGTTCAAGGAAAAAGGCTGGGCCGCGCCGACCTCGTGGATGGACATGGCGGACAGCAAGTACAAGGACAAGCTGGTGTTCCAGTCGATGTCGTCCTCGACCTTCGGCCTGCACGGGTTCCTGATGTTCAACCGGCTCCAGGGCGGCAGCGAAACCAATGTCGACCCGGGCTTCAAGGCCTGGCCGAACAGTGTCGGGCGTAACGTGCTGGAGTACATCCCGAGTTCGGCCAAGCTCTCGGAGATGGTCCAGACCGACGAGGCAGCGCTGTTCCCGCTGACCCCGACCCAGGTCACCGCGCTCAAGCTCAAGGGGATCCCGGTGGAATACGCCCAGCCCAAGGAGGGCGCGGTGGTGCTGAACGTGGCCGAATGCGCGATTGCCAACAACACCCAGCCCGAACTGGCGCAGAAACTCGCCGAGTTCCTGTTGACGCCCGAGGCCCAGGCGGCGGCGCTGGAGGATGGCGACCAGATTCCGTCCAACCCCAACACGCCGACCACCGACCGTACCCGCGGCCAGGTCGAGGCCATGAAAAAATACCTGGATACCGCGGTGGCCATAGACTGGGACCAGGTCAACCTGCTGCGCCCGGAATGGAACGCCCGCTGGAACCGCAGCATCGAGCGCTAGCCAGCACGACCGGGCCTGTCAGAACCCCACGTCGAGAATCACGTTGTCGGTGTAGGTGCCGGCCGGCGGCGTGTTCTGGTCGGGGTAGACCTTGGCGTTGTAGTTGAACACCTGGCTGCCCAGGCCCAGGCCGTTGCCCGGATTGACCTCGGCGTCGCTGCTCGAGCGACGGGCCGGCCCGACGCTGCCCCAGACCGTGGTGCCGGCACTCTTGAAGATGTCGTAGGACAGGAAGTTGCCCCCCGAGACCATCCGCCGCCGGCCGCCGCTGGCGTTCTGGCCGGGGTCCAGGCCGACCGTGTAGGGACTGCCCTTGGTGCACGACACATTGATGGTCTGGTTGATCGTCCCGAAGGCGCTGATCACCGGGGCGCCACCAAAACTGATATTCGGCGCGCTCACCGTGCAGTCGTTGCTGACGGTCATGTTCACGGTCAGGCTGGCCGTGCCGGTGCTGACGTCACGCCCCAGGCAGATACCCAGCGCACCGATGCCGGCACAATAATTCCAATCCCAGTAGATGCTCAGGGTCTCGGTGTAGATCCCCGCCGCGACGTTGCTGCCGATTATTGTCCCGAAGTAGATCGGCACGGTCTTGGGCGTCGAGCCGCCGAGCAGACCCAGCAGGTCGATGATGCCATTGCGGGCAAAATCATAGGGCGTGTTCCGGGTGATCAGGTAGGCCGCGCCGGTATTGTTGCTGGCGTAGATGTTGTAGCTGATGACATCGCCGGTGGGACCGACCATGCCAGCAGTGCTGGAACTGATGGTGGCATAGAAGTGATCGTTGGTGGTCAGCAGGGTCAGCAGCGAACCGGTACACCTCAGCCCGGCATTGGTGGTCGACGTCGATTGCACCGTGGTCCGTGTCAGGATCGAACTCACCGGACCGAAACCCGCCGCTGTCGTGGCAACCACCGAACACAACGCCTGGGCCTGGGACGCCAACCCGCTCAACAGCAGAACCGAGACCAGACTACGCACCTTCATTCGACACCTCCTGTGTCTATCGACAGACCAGCGGACCGACCAGGGGCACCTGCTCGGCAGACTCCTGCATGGCGAACTGCACCCGGCAGGTGCCGCCATCGGCCAGGGTCACCTTGAGGCTGTTCTGCTTCGCCAGGTTTTCCAGGTAGACCAGGCCATCCCAGCCCACCACGGCTGCCGCCCCGGTCTGCTCATGGATGACGTTGGCCCCCAGGGGCAACGGCTGGTTGTGGCTATCCACCAGTTCGACGCTGGCGGCAACGATCCGGCTCAACGGGAATTTCAGCAGGTAGCCGCTGCCGCGACGGACCGCAACGCGCTGCTCGACCGTCGGGCTCTGGACGTTGGCCGGCAGGTTCAGCGGATCGATTTCGTATTTGCCGCGATAGTAGCCGCTGCTCCAGGGCACCAGCAGCCGCCCGGACTTGTCGGTCTCGCCCACCAGCTGGTTTTCGTAGCGCACCGGCACCTTCGGGTAACCGTCGGTGCTGACCACCACGAATGCGTCGTTGATGCGGTTGGCGGCGAAGACCTGCTTGTCCATCCACACCAGCGAACCGCTGGCATCGGCCCAGCGGGTCTCGGCCTCGCTGCTGCCGTAGACGCCGGCCTGCAACTGCACCGACTGCAGGCGCCAGGTCAGGTCGGCCTGGCGGTAATCCGGGCCCCGACCATGACCATAGCCGAGGTTGTAGCCCACACCGCCCTGGCTGGGTACGGCGCGACTGTAATTGACCCGCTCGAGGCTCGCGCCGCTCTTGTCACGCTCGACACTCATGCTCAGGCTGCCGTTGAGGTCGAAGGGAATCACGACCTGGGCCTGCACCGCCCAGTTGCTGTCGCCGATTTCACGGTTGGCCGACAGGTAGAAACTGCTGTTGCCCCACAGCGGACGGTTCCAGGTCAGGTTGAGCAGGCGGGTGCGAGAGTCGTCGGCGGCACGGATATCGAAATAACCGGCGCCCAGGCTGCCCCAGCTGTCAAGGTTGAGGCTGGCCGTGACCTGCTCGCTGCGTTTGCTCAGGCTGATCGACGGCGTGTCGATGACCGTCAGGTCGGCGTATTGATCGTGACGCTCCAGGCGCTGGTAGGACAGGCTGTAGCGCTGGCTGCTGTACTGGTAGCCGAGGCTGACCTGCTGGCCCTGGCGACCGTCGAAACGGCTCTGGCTGACAGCGCTGTTGAGCACGCCGAAGTTGCCCAGGCGCAGGTTGCCGCCGACACCGCCCAGGGTCAGGTCGCTGGACGCCTCGACGTGGCTTTCCAGGGTGAAGCTGTCGCTCAGGCCATAGCGCAGGCTGCCGGAGGTCACGCCCGGACCGTAGCCGAAATCCCGCTGCGCATAATCGCGGCGCAGGTTACCGGCGGCCACCGAGAAATCCGCCAGGCCCTTTTGCAGCAAGGTGCTGGTGACATAGAACGGCACGGTGGTGGACACCTGTCGCCCGAGGGCATCGGTGGTCACCACCACCGCCTCGCCCGCACCGTTGATGAAGGGGATATTGGTCAGGGTGTAGGGACCGGGCTGCACATTGTCGCTGGACGACTTGAAGCCGTTGATGAACAGATCCACCGAGGACGGCACCGCCGCTTCACCGGCGAACTGCGGCAGCGGATAGGTCACCAGGTCGGGGCGCACACCGAAATCCCGAGACAGTTGCACACCGCCCAGGCGCACCGAGTTGCTCCAGGGCAAGGCGCCGCTGACCACGTCGCCGGCCTCGTAGGTCAGCAGGCGCTCATCGTCGGAATAACGCCAGGTGGTGTCATAGCGCAGGTAACCGTTGTCCAGCCCGCCGCCCGTATTCGTGCCGAAACTGCGGCGGTACTGCCCGGTGTTGGACAGGGTGCCCCAGGTGTCGAACACCCGCACTTCGTTCCAGGCCGCCAGGTAGGTGCCGGCGTCGTCGGTGTCATTGAGGTACAGGTCATAATTGAGCATCGCGCCAAAGCTGGTCAGCGCCTGGGTCCGCGGATAGGCCTGGCGGTTGCCGAGGAACTGCGCCGGCAGCCAGTCCGCCGGTACCGTCAATAGCAGGCGCTGGCCATGGCTGTCGTATTCGCTGTGCAGGCCCGGCAACTGGTCGAGGGCGACTTCGGCGGAGACCGACGGCGGCAGTTTCATGCCGATCGCCTGCAGGTCCGAGGCCGACAGGAACAACTGGCCGGCCCGCTGCTCGACGACAATCACCTTGCCGGTGTCCATCTGGTTGACCAGCAGCTCAAGGTACAGTTGCGCATCGGGGATGGCCTCCAGGCTGGTGGGTGGCGGCGGCAGTTCACCGGCCCCGACCCGCGGGAGGAACACCAGCCAGCAACAGCCCATGGCCAGCCATGGCAGATAGTGGATATGACGAGCCCACACTCAGCTCACTCCCTGTTCTTCACTGATCCGCCTTGACGCTCTGGACCTGTGGTGCACCATTGACCCGCAACAGCAGTTCCTGGCCGCCGGCCAGGGGTTCCGGTACCGGCCAGCGCATGGTCGCCCCCGGCAGGACATACCCCATCAGGCCCTCGACCACCGGCCGGGGCTGGCCGCCCTGCCTGAGCGCCACATCGGTCAGTCGCGCATGCACCGCGCCGCGATTGCGGATCTCGATATAGGAACGCCCGCCCTGCGCCACCTTGCGCCAGCTCAGGTCAGGGACCCCGGCACTTTTCGGGTCGCGCTGGCGCGTCAGGTCTTCCTTGCTCCAGAGCCCCGCGCCATAGGTGAACAAGGGCACCGAGTAACGCATCTGGAACTGGATCGCCGCCGCCGTCTTGCCTTCCGAGGCGGCGGTATCCGGCGATTTCGCCGAGGGGATCTCATCGATGATGATGCGGTAGGCCTGCTCCCGTCCCGGTGGCACGTCGCGGGTCCGGGTCAGGCGCACCAACTGCTTCTGGCCCGGCTCGATGCGCGCCACCGGCGGACTGCCGATCACCTCGCGCTGGTTCTGGTACTGGTCGTCGAACCCGTTCTGGCTCCAGGCGAAGACCCGGATCTGCAGGTTGGTGGTTTCATTGCCGCGATTCTCCAGCCACAGCGCGCTGGCCTGCTGGTCGGCCTCCAGGACCGGGTCGATCGGCCAGATCAATACCGAGCTTGCCGCCCAGGCCTGGCCCGCGCCCAGCAAGACCATGGCCAGCACTCCGTCACGCACGGCCCGCAAGTGCCGGGAGGGTGAATACATACGCAAACTCCTTGTCGCTTCAATTGAACCGCCCCCTACCAGGACAGCTGTACCTGCAGCACATCGCTGTAGGTTCCCGCCGGCTGATTCCCCGGTAATACCACCCTGCCGTAGATCGGCAGGCTGATGTTGTTCGCATTGCCGTAGGCCACGTTCACGCTCTGGCTGATCCCCAGCGCCTGGCTCAGGCCGGCGTCGCTGAACAGCTGGTACGCCACCAGGGCGGTGCCGCTGTTGAGCTTCAGGTGACGGCCACTGTTGTTGTTCTGCCCACCATCGACACTCATGCTCAGGGTCACCCCCGGCGTGCATTGCAATTGCACTCCGCTGGTCAGCGAGGTCGACACCGTACTGGTCGACAACGCCGAGTAGCTGCCGTAGTTCAGGTTGCCGTAGTTGGAGCCCCCGCCCACCACCAGGCAACCGGCGATAATGCTGGCACTGACCTGGAAACTCGCACTGGTAACCGCCGCCAGCGGCAACGGCAGGCTGCTCGCGCAGGCCAGCAGCACGAAGGCGCATCCATGGCCGGCCATCGCACTCAGAAGCTCAATTGCACGGAGATGGTGTCGCTGTAGGTCCCGGCCGGCAGCCCGGGTTTACCCACCGCCTTGCCCCAGAGATTGATGGTCTGGGCCGCGCCGGTACTGGCCGCGAGGTTGATCACCCCATTGCTCGCCAGAATGTTGTTGTACCCGGAGTCGGTGTAGAGGTCATAAGGCACGAAGTGCGACACCCCGTCGTACAGGGCCCGGGTCCCACCGGTGGACTGCCCGTCGTGCAGGCCGCCCTGGATGGTCACGGTGGGCGTGGTGCCGGCCGAGCACTGGATCGACACCGCGCCACCGCCGGCGGCCACCAGTTGGGTGCCGGTCTGGGTGAACAGGCTATCGGTGGTACCGAAATTCAGCGTACCGAAGTTCAGGTTGGTGGCACCGGCCCCGCCGTTGACCAGGCAACTGCTGGTCAGGATCAGGGTCGAACTGATCTGCCCGGTGACGGTGGTCGCAGCCTGGGCAGCGGTGGCCAGTGCCAGGCCGAGCACTGATAAAACAAGACGCGAAGCAAGTTGCTGCATGATGCTCATCCTCTGTTGAGTTACCAGTCCAACGTGACCGTCAGCGTGTCGCGGTAAGTACCTGCCGGCAGTGCGTTGGTATTCGCCACCACGGCGCCATAGACCGGAATCGGCCTCTGGGCTCCGGTGCTGACGGCGAAATTGCGTTGTTGCCCGATGCTGTAGCTGTCGGTGCCGGCGGCATCGACGGTGAGTCGGTAGGGAATGGTCTGGCGGCCGTTGCTCAGGCGCCGGGTGGTGCCGTCACCGTTGACACCACCATCGATGGTCACGGTGAAGCCACTGACCGAGGTATTGCAGGTGACTTGCAGGGCCCCACCGCTGCCGGTGATCGCTGCGTTTAGCGGACGGGTCCAGGTCGGCCCCGAACTGCCGAAATCCAGTCGCCCGAGATTCCCGGGCATGGGCGCCACCCCGGCATTCACCTCGCAGGCCGGTGAAATGACCAGCCGGGCCTGGATGGTCCCGGTCATTACCGCCTCGGCACCGCCCGCCAGCAAAAGCAGGGGCGCGAGGGCGAGCACGACGCGGTTGCGGTATTTCATATGCCGATCCTACTTCCATCAGGATAAAACCGATTGGCCGCCCGCTCGCGGGCGACATTCCTTTTCCTGCCGGGTCCACCCGGCAGAGGTTGCTGCAAACGCCTACCAGGTGACGGTCACCTTCACGATATCGGTGTAACGGCTGACGCGCGGCACCTGGGCCAGGGGTTCGATCCGCGCATACAACGGCAGCTCCACCGAACCGCTGTCGGGCACGGTGCCGCTCAAGGCTTCGTTGACCGGCAACGCAGTACGCCGCGCGGCATCGCGGTAGAGTCGATAGGGAATCGGGCTGCTGCGGGAATCGCCCGCCAGGTAACGCACTTCACCGATGCCGCCGTGCAGGCCGCCGTCGATGCGCACTTGATAAGGGGTGTCGGGATTGCATTCCAGGCGTGGCAGGCGGGCACTGGTCAGCGCGGCGCTCAAGGGCCCCGCCGGATCGTTGAGACGGGCGGTGTTGCCAAAGTCGAGCACGCCCAACTGGTCGATGCCCGCCTCGCGGGTCACGCCGACCAGCTGGCAGCCGCGCATCACATTGACCCGCACCTCCACCTGGAGCTGCGCGGCCAACGCCTGGGCGCTGCACAATGCGCTCACGACTGCCAAAACCATAGGTCCTTTCACGGCCTCAATCCTTTTGAGGGATGGCTTGCTAACATCAGGTTAGCAGTGAAGGACAAAGCTGCCAGCTGAGTCAGAAATTCAGCCACATATTTGCAGTACTTTTCCTAGGTCTTTTCACTCAAGACCCTGTAGTTCTTCTCGGAAAAAGCTGTATTCACAGTAGAATTTCGTTCAGAGGTGCCGGGATTCAACGGAACGGCCTGGAACATTTTGTTTCGATTAGGCGAGCGACTCGGCTACCAACCCAACGTCACGACGACCGTATCGCGGTAGGGTCCGGCAGTCCGCGTGCGAGCGCTATCAAGATCATGGACCCGGGTGTCGACCTTGACGGTGAACTGGGTCGGACTGTTGGGCGAAGAACCACAGCTCACCGCCAGGTGGTCCCGGATCCCGGGCAATCGGGGGTCGAGCGGTTTGCTTCGATCCAGGCCCGCCCCGGCGGCGTGGCTGACTTCACAACCGGCAGTGATCACCAGGCGGGCCTCGATCTGCCCGCCAACAGCCGCCCGGGCACTGTCGGGCAGCAGGCAGAACGCGCCCAGCGCGAGCAACAGTCGATGGATGGAGTGCATGGGTCGGTCCCGTTCTTAAGGCATTCGCACGGGCTCCGCTCAATGGCTCAATCCATTTGAGCGGCGGGGACCTTGACGAAAAAAGCCGAGCGATGAAAAGCGCCTCAGAATAAACGGTATGGCCATATGCCTGCATTGGTTTTATGTGCAAGCCGACATATGGCAGCGCAAAACATCGTCGCGCGCCCTTCAGGAATTGCTGACTGCCACATTTTGTATGGTTAAATTAGCGCGACTGTCGCCAAGATAGCCTTGCGCCATCTGCGCGACGACGCTTGCCAGGACACCATGACCGGGACGATCAGGATTTTCACCTAAGGGGACCTTCTCCGTTGGCCGCTCTACCTCCTCATCGCCCCGGCGTGAAATCCCGCTGGCCGGCCCTGCGCCGGTTGTTCGGCAAGGCCCTCTCCGGCAAGGCCGGCGTGGTAGCGCCGCACCATGACGTGCACGAGTATTTCCGGCACAAGGCCAGCCATCAGGGTTATACCCTGAGCCACAGCCAGCAGCGGGTCATCGAACGCATGGCCCAGCAGGCCACCGCGCTGTTGCAGGCCTCGCCCCAGCAGCGCCAGCGCAGCCTGTACCTATATGGTGCCGTCGGTCGCGGCAAGAGCTGGTTGCTGGACGGTTTTTTCCAGGCCGTGCCGATTGCCGAGAAACAGCGCCTGCATTTCCACGATTTCTTCGCCCGCCTGCACCAGGGCATGTTTATCCATCGCGAAGAACCGGATGCCCTCGGCCGCACACTCGACGAACTGCTGGAGGGATGCCGGCTGCTGTGCTTCGACGAATTCCATGTCCATGACATCGGCGATGCCATGCTGATCACCCGGCTGTTCAAGGCGCTGTTCCAGCGCGGCGTGCTGTTGGTGGTGACGTCCAATTACCCGCCCCAGGGCCTGCTGCCAAACCCGCTCTATCACGCGCGGTTCAAACCGGTGATCGATCTGATCCACGCGCGGATGGATGTCATGGAAGTCGGCGGCCCCCACGACTACCGCAGCCAGCCGCGCAGTCATGCCCAGCAGCAATTCACCCACGGCCAGTACATCTGGCCCGGCAGCCTCGAACAACGCCAGGCCCTGCAACTGCCGGAGCGCGGGGCCGCGGCCTCCCCGCTGGTGGTCGGTGCGCGTCAACTGAGGGTGCGCCAGAACCAGGATCGCCACGTGCGCTTCGAGTTCGCCGACCTGTGCGAAGAACCCACCGCGGTGATGGACTACCTGGAGCTGTGCCGGCGTTTCGATACCTGGATCATCGACGAACTGCCCAGCCTCGAGAACTGCTCGATCGCCGCCCAGCAGCGTTTCATCAACCTGATCGACGTCCTCTACGACCAGGACAAGCGCCTGCTGCTGATCGGCGCACAGCCGCTGCGCGACAGTCTCGGCGGCAATGCCATCGACCTGGCGCGCACCCGTAGCCGCCTGGGCCAGCTGGTGGAAGTCGGTCCCCGAACGCAACCATGAGCAAGGTCGCCTCCACACCGTTATGATGGCGGCCTTTTTCGCTGATCGTGACCCGTACGGACCTCCGCTTATGGATACCCTTGCCCAACTGCGCGCCGGCCAATTGACCGGCATCAAGCGACTCGACCTGTCCTGCGGGCTCACCGAGTTTCCCCGGGAAATCTTCCAGCTGGCCGACTCCCTGGAAATCCTCAACCTGAGCGGCAACCAGTTGAGCAGCCTGCCGGATGACCTGCATCGCCTGCCGCACCTGCGCATCCTGTTCTGTTCCGACAACCTGTTCACCGAGCTGCCCGCCTGCCTGGGCCAGTGCGCCCGGCTGAGCATGGTCGCCTTCAAGGCCAATCGCATCGAACACGTGCCGCCGGCGGCATTGCCGCCACTGTTGCGCTGGTTGATCCTGACCGACAACCGGATCGGCGAACTGCCCGATGAACTGGGCCGCCGCCCCCTGCTGCAAAAGCTCATGCTGGCGGGCAATCGCCTGCGACACCTGCCGGCGACCCTGGCCGATTGCCACAAGCTCGAACTGATCCGCATCGCCGCCAACCAGTTGAGCGAACTGCCGCAGTGGCTGCTGACCCTGCCCAGCCTGGCCTGGATCGCCTATGCCGGTAATCCGCAACTCGATCACACCGGCGAGGTCCTGGCCGGTGACAGCACGCCGAATATCGGCTGGGCCCGGTTGCAGCTCGGGCAACGGCTGGGCGAAGGTGCTTCCGGCGTCATCAGCCAGGCCCTGTGGACCCGGCCTTCGGCACCGGACCAGGCCGTGGCGGTCAAGCTGTACAAGGGCAGCATGACCAGCGACGGTTCGCCCCAGAATGAAATGAATGCCTGCATCGCCGCCGGCCTGCACCCGAACCTGATCCGGGTCGAGGGTCGTATCGTCGATCATCCCGATGGCCAGGCCGGCCTGGTGATGGAACTGATCGATCCGCAATTCGCCAATCTCGCGGCGCTGCCCAGCCTCGACTCGTGCAGCCGCGATGTGTACCGGGACGAGACCCGCTTCAGCGCCGATCAGGCCTTGCGCATGGCGCGGGGAATCGCCTCGGTGGGTGCGCACCTGCATCGCCTGGGGCTGTGCCACGGCGACCTGTACGCCCACAATATTCTCTACAACGAAGCCGGGGATTGTCTGCTCGGGGATTTTGGCGCCGCATCGTTCCATGCCCCGACCGACAGCCTGGAAACCCGCGCCCTGCAACGTATCGAGGTGCGTGCGTTCGGCATTTTCCTGGGGGAGTTGCTGGAGCGGATCGACGGGGAAATGGACCGGCCCGCGCTTGAGTCGCTGCAGGCCTTGCAGTTGCGCTGCGTCCAGCCGGATGTACTGGCCCGGCCGGGGTTCGAGGCGATCTGCGCGGATTTGCTGTAGCAGCAGCGGGAGGCCTGCTGAGACTGGCCTTGCCGGTCAGGCCGCTATCGCCAGCAACCGGCTCCTGCAAGTTCGTCGCACCACAAGATATCAGTGTGCCCACGGCCCTGCAGGAGCCGGCTTGCTGGCGATAAGGCCACTAAGAACGGCTCCTGCAGCAAGCCGTACATAGCCTGAAATCAGCCCGCCAGGCCGACGAACATGTCCTGCACGTCATCATGGTTGTCCAGGCCTTCGAGGAAGGCTTCGACTTCCGCCATCTGCTCGTCGCTCAAGCCGCTGACCGGGTTCTTCGGCTGGTAGCCCAGCTTGGCCGACAAGACGGTGAAACCCTGCTCGGGCAAGGCTTTCTGCACGGCGTCGAGATCGGTCGGCTCGGTGATGAACAGGGTCGCGCCCTCTTCGCCCGCCTCGAAATCCTGCGCGCCGGCTTCGATGGCCGCCACTTCCGGGTCCGCATCCGGGGTATCCGGCGCGGCTTCGATCAGGCCGACATGGTTGAAGTCCCACGCCACCGAACCCGAGGCACCCAGCTGGCCCTTGCGGAAGGCCACGCGGATTTCCGCCACGGTACGGTTGATGTTGTCGGTGACGCATTCGACGATCAGCGGCACCTGATGGGGGGCGAAGCCTTCATAGGTCACACGGTGGTACTGCACGGTCTCGCCCAGTTGGCCGGAACCTTTCTTGATCGCACGTTCCAGGGTCTCACGGGGCATCGAGGCCTTTTTCGCCTGCTCCACCACCAGGCGCAGGTGCGCGTTGGTGGTGATGTCCGCGCCATTGCGCGCGGCGATGGTGATTTCCTTGACCAGTTTGCCGAACAGCTTGCCCTTGGCGTTGGCTGCCGCCTCTTTGTGTTTAACCTTCCACTGTGCGCCCATTACTCACTCTCTCGATCAGTGGCGTCGTGACATCTATTGGCCGACGCTTTGCGCGCAGTTTATACGGCAAAAAGTCGCTGATCGACCAAAACCTGACAATCGCTACGACTCTACCCAGATCATCGTAGGCAAATTCCCAAAAGCCGTTTTGCTATGTCCAGGCGTCCGCGGCATTTCGTACCCTCTGCCGCAAAATCCCCTATAAGAAGAGATGCAATGGCTCAGGACAAGGAACGACTGATCTCACTGGCGATTCTCCCTTTCGCGACGCCCTTCCAGGTCATTCACTTCAGCGGGCGCGAGGCCCTGAACCGGCCCTATCGTTTTGAAATCGAACTGCTGGGCGATGATCCCGAGCTGGACCTGAACCTGCTGCTGCAACAGCCGGCATTCCTCAGTTTCGGCCGGGCCCGGGAAGGTGCCCACGGCCTGATCCATGAAGTCAGTCGTCGCCATCTCAACCCGGAGCTGTGCCACTACCGGATGGTCCTGGGCCCGCGCCTCCAGCTTCTCGAACGCAATGCCAGGCGCCGGGTGTTCTACGACCTGAGCGTCCCCGAGATTCTTCGCCAGTTGCTCGAGAGCCACGGCCTGACCGCCGCCGACTATCGCTTCGAACTCCACCAGGGCATCTACCCACCGCGTCCGCAATGCCAGCAACACGACCAGGACGACCTGCAGTGGCTGAACCGGCTATGCGAGGAGGAAGGCATTCACTATCACTTCGAACACAGTCCCCGACAGCATGTCGTGGTATTCGCCGAAGATCCCCAGGCCTTTCCCGAGCGCGCCGGTACCGTACCCTACCGTGAAACCCCGCCTGACGACGGGCAGCCGGTGATCAGCCGACTTCACGAACGCCACGCGATGCTTTCCCACGCCGACCCTCAGCGGCCGGCCGGGGTCGTTTGTCCGCACTGGTCGGCACAGGCCTGGAACCCTGCACCCGAGCCTGACGGTGCGGCCAATCAGGCAGGGGCCTATGGCCCGCCCCCGGCGATTGCCGATCCGCAGCAACGGCATGCCCTGCAACGCAGCCGGCGAACCCTGGAGCGGTTGCGCTGCGAAGGCCGGCAGGTCCTGGGCAACAGCAACCTGGGGGAACTGCACAGCGGCGATGTACACCGGCTGAGCGGCCACCCCCGTGCGACACTCAACGACCAGTGGCTGATCATCGAAGTCCAGCACTGGGGCGAGCAACGACTGAATGGCGAGGCACTCGGGCCGCTCGGTGACGAATACGGGCAGACACCCTTGTCGGATGAGCACTTCGAGGCCGGGGGCTACGGCAATCACTTCCGGGCGATCCCCTGGGCCACACCGTTTCGCCCGGCCCTGCGCCAGAAACGACCGCGGCAACAGGGTTATCAACTGGGCACCGTGCTCGGCCCGCCAGGACAGTCGGCGCAGGCGGATGCCCAGGGACGCCTGCCTGTCCGGTTGCAGGGTGCCCTGCACTCGGCGGACCACCTTCCCGGCTGCTGGATTCCCCTGGGGATGGCCGAAGGAAAAGCTCCGCCGGTAGGCAGCCAGGTGCTGATCGACTGTGTCGACCATGACCCGGACCAACTGGTGATCTGCGGTTTCCTGGCCGGGCGGGAGAGCGATATGCCCCCCGCTGCCATGCCTGCCGAGCAACCGCCGATACGCCAGCAGGACCCCTGCCATCCCGTCACGGCGTCGGGCGCAGCCGATGCACCGGGAGAGATCCACCTCTACGAACAGCCGCAGAACCCTGGCCGCTGCCTGTGCGACAGCATCTGGTACATCGTGCGCATGCCTCGCCCGGGCCTCAAGGAACTGGCACGCCTGGGCCGTGACGACATCCTGCTCGAAGGCCGCAGCGATGCCCGCGGCGTCGCCATGCTCAGTGCGTACCAGAAACACCGGCTGGCGCTGGAGCTGGGTAATACCCCGGAACAGCTCTGGCTGCTCTACCCCGGGCAATGCGTGGCCCTGCACGACTACCTGACGCAACACTGGAGCCCCGCTCAACGCCAGGCCCTGCTCCAGGGCAGCCCGCACGACAGTTGCACGCCCTGTCGTGACGAGTTGAACAGCATCTATGAATGGTTGATCAAGCCTGCCGGACCAGACTGAGCCGGGCTGGACCGAATTGAACGGTCCCTCAGGGCGCCAGCCCGAGGAGCGCCTGGATCAGGCGCAGTTCGGTACGCCGCTCCAGACAACCGATCATGTGCCGGTTGCGCAAGCCATCACCGATGATCGGCACGGCGCGGATGCGCGGGTCATGGCTGACCTCCAGGGACGAGACGATCCCCAGTCCCAGGTCGGCCGCCACTGCCTCGGTCACCGCCTCGCGGCTGTCCAGCTCCAGCAACACCCGCGGGATGACCCCGGCCAGCCCACAGGCCTGGTCGAAGGTCCGGCGGGTAATCGACGAAGGCTCGCGCAACACCATGATCACCTGATCCAGGCGCTGCAGGGCGATACCTTCGCGCTCGGCCGCCCAGGGATGCCCGGCGGGCACCAGGACACAGATCCGCGACTCGCTCAAGGCTTGCAGGTGCAGCCCCTTGCGTGGCTCGACCTCGGTCAGCACCGCGACATCGGCATGCTCCGCGAGCAGCGCCGCCAATGTCTCCTGGGCATTGCCGAGCCGCAGGTTGACGGTGATTCCCGGATAACGCGCACGCAGGCTGGCCAGCATCGGCATGACCATGTGCGGCCCATCCGCCGCCACTTCCAGGCGCCCGGTGAGCAACTGGCGATTGGCTTCGAGCATGACCCGCGCCTCCTCGGCGAGCCCGAACATCGCCCGGGTGATGGCTGCCAGGCGGGTGCCCTGCTCCGTCAGTTCCACGCGCCGTGCCGTACGACGCAACAGGGTGATCTGGTAGTGCTCTTCCAAGGCCTTGATATGCCCGGTGACCGCCGGCTGGCTGATAAACAGCCGGGCGGCGGCACGGGTAAAGCTGCCCTCGCGGGCCACGGCATCGAATGCGCGGAGTTGGAACAGGTTCATTGCTATCGGCCTCACTTATAGCTCGCATAACAACAAACAATTTGATTGATGACAAGGCAAACTGCAATTTATGCCCTGTATCCCGTCAATGATCAGCGCTGCAAGGAAACCCCATGAGTACCGCCGCTCCCGTCATGTCCGGCCCTGTTCTTCTCACACCCGGCCCGCTCACCACCTCGGCCCGCACCCGCCAGGCGCTGCTGCAGGACTGGGGTTCCTGGGACGAGCGCTTCAACCGGCTGACCGCCAGTGTCTGCGAACAGTTGCTGGACATCGTCAACGGCACCGGGACCCACCATTGCATCCCGTTGCAAGGCAGCGGGACTTTTGCCGTCGAGGCGGCCATCGGCACCCTGGTGCCCCGTGACGGCAAGGTCCTGGTGCTGATCAACGGCGCCTATGGCAAGCGCCTGGCGACGATCTGCAAGGTGCTGGGCCGGGCCTTCTGCACCCTGGAAACCGCCGAGGACCAGCCGAGCGATGCCGCCGAGATCGAACGCCTGCTGCTCGCCGATCCGACCATCAGCCATGTCGCGCTGATCCATTGCGAAACCAGCACCGGCATTCTCAACCCGCTGCAGGAGATCGCCGAGGTGGTGGCCCGTTGCGCCCGACGCCTGATCATCGATGCCATGAGTTCCTTCGCCGCCTTGCCCATCGACGCCCGGCAGGTGCCGTTCGACGCGCTGATCGCCGCCTCCGGCAAATGCCTGGAAGGCGTGCCGGGCATGGGTTTTGTCCTCGCCCGCCAATCCACGCTGGCCATGGCGGCCGGCAACTCCCATTCATTGGCGATGGACCTGCATGACCAGCAGGACTACCTGGCGCGGACCGGCCAGTGGCGCTTCACGCCGCCGACCCACGTGGTCGCGGCCCTGCACGAGGCCCTGTTGCAGTATCGCGAAGAAGGCGGCCAGCCGGCGCGCCATCGACGCTATGCGGACAACTGCCGGGTATTGCTCGAGGAACTCGGCAAACTGGGCTTGCGCAGTTTCCTGCCGAGCGCGATCCAGGCGCCGATCATCGTTACCGTGCATGCGCCGCAGGACCCGCGCTATCAGTTCAAGGCGTTCTACGAACGGGTCAAGGCCAAGGGTTTCATTCTCTATCCGGGCAAGCTGACCGAAGTCGAGACCTTCCGCGTGGGCTGCATCGGCCACATCGACAGCCGTGACATGCGGGCCGCCGTCCAGGCGATCGGCGACGTGCTGCGGGAAATGGAAGTCCTGGCTGTCTCAATTCGATCACGCCCAGCCGATCATTACTTTTCGTCCTTGAGGTAACCACCATGAACTACACCCAACCGACCCGATTGCAGGCAGCCATCCTCGACTGGGCCGGCACCGTCGTCGACTTCGGCTCCTTCGCACCGACCCAGATCTTCGTCGAAGCCTTCGCCGAGTTCGACGTGCAGGTGTCCATCGAGCAAGCCCGGGGCCCGATGGGCATGGGCAAGTGGGATCATATCCGCACCCTGTGCGACCAGCCGCAGATCGCCGAGCGCTATCGCCAGGTATTCGGGCGCGTGCCGAACGACGCCGATGTCACGGCCATCTACCAGCGCTTCATGCCCTTGCAGATCGAAAAGATCGCCGAACATTCGGCCCTGATCCCCGGCGCCCTCGACACCATTGCCCAGTTGCGCCAGCAGGGCCTGAAGATCGGCTCGTGCTCCGGGTATCCGGCCCAGGTCATGGCCAAGGTCGTCGAACTGGCGGCCGGCAACGGCTATGTGGCCGACCATGTGGTCGCCACCGACGAAGTGCCGAACGGCCGCCCGTGGCCGGCCCAGGCCCTGGCCAATGTGATCGCCCTGGGCATCGACGATGTCGCGGCCTGCGTGAAGGTCGACGACACGGTTCCGGGAATCCTCGAAGGACGTCGCGCCGGCATGTGGACCGTCGCCCTGGTGTGCTCCGGCAATGCCCTCGGCCTGACCCACGAGGCCTATCGCGCGCTGGACAGCGCCAGCCTTGCCGCCGAGCGCCAGCGTATCCACGGCCTCTTCGCAGGCTCGCGTCCGCACTACCTGATCGACACCATCAACGAGCTGCCCCAGGTGATCGCGGCGATCAACCAGCGCCTGGCAAACGGGGAAATGCCCCAGGCCAGCTGACCGGAACGGCCCGCCAGCGATATCAGAGCTTGATGACATGTCCACGGTCAGGCGGCACCTGGCCGTGACAGAGCTGCGAGATCACTTGCCGTGCCGCCGGATAACCTTCATCCACCTGAACCTCCAGCAGCGGTTGCGGCCCCTGGGTGACAAACCGGTAGAACCGCTGCAGGCCCTCGCCGATATGTGCACTGACACGTCCCGGGCCCCAGTCCGCATTGCGCTTGCGAATCTGGATCGGCGCAAAGAAGAACACCGGCGTGGGCCCTTCCATGGCAGTCAACCGGGCCTCGCCGGTGGTCTGCGCGGAGCCGGCGAAGCAGCTGTAGACCAGCCGTCCGCCCAACTGCCGATGGACCCGGTCACGCAGTTGCAGGTCACCGGAAAAGTCCACATAAAGCGTCGGCTGCTCTTGCGTCAGCTCACTCAGTTCGTCATAGCCCAGGGTCTGCTCGTAACAGCCCAGGCCCACGACAAACGCCTTGTTGCCCGTCGATGTCAACGCGATGCGCTGCACTCCCGACTGCCCTTCCAGGCAGACGGCGGTGCTGAACGCGGTCTTGCTCGAGGCACTGGAAAACACCAGGCGCGTGGCACCGAAGAACTGGTTGTCCGCCAGGAAGTCCGCCAGCATCGAGGAGGTGAGGAACAACGGCTTGAGCAGGATCTGCAGGTTCTCGGTCGCCGGGCTGTAGTACGGGTCCCAACTGCAACGGGTGTACTGGTTATAGGCCGAGGTCAGTTCCTGGCGGTGCGCCGCACCATCGTAGAATCCGCGCTCGGTCACCCGCTCCGGCTTCATCCACAGGTGACTGGCAATCGGGAAGTAACCGTAGAAACGTTCACCGACCGTCACCCCTTCGACATTCGACGCCAGCACATCGGCGAAACCCCACACCGGCATATGACCCCAGTCGTCCTCGCCGGTAGGAAAAAATCCCCAGTAGTTCATCGAGTCGCCATAGGCCGCGTAGGTGATGTTATTGGTGGTCAGCGCACAGCGCTCGACCTTCAGGATGGCCTCACCCGGCCCGGGTACCAGGCTGCGCTGCACCTGATCGAGCAGGCTGCGGTCGAGGGCATTTTTGCGGGTGAGCAGCCGTGTTACCGTGCTGGTACTTGGCATGGTCAAACTCCTTTGGCTTGGATAATGGCGAATGCACTCAGAGTAATGGCAGACCATGAAAAACGGGTTCGGAAACGCCGGCAGGCCCACTGCCAGCAGCCTCAAGCCCCGGGCCAAACCGCTCAAGCGGCCCAGCCAGGCCCGGGCGATCTTTACCGTCGAGGCGATCTACCAGGCCTTTGTTCGGATTTGGCGGCGCGACGGCTGGAAGGCCCTGACCACCCGCGCGGTTTCCCTGGAAGCCGGGGTGGCCGTCGGCACCCTGTACGACTACTTCCCGAGCAAGGAAGCCCTGCTCTCGGGGTATGTGCGCCATAGTGTCGAGCGCCTGCTGCAACAGCTCGACGCACAGGTGATCCAGCCCACGGACCTTGACTGGCGGACCCGGGTAGAACGCCTGATACGCCTGAGCGGCCATCCCGCCGCGCCGGACCAGCCCTTGTTCGACTACGAGTTGTTGATGCTCGAACACCAGATCGCCGAGCCCAAGCACCACCAGCGGGTCTTCGAGGAATTGTCCAGGGCCTGGCACCAGGCCTTCGCGGCCTGCACCGACCTCGCACAGCCACCGACCGCCGGGCAGGTCGACGCCTGGCTGGTACTGGTCTGGGGCGGACGACGTTATTGCCGTCTCGCGCAGCTGTCAGCGGCGGCCATGGACAACTGGCTGGCGCAGACCCAGGCGCTGGTCACCCGGCACCTGGAGCCTGCGACCTGAAGGTCAGGCCTTCTTGTGCTGCTCGACCCACTGCGCGTAGGCATCGATAAAGCCCTGCAGGAACGGCTTGCTCTGTTCCGCCAGCCTGCCTGACTCATCGAAGGCGCTGCCCGCGCCGCCGAAATAGGCTTCCGGCTGCTGCATGCACGGCACATTGAGGAACACCAGCGACTGGCGCAGGTGATGGTTGGCACCAAAGCCCCCGATGGCTCCCGGCGATACGCTGATCACCGCGCCGGGCTTGCCGCTCCAGGCGCTCTTGCCATAGGGCCGGGAACCGACGTCGATGGCGTTCTTCAGCACGCCGGGCACCGAGCGGTTGTATTCCGGGGTCACGAACAGCACCGCATCGGCACTGGCGACCTGCTGGCGGAACGTCGTATAGGCCGCCGGCGGCGCGCCATCAATATCTTCGTTGTAGAGCGGCAGGTCGCCGATCTCGACGATCTTCAACGTAAGGTTGGCTGGCGCGAGAGCGGCCAGGGCCAGCGCGACCTTGCGGTTGAGCGATTCTTTTCTCAGGCTGCCGACCAGGACAGCGACGGTATGGACAGTACTCATGGACATTCCTGATAGTCGGGATAAGGGAGCTTTAGTTATAGATGATCAGGCGCCATGGCTCGCGCTATTTTCTTCCCGCCAGTCCGGCATTACCCCGCGCGAAACCGGAAGTCTGTAGGATAAGCGGACTATTTTTTCCACAGTGCAAAACTTCCCCCGCCAAATCACGGTCTACTGAGCCGCTAATCGGGTGTTCATTTCCAGAGGTTCTAAACAGATGGCCGCAGTACTCGTCGGACAATTTCATGCCAGGGACGCGGAAGGTCGCGTCTATTCCGTGCATGAGTTCCAGGAATCCACGCCTTCAGCCGAAGGCCTGGCCGGCACGGAGCCAGTCACCACCTACAAGCTCGCCATTGGCGACCGCGTCAATAAACTCGACGACAACGAGTTCCTGCTGGTGCAATCGGGGATAACCATCATCCGCGAGCCAGAGAGCAACGTTGTCGCTTCATAACTCATCGTTATCAGCTGTCACCCTGAGCTGCAGTCTTGCGCGCCAACTTGAGTTAGGATCAGTCCACTGACCTCCTCTGTGCTGGACATGGACTTCACGCATGCGTTTACGCCATATCGAAGCAATCCAGGCCATCCTGCAGACCGGCAACCTCGGCGCCGCCGCCGAGTTGCTGCAGCTGCCGGCGTCCACGCTCAGCACCACCTTGCAGGATGCCGAACAGCAACTGGGCTTCCTGTTGTTCGCCACCGTGCGCGGACGGATGCAGGCGACGCGTGAAACCCGCGAACTGCAACCGCTGATCAACCGCCTGTATCGGGAGCTGGAGCCACTGCGCCGCCTGGCCGGTGAGCTGCGCCAGCATCAGGAGCCGCCCTTGCGGGTGATCTGTACCCCGACCCTCGCCCAGCACCTGCTTCCGCAAAGTATCGCGGCCCTGCGTCGACGCTTTCGCGAAACGCCCTGCACACTGTCCAGCCAGCACACCCGCGACATCGTCCGCAGCCTGCTGTTGCACGAGATCGATCTGGGCCTGAGCCTGCACAACCCCGAACACCCGCAGATCCAGTGCGAAGCGTTGACCCAGGGCAAACTGCAACTGCTCGCTCCCCACGGCTGGCTGCAGCCCAGGCAGAAATACATTTCCCTGCAGGACCTGGCGGGACAATCGATGGTTGGCCTGGAGGAACAGGACACCCTCAGCCTGCTGCTCGATGGCAAGCTGCAGGCCCTGCGTCCGCAGCCGCTGGTGCAGACGCGGGTCCAGACCTACCAGATGATGCGCAGCATGGTCGAAGCCGGCGAAGGCCTGGCGATTGTCGACCCGTTCACCGCCGTGGGTGCCCGGGACGGCGGGCTGGATGCCTGTCCGCTATCGCCGGCCATTCCCATCACCCTGTACGCCCTGACCCTGAAGGAGCACGAGCCTTCGGCGGCACACAAGGCCCTGCTGGAAATCGTCGGCGAAAAAGCCACGGCGATGCTGGCACCGTCCTGATCCGCGGATCGACGGTCAGGCAGGGCCGTGGCTAGAACAGCAGATACCAGAACAGTGCCACCTCGGAAGTCTGGGCATCGATTCCGCGATAACGCAGGTGATCCATTCCGCCCAGCACATAACCGCAGCGTTCATAGAGCCGGCATGCCCCCAGGTTGTTGTTCTGGGTTTCCAGCATGATCCCCGGCAGGTTTTTCTTGTGGCTCCAGAACCGCACCACATCCAGCAGCGACTTGGCTACGCCATGGCGGCGCGCGCGGGCATCCACCGCCAGTTCGTCGACATGGGCGAAACCGTTCCAGTTGGTGCTGACCACCACATGCCCGACCGCCCGCCCATCGAGATAGGCCATGAAGATCGCACTGTCCGCCGCGCCCCGATAGCTGGCGAACTCCTCGGGGTCGATGCCATAGCACTTGCGATACGGTGCCACCGCGACCAGTGGCCACTGGTCGACCTTGCGGTTCATCTCGGCGCGGCCATAGGCCTTGACTTCGAAACTGAAATCGCTGCCCCAGATGTACTCGGAGAAGCCCTCGTCGGCCACCCGGACCGAGACGTCGGGGTCTTTCGGGTTCATGACTAAATGCATAGGGCGAACTGTCCTCAATCCTTGATGCAATCGACGGTATAGCAGCGGCCATGACCGTCGTCTTCATGTTGCAGGCCGTGCACGTCCGCGACAAAGCCGGGAAAACCGCTGTCGAAGGCGCGGGCGAAGGCCAGGTAGTCAATGATCGAACGGGTCGCTTCGGTAAAACGCTCACCGGGCATGATCAACGGGATGCCGGGTGGGTAAGGTACCAGCATTACGGCCGCGACCCGACCTTGCAGTGCGTCGATCGACACGGCCTCGACCTCGCCACGGACCAGGCGGTCATAGGCATCAGCGGGCTTCATGGCGATTTCCGGCAGCACCGTGTACATGCGCTTGAGGTGCCTGGCCGTGGCATTGCTGCGATAACAGCCGTGCAGTTGATCACACAGGTCGCGCAAACCCATCCCCTGATAACGCTGCGGCCCTTGTTTCGCGACGGACGGCAGGCAACTGGCCAGGCCGACATTGGCGTCGTAGTTGCGCTTGAACTCCAGCAACTCGGTCAGCAGGGTGCTCCATTTGCCCTTGGTGATGCCCATGGAGAACAGCACCAGGAACGAATAGAGACCGGTCTTCTCCACCACCAGGCCGCGTTCCCAGAGAAACTTGCTGACCACCGCCGCCGGAATCCCGCGTTCGCTCAGCGCACCGCCGGCGGTCAGGCCCGGCATCACCAGGGTGACCTTGATCGGATCCAGCAGCACGTAGTCCTCGGCGACATCGCCAAAGCCATGCCAGTCAGCCTGCGGCTCCAGCAGCCAGTCGGCGGTCTCGACCCGGTCGATACCCTCCACCCGTGGCGCCTGCCAGATACTGAACCACCAGTCATCGGCGGCAATGTGCTGCCTCAGGTTGGCCAGGGCCCGGCGGAAGCTCAGCGCTTCATCGAACATTTCCTGCAACAGCGAGCGCCCCGCCGGGCCTTCCATCATCGCCGAGGCGACATCCAGGGAGGCAATGATGCTGTACTGCGGCGAGGTGGAGATATGCATCATGAAGGCTTCGTTGAAACGGTCGCGGTCCAGTTGGCGCGCGCCTCCGTCCTGCACATGGATCATCGAGGCCTGGCTGAAGGCCGCCAGCAGCTTGTGGGTCGAATGGGTGGTGAACACCAGCGGGCTGTCCGGGGTTCGCGAGGTGCCCATGCCATAGCGTCCGGCGAAGAACTCATGAAAGGCGGCATAGGCATACCAGGCCTCGTCGAAATGCAGTACTTCGACACTGTTGCCCAGGCTCTGCTTGATCAGTTCGGCGTTGTAGCAGAGACCGTCATAGGTCGAGTTGGTAACCACCGCCAGCTTGACCTTCGGCACCCGGCCCCGGGTCAGCGGGCTGGCATCGATCTTCGCCTGGATCGACTCGCGGCTGAATTCGCCCAGGGGAATCGGGCCGATGATTCCCAGTTCGTTGCGCTCCGGACACAGGTACAGCGGGATGGCGCCGGTCATGATGATCGAATGCAGCACCGACTTGTGACAGTTGCGGTCCACCAGCACCAGGTCGTCGCGCCCGACCATCGAATGCCAGACGATCTTGTTCGCGGTCGAAGTGCCGTTGATCACGAAGAACGTGTGGTCGGCGCCGAAGTTGCGCGCCGCCCGCGCCTCGGCCTCGGCCAGCGGGCCGGTGTGGTCGAGCAACGAACCCAGCTCCGGTACGGACACCGACAGGTCGGAACGCAGGGTGTTTTCCCCGAAGAACTGATGGAACGCCTGCCCCACCGGACTCTTGCGGTAGGCCACGCCACCACCGTGCCCCGGCGTGTGCCAGGAATAGTTGGAGTCGGCGGTGTGCTGCACCAGCGCCCGGAAAAATGGCGGCAACAGGCCATCCAGGTAATTGCGCGCGGCCCGGGCCACCTGGCGCGCCAGGAACGGCACGGTGTCCTCGAACAGGTAAAGGATGCCGCGCAACTGATTGAGCTCGCTCATGGCATCGGCCGGCGCGTTTTCCAGGGTGACCTGTTCACCGAGGGCAAAGATCGGCAGATCGGGGGCACGGACCCGTGCCAGGCGGATCAGCTCGACCATGTTCTGCAGCAGGTGGGTGTTTTCCCCGGCGCCCTCTGCCGCGATCAGCATGCAGGCCAGGCCGTGGTGGGTCGAGGCGACCAGGCGCCCCTCGGCATAATCGACGGCGCAGAAAACGCTGAAGCCTTCCTGCTCCAGCTCTTTGGCGATTCCCCGTACCCGATCCCCGGCGACAGTGTCCGCCTTGATATCGCGGTGCACGATCAGGATCGGAAACTTCAAATCCTTGTACATGGGCTTTTCAGTCCTGAAGCGGCGGAACGTTGTCCGCCTATTCCTTCAGGGTAGAAGCTGTTTGCCCTACATGTGAACTGAAGCGAGATCTCTTGTAACAAAAGCCCGCTGAAAATCCCTAGTGCAACTGCGACTCGGCTTCGGCCAGTTGTGTCCACAGCGCCGGCGCTCCGGCGGACTTGGCAATCACTTCCAGGCGAGCCAGGTGCTCGGCCAGTTCGCTCTCGCTGGCACGGATGATCCGGCTCGGCTTGCGGTCCGCCGGCAGGCGACGGATCTCGGTGGCCTGGTTGCCCGAACCTTCGCCGGAACCATTGCCGTCGGTGGCGTTGCCGGCCAGGGACAGGCTGGTCTGGCCACCGGTCATGGTCAGGTAGACGTCGGCGAGGATCTCCGAGTCGAGCAAGGCGCCGTGCAGTTCGCGGCCGGAGTTGTCGACGCCATAACGCTTGCACAGCGCATCGAGGTTGTTGCGCTGTCCCGGGTGCCGCTCCCGGGCCATCATCAGGGTATCGAGGATGCTGCAGTGCTGGCTGATATCGGCCCGGTCGTGCTGCCCCAGCAAGGCGAATTCGTTGTTGATGAAGCCAACGTCGAACGCCGCGTTATGGATGATCAGCTGCGCGCCCTTGATGAACTCGAAGAACTCGTCGGCCACTTCGCCGAAACGTGGCTTGCCCACCAGGAACTGGTCGGTGATGCCGTGGACGCCGATCGCGCCCTCGTCGCTTTCGCGGTCCGGTTGCAGGTAGACATGGAAGTGCCGGCCTGTCAGGCGGCGGCCCATCAGTTCGACGCAACCGATCTCGATGATCCGGTGGCCGTCGGTGACCGGCATACCGGTGGTTTCGGTATCGAGTACCACACTACGCATGTTTGATTCCTCGCACTTCATCCACGCCGCGGTTGGCCAACTGGTCGGCGCGCTCGTTGCCATGATGGCCGATATGCCCGCGTACCCATTTCCATTTCACGGTGTGACGGTTGACCTGCTCGTCGAGCAGTTGCCACAGGTCGGCATTCTTCACCGGCTCCTTGGCCGCGGTCTTCCAGCCGCGCTTCTTCCAGTTGACCATCCACTCGGTGATGCCTTTCATCACGTACTGGGAGTCGGTCACCAGCAGCACCTCGCACGGCCGCTTGAGTTCTTCCAGGCCGCGGATCGCGCCCAGCAGTTCCATGCGGTTGTTGGTGGTGTTGAGCTCGCCGCCCCAGAGTTCTTTCTCGACACCCTTGCAGACCAGCAGTGCGCCCCAGCCGCCGGGGCCGGGATTGCCCTTGCAGGCACCATCAGTGAAGAGTTCAACGCTATCGCTCATTACAACCTTTCCATCGAAAATTGCCCTGTGGCCCGTCGGCAGCTGGCCGACGACGCCCGGACCGGAGAACCCGGTCCCTGGAAAAAACACCTAGGGTTCGCTGTGGCGGCGGTTGACCTTGGCCATGGGCAACGGCACCAGCTTGCCGACCGGTTCGCGTCGCACCTGGCGCACGGGCCGCAGGCCGACCACGATCTTGCGCGCCACCAACAGATAGAAGCCACCGCCCGACAACTGCCAGCCGCCGGCAACCCGTTCCCAGCCCGCCAGTCGTGCCTGCCAGGCCGGTGAAGCCAGCGGCGGACGATAGCATCCGAAGCGGCGTTTCTCCAGCGCAAAGCCCAGCAGGTTCAGCCAGTCGGCGACCCGTGACGGCGAAATGCATCGGGCCTGGCGCAACGCATCGTGGGCAAACACGTGCCGCAACCCCCAGGCACTCCAGGGATTGATCCCGATGATCAGCAGGTGCCCGCCGGGACGCACGCTGGCCGCTGCTTCGCGCAGCAGGCCGTGGGGCGACAGGCAGAAATCCAGGCCGTGTTGAAGCACCACGACATCGGCCGCGTGTTCGCTCAACGGCCAGGCCCGTTCGTCGCAGACGATCTCCACCCCCGGCAGCGGCGCGCCGAGACGCACGTTGCGCCGCACCTGCTGTGCCTGTGGCGGGGTTTCGGCGGAGGGGCCGTAGTGCACCAGGTAACCGCCGAAATAACGCCCGAGTTCATCCTCGAGCATGCGCCGCTCTTCATCGAGCAGCAGTTGCCCCAACGGGCCGGACAACCAGTCACGGGCCGCGCTGATCAGTGCCAGCCAGTCAGGATCAGCCTGAGCGAACGCTTTATCGGTCATTGCTTGCTCCAACTCGCCATGAGTCCTTCCCAGGCTCTAAGATGCGCCATTGTTCTCCGCTTGGCGACTTCCAACATGATACAGATCGATGCACTGCCCGCCTTCACCGACAACTATATCTGGCTGCTGCAGGACAACGCCCGGCATCGCTGCGCGGTGGTCGATCCGGGCGACGCCGCGCCGGTGCTGGCCTGGCTGGAACAGCACCCGGGCTGGCAGCTGGAAGATATCCTCGTCACCCATCACCATCACGATCACGTCGGCGGTGTCGAACGCCTGAAGCAGGCGACCGGTGCCCGCGTACTCGGTCCCGCCGCCGAGAACATCCCGGCCCGTGACCTCGCGTTGCACGACAACGACCGGGTCAAGGTACTCGGCCTGGACTTCCAGGTGTTCGCCGTCCCCGGTCATACCCTCGGACATATCGCCTTCTATCATGAGACTGTCGGCACGCCGCTGTTGTTCTGCGGCGATACCCTGTTCGCCGCCGGCTGCGGTCGCCTGTTCGAGGGTACACCCGGACAGATGCATGCCTCCCTGAGCCGACTGGCGGCCCTGCCGGCCAGTACCGCCGTCTACTGCACCCACGAATACACCCTGAGCAACCTGCGCTTTGCCCAGGCCGTCGAGCCGCACAACCCGGACATCGCCGCGCGGGTGGCACAAGTCAGCCAGTGGCGCGCCGATGGTCGGATCAGCCTGCCCTCGAACATTGCCCTGGAACGGCTGACCAATCCGTTCCTGCGGGTCGGGGAAACATCTGTTAAAGAAAAAGCAGACGAACGGAATGGCCTCGATAATCAGTCGCCGAGCGAGGTGTTTGCTGCCCTGCGAGGCTGGAAAGATAAGTTCTAATCCGTGGGGCGGTTGGCACAAAAATTCTGAATGGTTGACCGCACCCTGAGCGCTTTCTAGAATCCCCCGACATTTTTGCCCGGAACTACCTTCCAGCCAATGTCGTCACCTAACCGAAAACCCATCAACAAAGACGCATTGACGCGATTGGCTCAAGCTATCGCCGTGGCTGTGTCCGCCACCCTGGCGGGCTGCCAAAGCTTTCATCATCCGGCGGATAACAGCACCGAACCGGCCCCGAACCTCAGCACCCGGATCAAGCAGAAACCGATCTGGCTCGGCGAAAAAGCCAACCCGACTCCGCCCCAGGATGTCTGGGAGCGCATGCGCCAGGGCTTCAAGCTGCAGGATGGCCTGGGGGTGAACCCGCGTATCGAGCAGCAGCGCCTGTGGTTCGCCAGCAACCCGTCGTTCCTGGAGAATGCCAGCGAGCGCGGCACCCTCTACATCCACTACATCGTCGAGCGCCTCGAAGAACGCAACATGCCGCTGGAACTGGCGCTGCTGCCGGTTATCGAAAGCGCCTACAACCCGATGGCCTATTCACGCGCCGATGCGGTCGGCCTGTGGCAGTTCATCCCGTCCACCGGGCGTTATTTCAACCTGCGCCAGGACCGCTTCTACGACGGTCGCCGCGACATCACCGCCTCGACCATCGCGGCGATGAACTACCTGACCCGCCTGCACGACATGTTCAACGGCGACTGGCTGCTGGCCCTGGCGGCCTACAATGCCGGGGAAGGCACGGTCAGCCGGGCCATCGAGCGCAACGAAAAACTCGGCCTGCCCACCGACTACTGGAACCTGCCGCTGCCCCAGGAAACCCGTGACTACGTGCCCAAGCTGCTGGCCCTGTCCCAGGTGGTCATGGCCCCCGAAGCCTATGGCGTGAACCTCAACCCGATCGCCAACGAACCGTATTTCGCCACCGTCGAAGTCAATCAGCCGATGGACCTTTCCCGCGTCGCGGCCCTGGCCGAGATCGACGAAGACGAGATGATCCAGCTGAATCCGGCCTACAAGCAGAAGGCGACCCTCGACGGTCCGCAACACCTGCTGGTGCCGAGTTCCAAGGCCCAATTGCTGACCGCCAGCCTGTCGAACCTCAAGCCCGAGGAACTGATCAGCCTGCGGCCGAAGAAACCGGTATTCGAAAACGTCGCCAGCAATGCTCCGGTCCGCCTGAACCGCCGCTACAAGGTCAAGAACGGCGACAACCTGACGTCGATCGCCAAGGCCAACAAGGTGGACGTCAAGGACCTGCAGCACTGGAACAAGCTGTCCGGTCAGAAGCTGAAGGTCGGCCAGACCCTGGTGATGCAGGATAATGTCCGGGCTCCGGCAAGCAAGACAGCCACGACGACCTACAAAGTGCAGAAAGGCGATTCGCTGTACATTGTTGCCAAGCGTTTCAATCTCGAGGTGCAACACCTCAAGCGCCTCAACCCGCGCACCGGCCAGGCCCTGAAACCAGGTCAGATCCTGACGGTGTCCAAACCGCGCTGATAACCCGCCGTCTCGAAAACACCACGTTACCTGATGCAGGAGTCGGGCGTGCCCCCTTGCGGCACGCCTTTTTCCTGTCGATACAAGCTGTTAAGGTACGATCCATATAGCCCAAGCCGCCTGGATCGGATCTCTGACTTGATGCGTCCCCTCCTCCTGATCTTCATCAGCCTGGCCTTGAGCTCTCCCGCAAGCGCGACGATCAGCGAAAGCCACGGTTATGCGCAGTTCGGCACGCTCAAGTACCCCGCCAGGTTCACCCATTTCGATTGGGTCAATCCCGATGCGCCCAAGGGTGGCACCTTGCGGGTCATGGCCTTCGGTACCTTCGACACGCTCAACCCCTACACCTTCAAGGGCACCAGTCCGGTCTCGACCGCGAACTTCCTGCAGTATGGCGTCAACGAGCTGAACGAAACCCTGATGGTCGGAACCGGCCAGTATGCCCCCTCGGGCGACGAGCCGACCTCCAGCTACGGCTTGATCGCACAATCGGTGGAGTACAGCGAAGATCGCAGCTGGGTGGTGTTCAACCTGCGTCCCGAAGCGCGCTTTCACGACGGCACGCCGATCACCGCCTATGACGTCGCCTTTTCCTACCGCCTGCTGCTCAAGGAGGGTCACCCCCAGTACCGCACCAGCCTGCAGGAGGTTTCCCGGGTGGATGTGCTCGGGCCGCAGCGGATCCGCTTTGTCTTCAAGCGTTCGGGCAACCCGCTGCTGATCCTGCGCCTGGGCGAACTGCCGGTGCTGCCACAGCACTACTGGCAGGGTCGCGACTTCAAGGCGACGACCTTCGAGCCACCGCTGGGCAGCGGCCCCTACCGTATCACCCGGGTCCAGCCCGGACGGCAGCTGGTGTTCGAGCGGGTGAAGAACTGGTGGGGCGAGAACCTGCCGGTCAATCGCGGCAAGTACAACTTCGACCGCGTCGAAGTCGAGTTCTATCGTGACAGCGACGTCGCCTTCGAAGCCTTCAAGGCCGGCGAGTTCGATATCTACATCGAGCACCAGGCGAAGAACTGGAACACGGGCTACAACTTTCCCGCGGTCGCCCGCGGCGAGGTGATCAAGGCCCGGATTGCCCACCAGATCCCGACCCAGACCCAGGGCCTGTTCATGAACAGCCGCCGCAGCACCTTTGCCGCCGACAAGGTGCGCGAAGCCATGGGCCTGATGTTCGACTTCGAGTGGACCAACCGCACCCTGTTCAGCGGCGCCTACCAGCGCGCCATGAGCTACTACCCCAACAGCGAGTTTTCCGCCACCGGCCTGCCGGTCGGGCAGGAATGGCTGTTGCTCTCGCCGTACCGCGATCAACTGCCCGCCGGTCTGTTCAGCCAGCCATTCAGCCTGCCCCGGACCGACGGTCGCGGCATCCCCCGCGAGACCATGCGCCAGGCCCTGGCCCTGCTGAAGGAGGCCGGCTGGAAGCTCGACGGCCAGCGCCTGCTGAACAGCGCCGGGCAGCCGCTGCGCTTCGAGATCCTGCTGGTCAACCCGAACCTGGAGCGGATTCTCCAGCCCTATGTCGAAAACCTCGCCAGCATCGGTGTAGACGCCCACCTGAGAACAGTGGATCGTGCCCAGTACAAACAGCGTCTCGATCAGTTCGACTTCGACATGATCCTGATGACCCTCGACCAGACCCTCAGCCCGGGCCTTGAACAATGGCAGTACTTCCACTCCAGCCAGGCCGCCATCAAGGGCAGCAAGAATTACGCAGGCGTCGCCAACCCGGTGGTCGACCGCCTGCTCGAAGCCCTGCTGGCGGCCCGCTCGCGGGACGAACAGCTGGCCGCGGGGCGCGCCCTTGACCGGGTACTGCTGTGGCAGCACTACATGATTCCCAACTGGTACCTCAACTATCATCGCCTGGCCTACCGCAATCGGTTCGCCTTCGTCACCACGCCGCCGTACACCCTGGGCCTGAGCGCCTGGTGGATGAAAGCTTCGGAGAAAGCCCAATGATGCCTTTGCGTGCCCTGCTGCTGTCCGCCAGCGGCCTGTTGCTGACCGGGATGGTCGGCTTCGCCAGCGCCGCCCCGCAACACGCCCTGACGCTCTATGACGAGCCGCCGAAATACCCCGCCAACTTCAAGCATGTCGATTTCGTCAATCCGGATGCGCCCAAGGGCGGCACCTTCCGCCAGTCGGCCTCCGGTGGATTCGACAGCCTCAACCCCTTTATCAGCAAGGGCGTGCCGGCCGACGATATCGGCCTGATCTACGACACCCTGGCCCGCCAGGGCATGGACGAGCCCTTCACCGAATACGGGCTGGTCGCCGAAAAGATCGAAAAAGCCCCGGACAACAGCTGGGTGCGCTTCTACCTGCGCCCCGAGGCCCGCTTCCATGACGGCCATCCCATGCGCGCCGACGACGTGGTGTTCAGTTTCCAGACCCTGATCAAGGATGGCGCCCCGCTCTACCGCGCCTACTACGCGGATGTCGACGAAGCGATCGCGGAAGACCCGCTGCGGGTGCTGTTCAAGTTCAAGCACACCAACAACCGCGAACTGCCGCTGATCCTTGGCCAGTTGCCGGTACTGCCCAAGCACTGGTGGGCCACCCGCGACTTCACCAAGGGCAATCTGGAATTCCCCCTCGGCAGCGGTCCGTACAAGGTCGCCGAGGTCAAGGCCGGGCGCTCGGTACGGTACGAACGGGTGAAGGACTACTGGGCCAAGGACCTGCCGATCAATCGAGGGTTCTACAACTTCGACGTGATGACCACCGATTACTACCGCGACAACAGCGTCGCCCTCGAAGCCCTGAAGGCCGGGCAGTTCGACTACTGGCTGGAGATGAGTGCGAAGAACTGGGCCAATGCCTATAACACCCCTGCCGTGGCCCAGGGACGGCTGATCAAGGAGCAGATCCCCAACGGCAACCCGACAGGCATGCAGGGTTTTGTCTACAACCTGCGCAAACCGATGTTCCAGGATATCCGCGTACGTCATGCCCTGAGCCTGCTGTTCGACTTCGAGTGGAGCAACAAGCAGCTGTTCAATGGCGCCTATACCCGCACCCGCAGTTATTTCGAGAACTCGGAAATGGCGGCCACCGGTCTGCCGGACAAGGCCCAACTGGCGATTCTCGAGCCCCTGCGCGGCAAGATCCCCGAGCAGGTGTTCGACGAGGCTTTCCAACCGCCGCTGTGTGACGGCAGCGGGATGATCCGCAACCAGCAACGTCGCGCCTACCAACTGCTGCTGGAGGCCGGCTGGCATATCGTCGACGACAAGATGGTCGACACCAGCGGCAAGCCGGTGAGCATCGAGTTCCTGCTGGCCCAGACCGAGTTCGAGCGGGTCCTGTTGCCGTTCAAGCGCAACCTCGCCGACCTGGGCATCGACCTGGTGATTCGCCGGGTCGACGTGTCCCAGTACATCAACCGCCTGCGTTCGCGGGATTTCGACATGGTGGTCGGCAGCTTCCCGCAATCCAGCTCGCCGGGTAACGAACAGCGCGAGTTCTGGATGTCCGCCAGCGCCGACAAGCCCGGCAGCCGCAACACCATGGGCCTCAAGGACCCGGCGGTGGATACCCTGGTGGAACAACTGATCAACGCCGACTCCCGGCAGAGCCTGGTGGACCACGCCAGGGCACTGGACCGCGTGCTGCAATGGGGTTACTACGTGATCCCGAACTGGCACATCAAGACCTGGCGCGTGGCCTACTGGGATCATATCGGCCACCCGAAAGTCTCGCCGACCTACGATGTCGGTACGTCCACCTGGTGGATCAAGCCGGACGCCAAGCCGGCGGTATCGCTGGAAAAAACCAACAGCACAAGCGCGGAGCAATAAGATGCTGGCCTATATTTTTCGGCGACTGTTGCTGATCATCCCGACTCTGTTCGGCATCCTGCTGATCAACTTCGTGATCATCCAGGCGGCCCCCGGTGGTCCGGTGGAACAGATGATCGCCAAGCTCGAAGGCTTCGAGGGCGCCACCAGCCGGATCGCCGGCGGCGGCTCGGAGGTCTCGGTGGCCGGTTCCAGCTATCGCGGTGCCCAGGGCCTGGATCCGGCGCTGGTGAAGGAAATCGAGCACATGTACGGCTTCGACAAGTCGGCGCCGGAACGCTTGTGGATCATGGTCAAGAACTACGCGACCCTGGACTTCGGCGACAGTTTCTTTCGCGACGCCAAAGTCATCGACCTGATCCGGGAAAAGATGCCGGTGTCGATCTCCCTGGGGTTGTGGAGCACCCTGATCATGTACCTGGTCTCGATCCCGCTGGGGATCGCCAAGGCCACCCGCCACGGCAGTCATTTCGATGTCTGGACCAGTTCGGCGATCATCGTCGGTTATGCCATCCCGGCGTTCCTGTTCGCCATCCTGCTGATCGTGGTGTTTGCCGGCGGCAGTTACCTGGACTGGTTTCCCCTGCGCGGGCTGACCTCGAACAACTTCGATCAACTGAGCATGGGCGGCAAGATCCTCGACTACTTCTGGCACCTGGCACTGCCTGTCACCGCGCTGGTGATCGGCAACTTCGCGACCATGACCCTGCTGACCAAGAACAGCTTCCTCGACGAGATCAACAAGCAGTACGTGGTCACCGCCAAGGCCAAGGGCCTGACGCAACGCCGGGTGCTCTACGGCCACGTGTTCCGCAACGCGATGCTGCTGGTGATCGCCGGTTTCCCCTCGGCCTTCATCGGCATCTTCTTCACCGGCTCGTTGCTGGTGGAGGTGATCTTTTCCCTCGACGGCCTCGGCCTGATGAGCTTCGAGGCGGCGATCAACCGCGATTACCCGGTGGTCTTCGGCACCCTGTTCATCTTCACCCTGCTGGGCCTGGTAGTGAAACTGATCGGCGACCTGACCTACACCCTGGTCGACCCACGCATCGACTTCGAACACCGGGAGCATTGAGATGAAGTTATCCCCCCTCAATCGCCGACGCTTCGAGCGTTTCAAGGCCAACAAGCGCGGCTGGTGGTCCTTGTGGCTCTTCCTGATCCTGTTCGGCGTGAGCCTCGGTGCCGAGTTGATCGCCAACGACAAGCCGCTGGTGGTGCACTACGACGGCGCCTGGTATTTCCCGGCCCTCAAGCGCTACCCGGAAACCACCTTCGGTGGCGAATTCCCGCTGGAGGCCAACTACAAGAGCCCGTATATCCGCGAACTGATGAAGGCCAAGGATGCCTGGGTGGTCTGGGCACCGATCCCGTTCAGCTACCAGAGCATCAACTACGACCTGAAGGTGCCGGCACCCGCCCCGCCCTCGGCGGACAACCTGCTGGGGACCGACGACCAGGGCCGCGACGTGCTGGCCCGGGTGATCTACGGCTTCCGCATCTCGGTCCTGTTCGCCCTGACACTGACGATCCTCAGTTCGATCATCGGGGTGATCGCCGGCGCCCTGCAGGGTTTCTATGGCGGTTGGGTCGACCTCGCCGGCCAGCGCTTCCTGGAGATCTGGTCCGGCCTGCCGGTGCTCTACCTGCTGATCATCCTCGCCAGCTTCGTCCAGCCGAACTTCTGGTGGCTGCTGGGGATCATGCTGCTGTTTTCATGGATGAGCCTGGTGGACGTGGTCCGCGCTGAGTTCCTTCGGGGCCGCAACCTGGAATATGTGCGCGCGGCCCGGGCCCTGGGCATGCAGAACATCGCGATCATGTTCCGGCATATCCTGCCCAACGCCATGGTCTCGACCATGACCTTCATGCCGTTCATCCTCACCGGCGCCATTGGCACCCTGACCGCCCTGGACTTCCTCGGCTTCGGCCTGCCGCCGGGAGCCCCGTCGCTTGGCGAACTGGTGGCCCAGGGCAAGTCCAACCTGCAGGCGCCATGGCTGGGCATCAGTGCCTTTGCCGTCCTGGCGATCATGCTGAGCCTGCTGGTATTTATCGGCGAGTCCGCTCGCGATGCCTTCGACCCGAGGAAATAACATGAATCAGGACAATCTGATCGAAGTGCGCGACCTCGCGGTGGAATTTGTCGTCGGCGAACACCGCCAGCGCGTGGTCGAAGGCGTCAGCTTCGATATCCGCCGCGGCGAGACCCTGGCCCTGGTCGGCGAGAGCGGTTCGGGCAAATCGGTCACCGCCCACTCGATCCTGCGCCTGCTGCCCTATCCGCTGGCGCACCATCCGAGCGGGACCATCCAGTATTCGGGACAGAATCTGCTGGCCCTCAAGGAGAAAACCCTGCGGCATATTCGCGGCAACCGCATCGCGATGATCTTCCAGGAACCGATGACTTCGTTGAACCCGCTGCACTCCATCGAGAAGCAGATCAATGAAGTGCTCGGCATCCACAAGGGATTGACCGGCAAGGTGGCCACACGACGCACCCTGGAGCTGTTGGAGCTGGTAGGCATACCCGAGCCGCACAAACGCCTCAAGGCGCTGCCACACGAGCTCTCCGGCGGTCAGCGCCAGCGCGTGATGATCGCCATGGCGCTGGCCAATGAACCGGAACTGCTGATCGCCGACGAACCGACCACGGCGCTGGACGTCACCGTGCAACTGAAGATCCTCGATTTGCTCAAGGAACTGCAGGCGCGACTGGGCATGGCACTGCTGCTGATCAGCCACGACCTCAACCTGGTGCGGCGGATCGCCCATCGGGTCTGTGTGATGCAGAACGGGCGTATCGTCGAACAGGCGGGCTGCGAGGAACTGTTCTGCAAGCCGCAACATCCCTACACCTGCGAATTGCTGAGCGCCGAGCCACGCGGCGAACCGGCGGCGAACGAGGCCGGCGCGCCCTTGCTGGAAGTCGAGGACCTGAAGGTCTGGTTCCCGATCAAGAAAGGCCTGCTGCGCAGCACCGTGGACCATGTCAAGGCGGTGGACGGCATCAACTTCAGCCTGCCCCAGGGCCAGACCCTCGGCATCGTCGGGGAAAGCGGCTCGGGCAAGTCGACCCTGGGCCTGGCGATTCTGCGGCTGATCGGCAGCAAAGGCGATATCCGCTTCGAAGGCCAGTCGTTGAGCTGCCTGTCCCAGCAGCAGGTGCGACCTCTGCGGCGGGAAATGCAGGTGGTGTTCCAGGACCCGTTCGGCAGCCTCAGCCCGCGCATGTGTGTCAGCGAGATCGTTGGCGAAGGCCTGCGTATCCATAAGATCGGCACACCGGCCGAGCAGGAACAGGCGATCATTGCCGCGCTGAAGGAAGTCGGCCTCGACCCGCAGACCCGGCACCGATATCCCCACGAGTTCTCCGGCGGACAACGGCAACGGATCGCCATCGCCCGGGCCCTGGTGCTCAAGCCGGCGCTGATCCTCCTGGATGAACCGACCTCGGCCCTCGACCGCACCGTACAGCGCCAGGTGGTCGAACTGCTGCGCTCGCTGCAGGTCAAGTACAACCTGACCTACCTGTTTATCAGCCACGACCTGGCGGTGGTCAAGGCGCTGAGCCATCAGTTGATGGTGGTCAAGCATGGCCAGGTGGTCGAACAAGGGGCGGCGCAGGAGATCTTTGCCGCGCCGCAGCATCCCTATACGAAAAAGCTGCTGGAGGCGGCGTTCCTCGTCCCCGAGCCGGTCACCCCCTGATCGCTCCGTACCCTGGAGCACGAAAACAGGAAGGCCGCTCGATTGAGCGGCCTTCTTGTTTGTGGCTGAACGGTATCAATGGCTTCAGAAGCGCTTGATGTCCGCCTGGCCTTCGAGTTGCTTGCGATACGCGGCGAAGTCCTGCTGACCGATACGCGAAGCGAGGAAGCGACGGTACGAGGCTTTCTCCTGATCGGTCGGCGCAGCACCTTCGTTCACGCCGTTCAGGCGCACGATCACCAGGCTGCCATCAGCCAGGGTCACGGTGTTGAAGGTCGGCTTGTCCTTGGCTTCAGGCTTCGGCATGCGGAACAGCGCCTGCAGCACGGCCGGATCGACACCCTCCTGACCACGGGTCGCCGCTTCCTGGACCTTCCAGGACAGCCCGGCCGGCAGGGCCTTGCCATCACGCAGGCTGGCAATCAGCTCGTCAGCCTTGACCTTGGCAGCCGCGGTGGCGTGCTCCTTGGTCAGTTGCTTGCGGATGCTCGCATCAACGCTTTCCAGCGGCAGTTGCTCAGGCTTGCGGTGCTCTTTGGCACGCAGGACGACGACCGTGTCCGGATCCAGGTCGATGGCGGTGCTGTTGGCACCCTCGTCGAGAACTTCCGGGCTGAACGCGGCAGTCACCACGGCACGATTGGCCGCCAGGCCTTCGCCGCCTTCACGACCGAACGGAGCGGAGGTCTGTACCTTCAGGTTCAGGTCCTGGGCCGGCTGGGCCAGATCGGAGGCTTCGAACGAAGAGTCTTCCAGTTGCTTGGTCGCCTCGACGAAACGCTGCTCGACCTGCTGGGCCTTCAGCTCGCGGGTCAACTTGTCCTTCAGGCTGGCGAAGGTCGGCACTTCAGGCGCCTCGACACCCAGCAGCTTGATCAGGTGATAACCGAACTCGCTGCGCACCGGAGTCGAAACCTGGTCCTTGTTCAACGCATACAGCGCTTTCTCGAAGGCTGGGTCGTAGACACCAGGACCGGCGAAACCGAGGTCACCGCCATTGCTGGCCGAACCCGGGTCCTGGGAGAACTCCTTCGCCAGGGCGGCAAAATTCTCACCCTTGGCCAGACGCTGCTGGATCTCTTCGATCTTGGCCTTGGCCTGGGCGTCGGTGACCTTGTCGTTCACTTCGATCAGGATATGCGCCGCCCGACGTTGCTCGGACAGGTTGGCCGTCTCTTTCTGATACAAGGCTTGCAGGTCTTCGTCCTTGACGCTGACCTGATCGAAGAAGGAAGACTTCTTCAGTTCCAGGTAATCCACCACCACCTGATCCGGGGTCATGAATTCCTTGGCGTGCTTATCGTAGTAAGCCTTGACCTCGTCATCGGTCAGTTTCACGGCGGACGGGTCGGACTTGATGCTCAAGGAAGAGAAGTCACGGGTCTGCTTCTCCAGGCGGGCAAAGGCCAGGACCTGGGCATCGGTCACGAAACCACTGCCGGCCAGACCGGCGCGCACCTGGCCGATCAGCATTTCCTGGGCCAGCATCTGGCGGAACTGCATACGGCTGTAGCCCAACTGGCGAATCACCTGATCGAAACGATCGGCACTGAACTTGCCGTCCACCTGGAATTCAGGCGTCAGCAGAATGACCTGGTCCAGCGCGGCTTCGGAGAAAGCGAATTTCGATTTCTCGGCGCCTTGCAGCAACAGCTTGCGATCGATCAGCCCCTTGAGGGCGGATTCGCGCAGCATCTTTTCATCCAGCAGCGACGCGTCGAAATCCTTGCCCAGCTGTTGCATCAGCTGGCGGCGTTGCATGTCGACCGCCTGGCTCAGCTCGTTCTGGGTGATTTCCTCACCATTGACCTTGGCCGCGTCCTGACTGGTGGAGGTAGCCCGGAAAATGGCATCGAAACCGGTCAGCGCCATCAATGCGACGATGACCCCGATAATGGTCTTGGCAATCCAGCCTTGTGAATTGTCCCTGATATTTTGCAGCATGCGTCCCCCAGAAACGGTTGAACTTCAAAATAGGCAACCGTGGAGCGTGGGTAGAATCCGGATAGAAGAAAGGCGCATCCGAGGATGCGCCTTCTCGTAACTGGCGGAGCGGACGAAGATCGAACCTGCGACCCTCGGCATGACAGGACGGCGCTACCCTGAAAGGTCTGCCCGACCGCTTTACCGCTCCGCTGCCAAGTCAGGAGTGAACCCGACCCGGATAGGCAAAGGCTTGAAAGAAACTTAGTTGACCGCTTCTTTCAGTGCTTTACCGGCTTTGAAACCTGGTTTTTTAGCTGCAGCGATTTCCAGCGTCTTACCGGTCTGTGGGTTACGACCAATGCGAGCAGGACGATCGGTAACAGAGAAAGTACCGAAACCAACCAGTACAACGGAGTCGCCAGCCTTCAGAGCGCCAGTGACGGATTCGATTACTGCGTCCAGCGCACGGCCAGCAGCGGCTTTCGGGATATCAGCAGATGCAGCGATAGCATCAATCAGTTCCGACTTGTTCACTCTAAGTCCCCTTATATCTATTGAGTATGTTTCTAAGTTTTTTGGTGAAAGCTAAAACAGGTGCTGAATGGCCTAGACACTTAAGAGCCGCTTTATAACAAGGGCTCTAAAAAGCTGTCAAGGAAGCCCACCCAGGCAAGATCTCTACTAATGGGTACTGATTCTTTCCTTGGAATCCGAATCGCGTTTCTCATCCTTCGCGACGATCTCCGGAACCACATCTGGCAAGGGCTCCGGCGCGTATTGCAGCGCAATTTGCAGGACCTCGTCAATCCATTTAACTGGTTTAATCTGAAGATCCTGCTTGATATTGTCAGGAATTTCCTTCAGATCGCGCACATTCTCTTCCGGAATGATCACAATCTTGATCCCGCCACGGTGAGCCGCGAGCAGTTTTTCCTTCAAGCCACCAATCGCAAGCACCTGACCCCGCAGGGTGATTTCGCCGGTCATGGCAACATCCGCACGCACAGGGATCCCCGTCAAGGCTGACACCAGGGCCGTACACATTCCCACGCCCGCGCTAGGACCGTCTTTCGGCGTGGCCCCTTCCGGCATATGGATATGGGTGTCGCGCTTCTCATGGAAGTCCAGCGGGATGCCCAGGCTCTTGGCCCGGCTGCGCACCACGGTGAGGGCCGCGGTGATCGACTCGACCATGACATCGCCCAGGGAACCGGTCTTGATCAACTGGCCCTTGCCCGGCACCACGGCCGCCTCGATGGTCAGCAGTTCGCCGCCCACCTGGGTCCAGGCCAGGCCGGTCACCTGACCGATCTGATCCTGCTGTTCGGCCAGGCCGTAGCGGAATTTGCGCACGCCCAGGAAGTGCTCCAGCAGGTCGGAAGTCACCGTCACCGCGAAGCGTTTTTCCAGCGCATGCTCCTTCACCGCCTTGCGGCAGACCTTGGCAATCTGCCGCTCCAGCCCACGTACACCGGCTTCGCGGGTGTAGTAACGGATGATGTCGCGGATCGCCTCGACCTCGAATTCCAGCTCGCCCTTCTTCAGGCCGTTGGCCTGAATCTGCTTGGGCGACAGGTACTTGGTGGCGATATTGATCTTCTCGTCCTCGGTGTAGCCCGGCAGGCGGATCACTTCCATCCGGTCCAGCAGCGCCGGCGGAATATTCATCGAGTTGGAGGTGCAGAGGAACATCACGTCGGACAGGTCGTAGTCGACTTCCAGGTAATGATCGTTGAAATTGTGGTTCTGCTCGGGGTCCAGGACCTCCAGCAGGGCCGAGGCCGGATCGCCACGCATGTCGCTGCCCATCTTGTCGATTTCATCGAGCAGGAACAACGGGTTGCGCACACCCACCTTTGTCATCTTTTGTATCAATCTTCCTGGCATCGAACCGATATAAGTCCGGCGATGACCACGGATTTCCGCCTCGTCACGCACGCCACCGAGGGCCATGCGTACGAATTTACGGTTGGTTGCGTGGGCAATCGACTCCGCCAGGGAGGTTTTACCGACCCCGGGAGGACCGACCAGGCACAACACCGGGCCACGAATCTTCTTCACGCGCTTCTGCACGGCGAGGTATTCGAGAATCCGTTCCTTGACCTCATCCAGGCCATAATGGTCGGCATCGAGGATGTCCTCGGCCCGTTTGAGGTCCAGGCGCACCTTGCTCTGGGTCTTCCAGGGCACCTGCACCAGCCAGTCGAGGTAGGAACGCACAACGGTGGCTTCGGCCGACATCGGCGACATCTGCTTGAGCTTGTTCAGCTCGGCCTGGGCCTTGGTCAGGGCGTCTTTCGGCAGGCCGGCGGCATCGATACGCTTTTTCAGCTCTTCGATTTCATTGTGGCCCTCGTCGCCATCGCCCAGCTCTTTCTGAATGGCCTTCATCTGCTCATTCAGGTAGTACTCGCGCTGGCTGCGCTCCATTTGCTTCTTGACGCGGCCACGGATGCGTTTTTCCACCTGCAGCAGGTCGATTTCAGCGTCCAGCAGTGCCAGGACGTGTTCGACACGGGCCGGCAGCTCGACGATTTCAAGAATTTCCTGTTTCTGCTCGATCTTCAGCGCCATGTGGGCGGCCATGGTATCGACCAGGCGGCTTGGCTCATCGATGCTGTTCAACGAGGACAGGACCTCGGCCGGCACCTTCTTGCCCAGTTGCACGTACTGCTCGAACTGCGACAACAGGCTGCGCACGAAGACTTCGGACTCGCGGTCCGGGGCTTCGGTCTCTTCGATCAGCGCCACTTCCGCACGGCAATGGCCATCGACTTCGCTGAAACGCTCGACGGTGCCGCGCTGCTCGCCTTCCACCAGGACCTTGACGGTACCGTCCGGCAGCTTGAGCAATTGCAGGACAGTGGCCACGGTACCGACTCGATACAGTGCATCTTCGCCCGGGTCATCATCGGCAGGATTACGTTGGGCCAGCAGCAGGATCTGCTTGTCGCCCGTCATCGCGGCCTCGAGGGCTTCGATAGACTTCTCGCGCCCCACGAACAGCGGGATAACCATGTGCGGATACACCACGACATCACGCAATGGCAGGAGAGGCAATTCGATGGTTGTCTTCATGATTTCGCCTCTACGGCGGCCATAAGGCCGTAAACAGATGGAAGTAAGCTTGAAACCAAGATGGGGGCTGCCTCGGAAAAAAACAAGCACCCTGTCAGGAAAAGCAAAAGGGCCTGGAAAAGCAAAGGGGGCCCGAAGGCCCCCTTTTTCCGGGTCACACGCTCGGACGCTTACGCGTCAGGTGCGGCCTTGGCCGTCGGCTCGCTGTTTTCATAGATATACAGCGGCTTGGACTTGCCTTCTATGACGCTTTCGTCGATCACCACTTTACTCACCTCGGACTGCGAGGGGATTTCGTACATGGTGTCGAGCAAGACGCCTTCGAGGATCGAACGCAGGCCACGGGCACCGGTCTTGCGCTCCAGGGCACGCTTGGCCACGGATTTCAGCGCATCGGTACGGAACTCGAGGTCAACGCCTTCCATTTCGAACAACTTGGCGTACTGCTTGGTCAACGCGTTCTTCGGCTCGGTGAGGATCTGCATCAATGCAGCTTCATCCAGCTCGTCCAGCGTCGCCAGGACCGGCAGGCGACCGACGAATTCCGGAATCAGACCGAACTTGACCAGATCGTCAGGTTCGACCTCACGCAGGGATTCACCGACCTTCTTGCCTTCTTCCTTGCTGCGAACTTCGGCGTTGAAGCCGATGCCGCCCTTGGTCGAACGGTTCTGGATGACCTTTTCCAGGCCGGAGAACGCACCACCACAGATAAACAGGATGTTACGGGTGTCGACCTGCAGGAACTCCTGCTGAGGGTGCTTGCGACCGCCTTGTGGCGGAACGGAAGCGACCGTGCCCTCGATCAACTTCAGCAAGGCCTGCTGCACGCCTTCGCCGGAAACATCCCGGGTAATCGAAGGGTTGTCGGACTTGCGGGAAATCTTGTCGATTTCGTCGATGTAGACAATGCCCATCTGGGCCTTTTCCACGTCGTAATCGCACTTCTGCAGCAGTTTCTGAATGATGTTTTCCACGTCCTCGCCCACGTAACCCGCCTCGGTAAGGGTGGTTGCATCGGCGATGGTGAACGGCACATTCAGCAGACGCGCCAGGGTTTCAGCCAGCAGGGTCTTACCCGAGCCGGTCGGACCGATCAGCAGGATGTTGCTCTTGCCGAGCTCGACGTCGTCATTTTTCTTGTCACGCTGGTTCAGACGCTTGTAGTGGTTGTAGACCGCTACCGCGAGAACCTTTTTCGCACGCTCCTGACCAATCACATACTGATCAAGGATGCCGCTGATTTCTTTAGGCGAAGGCAATTTATGCGCGCTGCTTTCGGCCTGTGCTTCCTGCACCTCCTCACGGATGATGTCGTTGCACAAGTCGACGCACTCGTCGCAGATAAAGACCGAGGGGCCGGCAATCAATTTGCGTACTTCATGCTGGCTTTTGCCACAGAAGGAGCAATAGAGCAGCTTGCCGTTGTCCTCGCCGTTGCGGGTGTCAGTCATTCGTTCGATCCAAATCCGATAGGCTTGCAACACAAGATGAAGGCTATTGCGGGCTTTTTCAAGCCCGCCGGTGATCGGACCTGCCGACCACCCCTATTTTGAGCTGCTTATTTTAAGCGGGGCGCTGGGTGATCACTTCATCGATCAGGCCATATGCCTTCGCAGCTTCTGCACTCATGAAGTTGTCGCGGTTGGTATCGCGCTCGATTTCTTCAAGAGTACGTCCGCTGTGCTTGGCCATCAGCGTGTTGAGGCGTTCGCGAATGAAGAGGATTTCCTTGGCGTGGATTTCGATATCCGACGCCTGGCCCTGGAAACCGCCCAGTGGCTGGTGAATCATCACGCGCGAGTTCGGCAGGCAGAAACGCTTGCCTTCGGCACCGGCGGTCAACAGGAACGCGCCCATGCTGCATGCCTGACCGATACAGGTGGTCGACACGTTTGGCTTGATGAACTGCATGGTGTCGTAGATCGACATGCCAGCCGTCACCGAACCGCCCGGGGAGTTGATGTACAGATGGATGTCCTTGTCCGGATTTTCCGCTTCAAGGAACAGCAATTGCGCACAGATCAGGTTGGCCATGTAGTCCTCTACCGGGCCCACCAGGAAAATCACCCGCTCCTTGAGAAGACGCGAGTAGATGTCATAGGCGCGCTCGCCACGAGCGGACTGCTCGACAACCATCGGGACCAGGCCGCCTGCGGCCTGGATATCAGAGTTCTGCTGAATATAGGAATTACGGAACATGCTCTGCAGTCACTCCCAAATAGTCATGTCTCGAATACGCATAAGCCAGCACGAGGCTGGCTTATGGTGTGTATTTTCCAACGAGTCAGAAAATCAGTCGGCTTGTGGAGCTTCCACCGGCTTGACTGCTTCTTCGTAGGAGACCGATTTATCGGTCACATTCGCCTTCTGCAGAACAGTATCCACAACTTGTTCTTCCAGCACAACCGAACGAACTTCGTTCAGCTGCTGGTCGTTCTTGTAGTACCAGGACACAACCTGCTCGGGTTCCTGGTAGGCCGAAGCCATTTCCTGGATCAGTTCGCGAACGCGGGTTTCGTCTGGCTTGAGGTCGAATTGCTTGACCACTTCAGCCACGATCAGACCCAGCACGACACGGCGCTTGGCTTGTTCTTCGAACAGCTCGGCCGGCAGTTGGTCAGGCTTGATGTTGCCGCCGAACTGCTGAACAGCCTGCACGCGCAGACGGTTGACTTCGTTGTCCAGCAGCGCCTTGGGCACTTCGATCGGGTTGGCGGCCAGCAGACCGTCCATTACCTGGTTCTTGACCTTGGACTTGATCGCCTGACGCAGCTCGCGCTCCATGTTCTTGCGAACTTCGGCGCGGAAGCCTTCCAGACCGCTTTCCTTGATACCGAACTGGGCGAAGAACGCCTCGTTCAGCTCAGGCAGGGTCGGTGCGGAAACGCTGTTCACGGTCACGGTGAACTCGGCGGTTTTGCCCGCCAGGTCCAGGTTCTGGTAGTCAGCCGGGAAAGTCAGGTTCAGAACGCGTTCTTCACCCGCCTTGGCACCGACCAGACCATCTTCGAAGCCCGGGATCATGCGGTTGGAACCCAGCACCAGCTGGGTGCCCTTGGCGGAACCGCCAGCGAACGCTTCGCCGTCGACCTTGCCAACGAAATCGATGTTCAGCTGGTCTTCGTTCTGGGCGGCACGCTCGGCCACTTCGAAACGGGTGTTCTGCTTGCGCAGGATTTCCAGCATGTTGTCCAGGTCGGCATCAGCCACTTCAGCGCTCAGGCGCTCGACGGCGATGGACTCGAAACCGGCAACGGTAAATTCAGGGAACACTTCGAAAGTCGCGACGTATTCCAGATCCTTGCCTTTTTCCAGCACTTTCGGCTCTACCGAAGGCTGGCCAGCAGGGTTCAGCTTCTGCTCGACCACGGCTTCATAGAAGGAAGCCTGGATCACGTCGCCTACCGCTTCTTGACGTGCATCAGCTTCATAACGCTGACGGATCACGCTCATTGGCACCTTGCCAGGACGGAAGCCTGCAATCTTGGCCTTTTGGGCAGTCTGCTGCAGACGCTTGTTGACCTGGGTCTCGATGCGCTCAGCTGGCACGGTGATGCTCATGCGGCGCTCAAGAGCCGATGTATTTTCAACAGAAACTTGCATGGATATTCCTCGTTGCACAGACGTTAGCCGGCCGTTTCCGACCTCAGAAGCAAGGGCATGCATTCTAGTGGGTCATACTCAAGAAGTCACCCTACTGAAAACGGGTAAAAAACAGCAGGCAATTATTCGCCGGAACAGGCTGTTGGCAGCCTGTCCGACAACACGCATTCACTCGCGTCGCAGAGCCTCGGCCGGCCCCTCTATATATAGAAGGATCGTTCGACCGACGCCCCGACGATCGGTCCGCCAAACAGACCGAAGGTTGAACCGGTATCACCCAGCAACAATAGAGTGACGGCAAAGACCGCCACCCTACCCGCCCCGAACCGGCGGCACTCCTGGATCTGCCGGAGCCGGAAACAAAAACGGCGCAGCCCTTTTCAGGTGCTGCGCCGTTTTTTATTTCAAGCTAATTGGTGCGGACGAAGAGACTCGAACTCTTACGCCTCGCGGCGCTGGAACCTAAATCCAGTGTGTCTACCAATTCCACCACGTCCGCGGGTCAAACTTTTAAAGCAAAGACGCCAGATGATTAATCTGGCGTCTTTATTCGAATATGGGGTGGACGATGGGGATCGAACCCACGACAACAGGAGTCACAATCCTGTGCTCTACCAACTGAGCTACGCCCACCATATTGCGTTACTTGTGCCAAAGCTGCCTAATGGCGCACCCGGCAGGACTCGAACCTGCGACCATCCGCTTAGAAGGCGGATGCTCTATCCAGCTGAGCTACGGGCGCCTTATTAATCTGTATTCTATTACGACTACAAACTAAGAGCTTCAATCTTGCTGAGCTAGACATCAACTCTGCTCGACCTTCTCAACCAGTGCTAGGCTGTGCCCGACAAGTGCGACGAATGTTATAGGTGAGCCTGAGGGTCGTCAACTCTTTTTTGAAAAAAATTCAGAAATATAAAGGAGTTAGGGGAATAACCAGACCAAGCGCCTTTGCCCTTGGGCCATGGCATGCGAGAATGCGCACTCTTTTTCAACCCCTTTCGATGGTTAATCACGCGTCATGACTGCACAACTAATCGACGGCAAAGCGATCGCCGCCCGCCTGCGCCAGCAGATCGCCCAACGTGTCGCCGAGCGTCGCCAGCAGGGCCTGCGTACGCCAGGCCTCGCAGTGATTCTGGTCGGCAGCGATCCTGCCTCCCAGGTTTATGTCTCGCACAAGCGCAAGGACTGTGAGGAAGTCGGCTTCATTTCCCAGGCCTATGACCTGCCCAGCGAAACCACCCAACAGGCACTGACCGAGCTGATCGATCGCCTGAATGACGATCCGAGCATCGACGGCGTGCTGCTGCAACTGCCCCTGCCGGCCCACCTGGATGCTTCAAAGCTGCTGGAGCGCATCCGCCCGGACAAGGACGTGGATGGTTTCCATCCCTATAACGTCGGTCGCCTGGCCCAACGCATCCCGCTGCTGCGCCCCTGCACGCCGAAAGGCATCATGGCCCTGCTGGAAAGCACCGGGGCCGACCTCTACGGGATGGATGCGGTGATTGTCGGTGCGTCGAACATCGTCGGCCGGCCAATGGCCATGGAGCTGCTGCTGGCCGGCTGTACCGTGACCGTGACCCACCGCTTCACCAAGGACCTCGCCGGCCACGTCGGCCGTGCCGACCTGGTGGTAGTCGCCGCCGGCAAGCCGGGACTGGTCAAGGGCGAGTGGATCAAGGAAGGCGCCATCGTCATCGACGTGGGCATCAACCGCCAGGAAGACGGCAAGCTGGTCGGCGACGTGGTGTATGACACCGCCCTGCCCCGCGCCGGCTGGATCACGCCGGTACCGGGCGGCGTCGGCCCGATGACCCGCGCCTGCCTGCTGGAAAACACCCTGTATGCAGCCGAGTCGCTGCATGCCTGACGGCCAGCCGTCATCAACGACAAAGGCACCCTCGGGTGCCTTTGTCGTTTTACAGCCCCCGGATTACTTGCGGGCAGCCGCCCAGCTTTTCAGCAGCTCGTTGTAGTTGATGGTCTCGCCCTTGGGTTTCTCGTTGGCCAGCTTGCGCTGCGGTGCGGCGCCACCGGCGGCCTCACCCTTCTTGTACCACTCCTCGGCCGTGGTTTCCGGGTTCATCTTCGGCGCGCAACCGCTCTTCTCCTGCGCCTTGGAACGCTCAAGCCGGGTCAGGATCGCATCCTGATCCTTGGCCAGGCCATCCAGCGCCTGCTGCGCGGTCTTCTCGCCGGTCACGGCTTCGGCCACATGGCTCCACCACAACTGCGCCAGCTTCGGATAATCCGGCACGTTGGTACCGGTCGGCGTCCACTGTACCCGCGCCGGGCTGCGGTAGAACTCCACCAGGCCGCCCAGCTTCGGCGCCATCTCGGTCATGGCCTGGGAATTGATGTCCGACTCGCGAATCGGCGTCAGGCCAACGATGGTTTTCTTCAGGGACACGGTTTTCGAGGTCACGAACTGCGCGTAGAGCCAGGCCGCCAGCCGCTGTTTCTCAGGCGTCGAATAAAGGAAGGTCCAGGAACCGACGTCCTGATAACCCAGCTTCATGCCTTCCTTCCAGTAGGGCCCCTTGGGTGACGGTGCCATGCGCCACTTGGGCGTGCCGTCGGCATTCATCACCGGCAATCCCGGCTTGGTCATGTCGGCGGTGAACGCGGTATACCAGAAGATCTGCTGGGCAATATTGCCTTGCGACGGCACCGGGCCGGATTCGGAGAAGGTCATGCCCGCCGCCTCGGGTGGTGCATAGGCCTTGAGCCAGTCGATGTATTTCTGGGTGGCGAAGACCGCTGCCGGGCCGTTGGTATCGCCGCCGCGGGTGATGCTCGACCCTACCGGATGGCAGTTCTCCACCCGGATCCCCCACTCGTCCACCGGCAAGCCGTTGGGCAGGCCCTTGTCGCCGCCGCCGGCCATGGAGAACCAGGCATCGGTGAAGCGCCAGCCGAGGGACGGATCCTTCTTGCCGTAGTCCATGTGGCCATAGACGCGCTTGCCGTCGATCTCCTTGACGTCCTCGCTGAAGAACTTGGCAATGTCCTCATAGGCCGACCAGTTGACCGGCACCCCCAGCTCATAGCCGTACTTGGCCTTGAACTTGGCCTTCAGGTCCGCGCGCTCGAACCAGTCGGCCCGGAACCAGTAGAGGTTGGCGAACTGCTGGTCGGGTAGCTGGTAGACCTTGCCGTCCGGAGCGGTGGTAAAGGACAGGCCGATGAAGTCCTTGATGTCCAGGGTCGGCGAAGTGACCTTCTTGCCAGCATCGCTGGCCATCAGCTCGTCGAGGGACTGCGCCTTGCCATAGCGGAAGTGCGTACCGATCAGGTCGGAGTCGTTGACCCAGCCATCATAGATATTCTTGTCCGACTGCATCTGGGTCTGGATCTTCTCGATCACATCGCCTTCCTGCAGCAGGTCGTGGGTCACCTTGATCCCGGTGATTTCGGTAAAGGCCTTGGCCAGGGTCTTGGACTCATATTCGTGAGTGGTCAGGGTTTCCGAGACCACCTTGATATCCATCCCGCGAAAGGGCTCGGCAGCCTTGATAAACCACTCCAGCTCCGCGAGCTGCTGCTCGGGGGTCAGGGTCGAGGGCTTGAACTCCGCGCCAATCCATTTTTTTGCCGCGTCTTCGTAGGCATCCGCCCAGGCTGTCGCGCTCAAGCCACTGAGCGCCAGCATCGAAGCCAACGTCACGCTATGTCGAAGCTTATTGTTTTTATAGAACATAGACACCTCCAGATGATTCCCACGTAGCTCGCTTCCCAAGAGATCCGGGATCAGTCGCCGTGCTTGCCGGCTAACCCCAGCGCATCACCACCAACAGCCATACCAGGGCCAGCAACGACCCGATCCACAGGCTCCAGTCGGTGACACCGATTACCAGCAGATGCAGGTAGGCGCTGCCCAGGAGCCCGATAAACAAACGATCGCCACGACTGGTGGTGATCGGCAGAAAACCCCGTCGTTCGATACAGGGTGAACGCAGCTCCCAGACCGTCATGCCGATCAGCAGCAGCGCGATAGCCCCGAAGAAAGCGGCGGTCAGTGGAGTCCAGGCCATCCAATCCATCATGCGACTCCTCAGACCCGGCCGAGGGCAAAGCCCTTGACCACATGGTTACGAACAAACCAGATCACCAGCACGCCAGGCAGGATAGTCAACACCCCCGCCGCCGCCAGTACCCCCCAATCGATCCCCGAGGCCGACACCGTGCGGGTCATCACCGCCGCGATGGGCTTGGCGTTGACCGACGTCAGGGTGCGCGCCAGCAACAACTCGACCCAGGAAAACATGAAGCAGAAAAATGCCGTCACGCCGATCCCCGAACCAATCAGCGGAACGAAGATCTTCACGAAGAACTTGGGAAAGCTGTAGCCGTCGATATAGGCGGTTTCATCGATTTCCTTCGGCACGCTGGACATGAAGCCCTCCAGGATCCAGACCGCCAGCGGCACGTTGAACAGGCAATGGGCCAGGGCCACGGCAATCGGCGTGTCGAACAGGCCGATGGACGAGTACAGCTGGAAGAACGGCAGCAGGAACACCGCCGGCGGCGCCATGCGGTTGGTCAGCAGCCAGAAGAACAGGTGCTTGTCGCCGAGAAACCGGTAGCGTGAGAACGCGTAGGCCGCCGGCAGCGCCACCGTGAGGGAAATCACCGTGTTGAGGCTGACGTAGTACAACGAGTTGATGTAGCCGCTGTACCAGCTGGGATCGGTGAAGATCACCCGATAGTTCGCCAGGGTGAAATCCTGCGGAAACAGGGTCAGCCCGCCGAGGATCTCGGTATTGCTCTTGAACGACATGTTCAGCAGCCAGTAGATCGGCACCAGCAGGAACAGAATGTAGATCAGCAGGGGAATCAGCTTGCGTGCATTCATGACGGACCTCAGCGCTTGGCATCGGCGTGGGTCATGGCGGTATAGAACAGCCAGGACACCAACAGGATGATCAGGAAGTACACCAGCGAAAACGCCGCCGCCGGGCCCAGGTCGAATTGCCCGATGGCCATCTGGGTCAGGGTCTGGCTGAGGAAGGTGGTGGCATTGCCCGGCCCGCCGCCGGTCAGCACGAAGGGTTCGGTGTAGATCATGAAGCTGTCCATGAAGCGCAGCATCACCGCGATCAACAGCACGCTCTTCATCTTCGGCAACTGGATATGCCGGAACACCGCCCAGGCCGAGGCCCGGTCGATGCGCGCCGCCTGATAATAGACGTCCGGAATCGCCCGTAGCCCCGAATAGCACAGCAGCGCCACCAGCGAGGTCCAGTGCCAGACATCCATCACCAGCACCGTGACCCAGGCGTCCATGGTATTGGCCGCATAGTTATAGCTCAGGCCCAGGGCATTGAGGGTCCAGCCCAGCAGGCCTATATCCGCGCGACCGAAGATCTGCCAGATGGTCCCGACCACGTTCCACGGGATCAGCAGCGGGATCGCCAGCACGATCAGCACCAGCGAGGACCAGCGCCCCTTGGTCGGCATGGTCAGGGCGATGGCGATTCCCAGCGGGATCTCGATCGCCAGGACACAGGCCGAATAGATGAACTGGCGCAGCAGCGAATCATGCAGGCGCGGGTCCTGCAGCACCTGCCGATACCAGTCGGCGCCGACGAAGTAGCGGCTGGACTGGTCGAAGATGTCCTGCACCGAATAGTTGACCACCGTCATCATCGGCACCACCGCGCTGAACGCCACCAGCAGGAAAACCGGCAGGACCAGCCACCAGGCCTTGTTGTTCTGTACCTTGTTCATGGGTTGGCCTCCAGCAGGCGATCATCGGCATAGACCATCAGCCATTGCGCCGGGAAACTGATCCAGGCCTGGCCCTGCGGCACCGGCTTGTCTTCCTGCAGGCGCACCTTGAGCACCTGGCCATCCAGGTCCAGGGTCATGATCTTGTAGGTCCCGAGATCCTCGACATGCCGGACTTCGGCACACAACGCCTCTTCGTAGGCTTCATCCCAGACATGCACGAACTCCGGACGAATACCGACCTGCAGGCGACTCCAGCCACCGGCGGCGATCCGCTGCTGCAAGGCTTCGGAGAGTTCCAGGTGGGTATCGGCAAAGCCGACGCCGCCGGGCCGGGGCTGCACGTCGATCAGGTTCATCCCGGGACTGCCGATGAAATAGCCGACAAAGGTGTGGCTCGGCCGCTCGAACAGCTCCCGCGGCGTGCCGAACTGGACGATCTGGCCGCCATACATCACGGCGATCTTGTCGGCAAAGGTCGAGGCCTCCAACTGATCGTGGGTCACGTAGACCATGGTGATATTGAATTGCTCATGGATCTGCTTGAGCTTGCGCCGCAGCTTCCACTTCAGATGCGGGTCGATCACCGTCAGCGGTTCGTCGAAGAGAATCGCCGAGACGTCATCGCGCACCAGCCCGCGCCCCATCGAAACCTTCTGCTTCTCATCGGCGCTGAGGTTGCTGGCCTTGCGTTGCAGCAGCGCCTGCAGGTCGAGCACCTCGGCGATTTCCTGGACCTTGCTCAACACCCGCGACTCGGCCATGCCCTGGTTGCGCAGGGGAAAGGCCAGGTTGTCGAACACCGTCATGGTGTCGTAGACCACCGGGAACTGGAACACCTGGGCAATATTGCGTTTTTCCGGGCTCAGGTCGTTGACCACCGTGGTGTCGAACAGCACCTGTCCCTGCGACGGGCTGAGCAGCCCGGAAATGATATTGAGCAAGGTCGATTTGCCACACCCCGACGGCCCGAGCAGCGCATACGCACCACCCTGCTCCCAGACATGGTTCATCTCGTGAATCGCGTAATCCTCGGGCCCCGCCGGATTCTTGCTGTAGCTGTGGGCCAGGTTCTGCAAATGAATCTGCGCCATCAGGCAACCCTCGCGACACGTCGACCGGGGGCCTGGACCAGGCGGCCCTGCCCGTCGAACACAAAGAGTTTATGGGTCGGAATGTAGATACGGATCGAGGCATCGACGTCGTAGGCATGCACCCCGGGCAGATGCAGCACCAGTTGGAAATGCTCGTTGCGCACATGGAGAAAGGTTTCCGAGCCGCTGATTTCCGCCAGCTCCACGGTCACCGCCAGCTCCAGGTCGTCGTCGTTGCTCGGCACCAGGCAGATATGGCTCGGCCGTACGCCGAAACGGAACTCGCCTTCGCCGATGGGGCGCAGGTCGACGTTCAGCGGAAAGTGCACGAAGTTGGCGAAACTGACCTCATTGCCGAGAATCCGCCCCGGCATCAGGTTGATCGGCGGCTCGGAAAACAGCTCGGCCGCCAGCACCGTCTGCGGCTGGTGATAGACCGCCGGCGTGCTGCCGCTCTGGATCACCCGCCCCTCGTGGACAATGGTGGTGGTGCCGCCCAGGGCCAGGGCTTCGTTGGGCTCGGTGGTGGCATACACCGCAATGGTATGGCGCGCCTTGAACAGCTCGCGCATTTCCTGGCGCAGTTCTTCGCGCAGCTTGTAGTCGAGATTGACCAGCGGCTCGTCGAACAGGATCAGCTCGGCATCCTTGACCAGCGCCCGGGCCATGGCGGTGCGTTGCTGCTGACCACCGGAAAGCTCGAGGGGATGCCGCTGCAGGAACTTCTCGATCCGCAGCATCCGCGCGGTCTCCAGGACCTTGGCCTGGATCTGCTCCTCCGGTATCCGCGCCTGGCGCAGGGGCGAGGCAATGTTCTCGAATACCGTCATGGTCGGGTAGTTGATGAACTGCTGGTAGACCATCGACACATTGCGCAAGCGCACCGGACGCCCGGTGACATCCACGCCATTCATCAGCACCCGCCCGCCGTCGGGCTTGTCCAGGCCGGCCATCAGGCGCATAAGACTGGTCTTGCCGGAGAGCGTACGCCCCAGCAGGACATTGAAGGATCCGGGTTCGAAACTCAGGCTCGCCTCATTGATCCAGGTCTGCCCCTCGACCACACGGCTGACGCGTTCCAGCGTTAAAGACATGGCTCGACCTTTTTTATTATTGAAATCAAATGCCACACATCGCCCGAGAGACAGAGCGACATCCGTGCCAGAAACGCAAAACAGCGCGCAACCCCTCGGGGCAGAGCGCCGGACAGTGGAAATCGGAGGGTGTGGCAGATTCGCCAGTGAACAGAAATGAACAACCATCTGTGAACAGATGAACACTCCGGCGGTTGACAATGAACAAATGTGAACAACACTGGATGAATGCTTTTTGGCTCGATCGCGGCCGCCCACAACAAAAACAATAAAGCACCCCGGAGATCGACTGCCATGGCCGTTGCCCCTCTCAGTCACGACACCATCATCCAGGACTCCTGGAGCCGCTGCCGCCGCTTCGGCCTGAGCCACCAGTCCGCGCCGGCGTTCGACCAGTTGCCGACCAACGAGGTCGCGCACTTGCTGGACAGCCAGCAGGCACTGGTGCAGACCACCCACCAGGAAGTGCTGCCGTACTACGAGAACATTCTCAGCAACTCCAACTGCCTGATCATGCTCGCCGACAATCAGGGCCAGGTCCTCACATCCTGGGGCACCCAACGGTTTATCGAGCCGCAGTTGCTGCGCGGCTTCAGCCCCGGGGCCAGCTGGAAGGAGCACTACACCGGCACCAACGCCATCGGCACCGCCCTGGCCTGCGAGCAGGCGGTGCATATCGAGCACGACGAACATTTCCTCAAGGCCAACCGTTTCATGACCGGCTCGGCGGCACCGATCTTCGACGCCAGCCGGCAGGTTATCGCCGTACTGGATGTGTCCAGCGACAGCTACCTGCCGCCCTCCCACACCCTGGGCATGGTCAAGATGATGAGCCAGACGGTGGAGAACCGGCTGATCCTCAATCTGTTCAAGGGCGAACATTTCCAGCTGGTCTTCAACACCGGGCTGAACAACCTCGACAGCCAGTGGGCCGGACTGCTGATCTTCGATGAAAGCGGCCAGGTGCTGTCGGCCAATCGCCGCGCGGACAACCTGCTGGGCATCAGCCTGTCGCGGGTCGGCATCGACAGCCTGTTCAATGTGTCCTTGCTGGAACTGCTCAATCAGCCGGAAGGCCTGCCGTTTTCCCTGCAGGCCGCGGGTCGCAACCGTTTTCATTGCCTGCTCAAGCGGCCGAAGTACACACCGATCAAGCCGCGGGTATTTGCCGAAACCAGGCCTCGAACCGACACCCCGACCGACAGATCAGGTCTCAAGGCCCTGCATTGGGGCGACAACCGGGTGGAAAAAGCCATTCGACAAGCCGAGCGCCTGCAGGAGAAAGGCATTGCCTTGCTGATCCACGGCGAGACAGGGGTCGGCAAGGAAGTTTTCGTCAAGGCCCTGCACCGGGCCGGCTCGCGGGCCGCACAACCGCTGATCGCGGTGAACTGCGCGGCCATTCCGGCGGAACTGGTGGAATCGGAGCTGTTCGGCTACGAGAAAGGCGCCTTTACCGGTGCCAACCAGAAAGGCCATATCGGACTGATCCGCAAGGCCGACAAGGGCACGCTGTTTCTCGATGAAATCGGTGACATGCCGCTGCCGACCCAGGCCCGCCTGCTGCGGGTGTTGCAGGAACGTTGCGTACAGCCGGTGGGCAGCAGCGAGGCTTATCCGGTGGATATCCGCCTGGTTTCGGCAACCAACCGTTCGTTGCGCCAGCACATCGCCAATGGCCTGTTTCGCGAAGACTTGTACTACCGCATCGGCGGCCTGACCCTGGAGTTGCCGCCATTGCGCGAGCGTACCGACAAGCAGGCGGTGTTCCAGCACATCTGGGAACGACATCGTGAAAGCCCGCAATGGGCCGGGCTGAGCCGGGAGGTGCTGGAACTGTTTGAGCGCCATCCCTGGCCCGGCAACATCCGCCAGCTCGACAGCGTGATCCAGGTGGCACTGGCGATGGCCGAGGACCAGCCGATCCGTGCCGAGCATCTGCCGGATGATTTTTTCGTCGACCTCGGCCTGGACAGTGGAGAATCTGTCCCGTTGCAAAACCCGCAGGCTCTGGACAACGTCGAGGACCTGAACCAGTTACTGAAAGCCTCCGGCGGGAATATTTCCCACCTGGCGCGGCAGCTCGGGGTCAGTCGCAATACCTTGTACAAGCGCCTGCGCGCCCTGCCATGATCGCCTTGCCCGACAAACAGAAGCCCGCACAAGGCGGGCTTCTGTCGATTCAAGGTGTACTCAGTCGGCAACGCGCCAGGTCGTGCCGCCCTTGCCATCTTCCAGCACCACACCCATGGCGGTGATCTGGTCGCGAATACGGTCGGATTCCGCCCAGTCCTTGTTGGCCCGCGCCGCCAGGCGTGCCTGGATCAGCGCTTCGACTTCAGCCGCGTCGACCCGCCCTGCCGCGCCTGCCTGCAGGAAGTCATCGGCTTCCAGTTGCAGGACACCGAGCACGCTGGCCAGCTCCTTCAGGCGCGCCGCCAGACCGGCCGCCGCATTGAGATCGCTCTCGCGCAGGCGGTTGATCTCGCGCACCATCTCGAACAGCACCGCACAGGCTTCCGGCGTGCCGAAGTCGTCGTTCATCACCTGGGTGAAACGCTCGACAAAGGCTTCGCCGCCGGCTGCCGGCACGTTCGGCAGGCCTTTCAACGCGTGGTAGAAACGCTCCAGGGCGCCCTTGGCGTCCTTGAGGTTGTCTTCCGAATAGTTGATCGCGCTGCGGTAGTGACTCGACACCAGCAGGTAACGCACGACTTCCGGATGGTACTTGTCCAGCACATCGCGAATGGTGAAGAAGTTGTTCAAGGACTTGGACATCTTCTCGCCATTGATGCGGATCATGCCGCAGTGCATCCAGGCATTGGCGTAGGTCTTGCCGGTGGCCGCCTCGCTCTGGGCGATTTCGTTTTCATGGTGCGGGAATTCGAGGTCGCTGCCGCCGCCATGAATGTCGAAGGTCTCGCCCAGGCAGCAGGTGGACATCACCGAGCATTCGATGTGCCAGCCCGGACGCCCGGCGCCCCACGGCGACTCCCAGCTCGGCTCACCCGGCTTGGCGGCTTTCCACAGGACGAAGTCCAGCGGATCCTGTTTCGACTCGTCGACCTCGATCCGCGCACCGATGCGCAGGTCTTCGATCTTCTTGCGCGACAGCTTGCCGTAGCCCATGAACTTGCCGACGCGGTAGTACACGTCACCGTTGCCCGGTGCGTAGGCGTAGCCCTTGTCGATCAGGGTCTGGATCATGGCGTGCATGCCCGGGATGTGATCGGTGGCCCGCGGCTCCATGTCCGGCTTGAGGATGTTCAGGCGCGCCTCATCCTCGTGCATCGCGGCGATCATGCGTTCGGTCAGCGCTTCGAACGCTTCGCCGTTCTCGTTGGCCCGATTGATGATCTTGTCGTCGATGTCGGTGATGTTGCGCACATAGGTCAGGTCATAGCCGCTGAAACGCAGCCAGCGGGTCACCAGGTCGAAAGCGACCATGCTGCGGCCGTGGCCCAGGTGGCAGTAGTCGTACACGGTCATCCCGCACACATACATGCGGACCTTGTTGCCATCCAGCGGCTTGAAGACTTCTTTGCTCTTGGTGAGCGTGTTGTAGATGGTTAGCACAAAACGTTCCTTAACTGATCACTGACCCCAGGAGTCGCGCAGGGTCACCGTACGGTTGAATACCGGGGCGCCCGGTTTCGAGTCCTTGATATCCGCGCAGAAGTAGCCTTCGCGCTCGAACTGGAAACGGTCTTCCGGTTGTGCGTTGCCCAACGAAGGTTCGGCACGACAACCCGTAAGGACCTGCAGGGAGTCAGGGTTGATGTTGTCCAGGAAACTTGCGCTGTCTTCGGCCTTCTCCGGATTCGGCGATCGGAACAGACGATCGTACAGGCGCACTTCACACTCGACGCTGGCCGCTGCCGGCACCCAGTGGATCACGCCCTTGACCTTGCGGCCCTCGGGGTTCTTGCCCAGGGTTTGCGGATCGTAGGAGCAACGCAGCTCGACGATATTGCCCTCGGCATCCTTGATCGCCTCGTCGGCACGGATCACATAGCTGCCGCGCAGGCGCACTTCACCGGTCGGCTCCAGGCGCTTGTAGCCCTTCGGCGGCTCTTCCATGAAGTCGTCACGGTCGATATAGATCTCACGGGCGAATGGCAACTGGCGCACGCCCATGTCTTCTTTCGGATGGCACGGCAGTTCGAGGTTCTCGACCTGGCCTTCCGGGTAGTTGGTGATGACCACTTTCAACGGGCGCAGCACGCACATGGCACGCGGGGCGCTGTGATCGAGGTCGTCACGGATGCTGAACTCCAGCATGCCGAAGTCCACCACGCCGTCGGAACGGTTGGTACCGACCATCTCGCAGAAATTGCGGATGGATTTCGGCGTGTAGCCGCGACGGCGGAAACCCGAGAGCGTCGACATGCGCGGGTCGTCCCAGCCGTTGACGTGCTTCTCGTCCACCAGTTGCTTGAGCTTGCGCTTGCTGGTGATGGTGTAGTTCAGGTTCAGCCGCGAGAACTCGTACTGGCGCGGCTTGCACGGCACCGACAGGTTGTCGAGGAACCACTCGTAGAGCGGACGATGGCTTTCGAACTCCAGGGTGCAGATGGAGTGGGTAATGCCTTCGATGGCATCCGACTGACCGTGGGTGAAGTCGTAGATCGGGTAGATGCACCACTTGTCACCGGTCTGGTGGTGGTGGGCATGACGAATGCGATAGAGGATCGGGTCGCGCAGGTTCATGTTCGGCGAGGCCATGTCGATCTTGGCCCGCAGCACGCGCTCGCCGTCCTTGAATTCGCCGGCTTTCATGCGGGCGAACCAGTCGAGGTTCTCTTCCACCGACCGATCGCGGAACGGGCTGTTCTTGCCCGGCTCGGTCAGGCTGCCACGGTATTCCCTGGCCTGCTCGGGGGTCAGGTCGTCGACATAGGCCTTGCCGGCCTTGATCAACTCGACCGCCCAGTCATGCAACTGGTCGAAATACTGCGAGGCGTAACGCACTTCGCCGGCCCACTGGAAACCCAGCCACTTGACGTCGCTTTCGATGGCGTCGATGTATTCCTGATCTTCCTTGGCCGGGTTGGTGTCGTCGAAACGCAGGTGCGTGACGCCACCGAATTCCTGGGCCAGGCCGAAGTTCACGCAGATCGACTTGGCGTGACCGATGTGCAGGTAGCCGTTGGGCTCCGGCGGAAAACGGGTGACGATCTGGGTGTGCTTGCCCGAATCCAGGTCGGCCTGAATGATCGGGCGCAGGAAGTTGACCGGGACAGCCGGGCCGGTCTTGGCGTTCGAAGTAGGGTCGACAGTGGGCTTGCTCATAAGATCCTTGGACGTGACAAGTGCGTGGCCCGGATAGGCCGAGTCAATCAAAGCCCCTATCATAGCCGAACCTGTCAAGCCCCTGACAGGGCCACCCGGAAAACGGCTGCTTTTAATACCGTCGGGATAAAAACCCCTCGAAATGCCCGACGAGCACGTTAAACTCCCCGGCCAGGTTGTGGCGTGAACCGTTATCGGGTTCGGCCACAGTTCCACGAATTCCCTGAATAGAGCGATAGCTACCATGACCCAAGTCAAACTGACCACCAACCACGGCGAGATCGTTCTCGAACTGAACGCCGAGAAAGCCCCGCTGACCGTTGCCAACTTCATTGAATACGTCAAGGCCGGCCACTACGAGAACACCGTGTTCCACCGCGTCATCGGCAACTTCATGATCCAGGGTGGCGGTTTCGAGCCAGGCATGAAGGAAAAGAAAGACAAGCGCCCAAGCATCCAGAACGAAGCTGATAACGGCCTGCCGAACGAGAAGTACACCGTGGCCATGGCACGCACCATGGAGCCGCATTCGGCTTCCGCCCAGTTCTTCATCAACGTGGCTGACAACAGCTTCCTCAACCACAGCGCCAAGACCGTCCAGGGCTGGGGCTACGCGGTCTTCGGCAAAGTGGTTGCCGGCACCGAAGTGGTCGACAAGATCAAGGCCGTTGCCACCACCATGAAGGCCGGCCACCAGGACGTTCCAGCAGAAGACGTGATCATCGAGAAAGCCGAGATCGTTGAGTGATACTGCTGATTTCAGATTTGCATCTGGAAGAGGAGCGCCCGGACATCACCCGGGCGTTTCTGGATTTCCTCGCCGGGCGCGCCCGTTCGGCACAAGCGTTGTACATCCTCGGCGACTTCTTCGAAGCCTGGATCGGCGACGATGCCATGACCCCGTTCCAACGTTCGATCTGCGCCGCGCTGCGCGAGGTCAGCGATGGCGGCACCCCGATTTTCCTGATGCACGGCAACCGCGATTTCCTGCTCGGCACGGCCTTCTGCAAGGCCGCCGGCGCCACCCTGCTCAAGGACCCGAGCGTGGTGCAGATGAATGGCGAGCCGGTGCTGCTGATGCACGGCGACAGCCTGTGTACCCGCGATGAAGCCTACATGCGCCTGCGGCGCTACCTGCGCAATCCGGTCACGCTGTTTATCCTGCGCCACCTGCCGCTGCGCACCCGCCACCGGCTGGCGCGCAAGCTGCGCAGCGAGAGCCGTGCCCAGACCCGCATGAAAGCCAACGACATCGTTGACGTGACCCCCGAGGAAATCCCACGGATCATGCAGCAGCATGGCGTGCATACCCTGATCCATGGCCATACCCACCGTCCGGCCATCCACAAGCTGCAACTCGGCACGCAAGCGGCGAAACGCATCGTGCTGGGGGACTGGGATCGCCAGGGTTGGGCCTTGCAGGTGGATGAGCAGGGATTCCAGCTGGCGCCCTTCGATTTCGCTCCACCGCCGGCCCTCCCCGCTCACTGATCCCCCCGCTACATCAATGCCCCGCCGCCGCGGGCCCGGCCTTGGCCGCGAACGGCGGCTTGGCCAGCCACACCAGCAGCATCAGCCCCATGAACCCCCAACCCAGCAGCGTGAAGTAATCCACGGTCGAGAGCATGTACGCCTGGCTGGTGAGAATCTGGTCCAGCCGGCCATAGGCCTGGCTGCCCGCTCCACCGAGATTTTCCAGGGCGTTGCGGGTCGCCGGATCGAACGGGGTCATGCTTTCACTCAGGTAGGCATGGTGCTGGTCCGCCCGGCGAATCCAGATCCAGGTGGTCAGCGATGCCGCGAAGCTGCCCCCGAGGGTCCGCAGGAACGTGGCCAGGCCGGCGCCGTCGGCAATCTGGTGCGGCGGCAGGTCCGACATCAGGATGCTCAGGGTCGGCATGAAGAACAGCGCCACGCCGATCCCCATGAACAGTTGCACCAGGGCCACATGCTCGAAATCCACCTCATTGGTGAACCCGGCCCGCATGAAGCAGCTCAGGCCGATCGCCAGGAAGGCGAATCCCGCCAGCAGGCGCAGGTCGACCTTGTTGGCATACTTGCCGACAAAGGGTGACATCAGCACCGGCAGGATACCGATCGGCGCTACCGCCAACCCGGCCCAGGTCGCGGTGTAGCCCATCTGGGTCTGCAGCCACTGGGGCAAGATCAGATTGATGCCGAAGAACCCGGCATAGCCGAGGATCAGCACGATGGTGCCGATACGGAAGTTGCGGTAGGCGAACAGGCGCAGGTTGACCACCGGGTGCTTGTCGGTCATTTCCCAGATCACGAAGGCCGCCAGGGCGATCACCGAGATCACCGCGCCGACAATGATGAAGTTCGACTCGAACCAGTCCAGGTCGTTACCTTTGTCGAGGATCACCTGCAGCGCACCGACGCCAATGATCAGGGTCAGCAGGCCGACATAGTCCATCGGCTGGCGACTGGTCACCACCGGCCGCGCCTTGAGCTGCTGGCGCACGATCATAGTGGCGAAGATGCCGATCGGCACGTTGATGAAGAAGATCCATGGCCAGCTGTAACTGTCGGTGATCCAGCCACCGAGAATCGGCCCGGCAATCGGCGCGACCACCGTGACCATCGCCAGCAGCGCCAGGGCCATGCCGCGCCTCGCCGGCGGATAGACGGCAATCAGCAGCGTCTGGGTCATCGGGTACAACGGCCCGGCCACGAGGCCCTGGACGACCCGGAAGCCCACCAGTTCGGGCATCGACGTGGAAATGCCACAGAGGAACGAAGCCAGCACGAACAGCAGCGTGGCCCAGATAAACAGTTTCACCTCACCGAAGCGCCGGCTCAGCCAGCCGGTCAGCGGCAGGGCAATGGCGTTGCTCACGGCAAAGGAGGTGATGACCCAGGTGCCCTGCTCCGAACTCACCCCCAGGTTGCCGGAAATGGTCGGCAGGGCAACGTTGGCGATGGTGGTATCGAGCACCTGCATGAAGGTCGCCAGCGACAGGCCGATGGTGCTGAGCAAAAGGCTGGGCGGAGTAAAAGACGCGTTCGAGCTCATCGCGAATCCTTTGGAACGAGGCAGGTGCTGCGACCACCGGGGTCGCAGCCGGGGATTGGCGACTCAGCGTTGCGCGGTTTTGGTCGTCGCTGCGCTGTTTTCATGGATCAGCCGGGTAATCACCGCATCGGCGTCAGCCAGTTGCTGCTGATAGACATTGGTCGTGAACGAGGCCTTTTGCGGCGGTTGCTGGGCCAGCACCGGACCGCTCTGGTCATGCAGGTTGACTTCGACCTGGGTCGACAGCCCGACCCGCAGCGGGTGCTTGGCCAGCTCCTCGGCGTTGATATGAATCCGCACCGGCACCCGCTGAACGATCTTGATCCAGTTACCGGTGGCGTTCTGCGCCGGCAACAGGGCGAAGGCACTGCCAGTCCCCGCACCAAGGCTGTCGATGGTGCCGCTGTATTTCACGTCGCTGCCATACAGGTCGGCCTCGATGTCCACCGGCTGGCCGATACGCATCTGCTGCAACTGGGTTTCCTTGAAGTTGGCATCGATCCACAGCTGGTCCAGCGGGATCACCGCCATCAGCGCGGTTCCCGGCTGCACACGCTGACCGAGCTGCACGGTACGCTTGGCGACATAACCGGTCACCGGCGCGATCAGGGTGGTCCGGGCATTCGCCAGATAGGCCTGGCGCAGTTGGGCTGCAGCGGCTTTGACATCGGGGTGATTGGACACCACCGTGTCGTCCACCAGCGCATTGATGGTGTTGAGCTGCTGCTGGGCATTGCTCAGGGCGCTCAGTGCCGAGGTCAGGTCATCCCGGGCGTGGGACAGCTCTTCCTGGGAGATCGCCCCGCCGGCGGCGAGGTTCTTGCGGCGGGTGAAGTTGTCCTGGGCTTTCTGCACCGCGGCCTGCTGCGCGACGACCTGGGCCTTCATGCCATCGACGTTGCTATACAGGCCACGGACCTGGCGCACGGTCTTGGCCAGGTTGGCCTCGGCGCTCTGCAGGCCGACCTGGGCATCGCTCGGGTCGAAGTTCAGCAGCACCTGGCCCGCGTGGACCAGGTCACCGTCGTCGGCGCCGATGCTCACCACCGTACCGGTGACCAGCGGAGTGATTTCCACCACGTTGCCGTTGACGTAGGCATCGTCGGTGCTTTCGCTCCAGCGACCGTAGAATTCGTGCCAGCCCCAGACGGCCAGGCCACCGACGATCACCACCAGGGCGAGCACCGAGAGCATGATCTTGCGTTTACCGGAGTTGCCGGTATCCGGGGCGTTTTCAACAGCGTTTGTTTCGGCAGGGCTAGCCATGGCAAGTACCTTGAATTAATGGGGCTGTGCGGCCGGGTCTGGTGTGTTCGAGGCGATGTTCTCGGCGTGGAAGCCGCCGCCCAGGGCCTGCATCAGTTGGATGGAAAGATCGATCTGCTGGGCATTCAGGTCCGCCAGCTGGCGCTGGGACTGCAACAGGGTCTGCTCGATGGTGAGCACATCCAGGTAGTTGCCGATGCCCGCGCCATAGCGCTGGACCACGGTGTTGTAGGACTCCTGGGCGATGTCGGCCGCGTGTTGCTGGGCGACGACCTGCTGGCCCATGGCCCGCAACTGCCCGATGGTGTCGCTGACATCACCGAGTGCCTTGACCAGGCTCTTGTTGTACTGCGCCACCGCCAGGTCGTAATCGGCGTCCTTGGCATCGAGCCCGGCGCGCAGGCGGCCACCGTCGAAGATCGGCAGCGAAACCGTCGGCGCGATACTGAAGAAACGACTGGCCGAGCCGAACAGCGCATCGCCCAGCAGGGATTCGGTGCCGGCCGCGGCGCTCAGGTTGAGGTTCGGGTAGAAGCGGGTCTTGCCGGCGGCAATGTCCTTGCTCGCGGCTTCGACACGCCAGCGCGCCGCCACCAGGTCGGGACGCCGGCCCAGCAGTTCCGCCGGCAAGGTCGACGGCAGGGCGACCGCGCCGGGCTGGAGGATCTTCGGTCGGGCGATTTCATTGCCACGATCCGGGCCCTTGCCCAGCAGCACCGCCAGGGCAACCTTGGCACTCTGCAGTTTCCTGCTGGCATCGATCACCTGTTCCTCGGAACTGGCAGCCAGGCTTTCGGTTTGCTGGTACTGGTAATGACTGTCGATCCCGGCGCTCAGGCGACGCTGGCCGAGTTCGAGCAACTGCCGGGTGCGCTTGAGATCGTCGTTGGCCAGGTCATAGACGATATGCGCCTCGCCCAGGTTGCTGTAGGCCCGGGCGACATCCCCGGCCAGGGTCAGGCGTGCCGCCTGCTGGTCGACTTCGGCGGCCCGGGCCTGGCCGAGCGCGGCTTCCCAGGCGTCACGCTGACCACCCCAGAGATCGAAGGTGTAGTTGAAGTCGAGGCCCACCTTGCGCACGGTGTCGTAGGTGCCACCCTGCCCGCTCGGGTCCTGGTCCCGTGCCAGCCGCGAACGGCTGACACCGGCGCTGGCATCCAGGGTTGGCATGCGCGCGGCGTCGGCGGCATAGGCCGCAGCGGTCGCCTGATGGGTCCGGGCACTGGCGATCTGCATGTCCGGGCTGTCGCGCAGGGCTTCGCGGATCAGTCCGTCGAGCTGTGGATCGCCAAGGCTTTTCCACCAGTCGCTGGTCGGCCAGGCCGCCGGCGACAAGGTAATGCCCTTGAGGGATTGCTCGGCCCTGAGGTTTTTCGCCTCGAGGCTCACGCCCGAAGTCGTCAGGCCCTGGTAACTGGCACAGCCCGCCAGGGCCATTGCCAGGAACACCAGGCTCAAACCGCCACGCAGGGTTTTACTGTTCATTTTTACCACCCAGCCGCAGCTCGATGATCGAGTCACCGGCCGCCAGCAAAATCTTCTTGAGAATACTTTCCAGGGTTTGCAATTCGTCCCGGGTAATCGCCCCCGCCAGCTCGTTCATCGCATCGGCACCGATCTCCGGCAGCCGGTCTGCCAGGCCCTGTCCTTGCGCCGTCAGCACCAGCCGGACCTGGCGGCGATCGCCCTCGGAACGTTGGCGGGCCAGCAATTCCTTCTGTTCGAGACGATCGAGCATTCGCGTCATCGAGCCGCTGTCCAGGGACAGGTGGCGACACAGCTCGGCCGGGGAGTCGACGCCGAACTGGGCCATGATGATCAGCACCTTGAACTGCGCGGCAGTGATGCCATACGGCACCATATGGGTGTCGATGATCCGGTCCTTGAGCAGGGCAGCACGCCCCAGGAGCAGGCCGAGATGGCAATTGTGGAAGTCGTCCGGCAAGAAATGCTTCATAGGATCACCAGGAAAGCTGCCTAGGCAGAGAGTTGTGTAGATATTACTGCTTAGGCAGCGAATGTCAAAGCAATTGTTAGCAAGCTTTGTATTAAGCCGATAAAAGGCCTGCCCCGGGGACGTTCAGGCATAAGAGGGATGGGCTTAGAAGAAAATGGGCTGAACGGCAGGGTTTCGGGATCGTCTCAGCCACTACGTGACGAACGGCACGCCCCTCAAAAAGATAACTCTAGACACACCTTTAAAACCGATGTCTGATAGAGCAACAGCTAGGCTTCCCTGACATACCCGAAAAAGGAGTCATAGGTGAAGAGCAGGGATTTGATCGCCGAACTGGAGGCCGCCGGCTGGATGCTGCAACGAATCAAGGGTAGTCATCATGTGTTCGTTCACAGCACCAACCCTCATTCGATTCCCGTGCCACATCCCAAGAAGGATCTGCCACTCGGAACTATCAGAAGCATCAGAAAACGGGCGGGCCTGCTATGAACCCAGTTACGAAGGAGGAGCTCATGCAATATCCCATCGCCATTGAATGGGGTGATGAACACACCGCCATTGGCATCCAGGTTCCGGATATTCCCGGCGCCGTGACTGCCGGCGACACCTTCGAGGAGGCTTATAATGCCGCCATCGAGGTCGCCCATATAATGCTCGAGGAAATCGCGTCGGACGGACAACCGATCCCCATGCCCTCCTCGTCGCTTTCGCACCGGAAGAACCCCGACTTCGCCGACATGGGCTGGGGCATGCTGGAGCTGGATATATCGCCCTATCTGGGCAAGACCGAGAAGGTCAACGTCACCCTTCCCGGTTTCGTGATCCAGCGCATCGACCGTTATGTACGCGATCACCAGATCAAGAGCCGATCGTCGTTCCTGGCCGATGCGGCGCTGGAAAAACTGGTTCGTGCCTAAGCGATAGCCGTGGCGGGCACACCGCTGTGGAACCTGAACTCGATATCCGGCGACTCGATCAGTTCCTGTTCGACCGCCCGCACTTTTTCGATGACCCGGCCTATATCGTCGGCATCGCCGTATTGATAGGCCAGTTTCAGATAGCCCTGGAAATGCCGCGCTTCGCTCTTGAGCAAGCCGAAGTAGAACTTGCCCAGTTCTTCGTCAAGATGCGGCACCAGGGCTTCGAAACGCTCGCAACTGCGCGCTTCGATAAAGGCGCCGACCACCAGGGTATCCACCAGCTTCACCGGCTCGTGGCTGCGCACTACCTTGCGCAGTCCCGAGGCGTAACGGCCGGCGGACAGTTGCCGCAGTTCGATCTTGCGACGCTTCATCAGGCGCATGACCTGCTCGTGATGCACCAGCTCTTCCCGGGCCAGCCGTGACATCAGGTTGATCAGGTCGACATGGGAGTGGTACTTGGCAATCAGGCTCAGGGCCGTGCTCGCCGCCTTGAACTCACAGTTCTTGTGGTCGATCAGCAGCGTTTCCTGGTCGGCCAGCGCCGCTCGCACCCAACCGTCCGGCGTCCGGCAGCCGAGGAATTCATGGATTTCCGGCAGATTCACAGGAAGGCTCCCGCCAGTACGGGGCACGCAGGGTCGAACAACGAAAGAATCGGCAACATGGGGCTCACAGACACGGGCTCGCAGGACAGAAGGGAATCAGGCAACTCAGGGTCGCCGATTATACGGGTCCCGGGCCGGACCACCAGCCATCTCCCTTGATATGCATCAAGTCCAGAGTCGGCGCAGCCCAACTATAGTTGTGTATATGCCGCCTTCAGACCCTCCGGAGAGACCCGACCATGCAAGCCATCCGCAGCATTCTGGTGATACTCGACCCTGAACACGCCCACAGCCTGGCGCTCAATCGCGCCAAACTGATCGCCAAGGTCACCGATGCGCACCTGCACCTGCTGATGTGCGACCCCAAGCACGATCACAGCGCCCTGCTCTCGCTGCTCAAGAGCCAGTTGCATGACGACGGCTACAGTGCCACCGCGGAACAGGCCTGGGAAAAAACCCTGCACGACACCATCATCGGCGTGCAACAGGCTGAAGGCTGCGGACTGGTGATCAAGCAACATCGGCCCGACAGCCCGCTGAAAAAAGCCCTGCTGACACCCTCGGACTGGAAACTGCTGCGCTTCTGCCCCTGCGCCGTACTGATGGTCAAGACCGAAGCGCCATGGGCCGGCGGGGTGATCCTGGCCGCCGTGGATGTCGGCAACTCGGACGAAGAGCATCGGCACCTGCACGCCAACATCATTGACCATGGCTATGACATCGCCAGCCTCGCCAAGGGCCGGCTGCATGTGATCACCGCCCATCCTTCGCCCATGCTCTCGGCCGCCGACCCGGTGTATCAGCTCAAGGAAACCATCGAAGCCCGCTATCGCGAGCAATGCCGCGCCTTCCAGGCGGAATTCGATATCGACGACGAACACCTGCATGTCGCCGAAGGCCCCGCGGACGTGCTGATCCCGCACATGGCCCACAAGCTCGGCGCGGCGGTCACGGTTATCGGAACAGTGGCCCGCACCGGTATCTCGGGAGCCCTGATCGGCAATACCGCCGAAGTGGTCCTGGACTCACTGGAAAGCGACGTCCTGGTGCTCAAGACCCAGGAAATCACCGATCACCTGGAGGAACTGGCCAGAGGTTGAGGTCGGCGCCGGAGGCCCACTACAGGTTTCTCAGGCGCCGAACGCGTCCTTGAGAAACCCCGGCGCGATATAACGCTGGTAGTGCGCTTCGGACAACAGGAAAAACTCCCGATCAATGGCATCGCGCAGTTCCGGCAGGTTCCAGTCGCGGAACTCCGGCAGCAGCACCATGCCATAGGCGTCCAGCTGGCTGATCACCCGCGCGCCGCGGGCAATCAGTTGATAGGCCCAGCAATATTCCGACTGGTGCGGCACGAAGCGAATCTTGCGGGTCTCCAGTTGCTCGCGCAGCCTGACCGGATCGAACACCTCCAGCTTGGCCACCATCACCTGCACCAGCAATTGCTCCAGGCGCAACCAGACCGCGCGTTTCTCCTCCTCGTTGTAACCATTCCAGTGGATCACTTCATGGTGGAAGCGCTTGCAGCCGCGACACACCAGATCACCGTAAACAGTGGAGCAGAGGCCGACGCAGGGAGTCTTGATGGTCTGATTGGGCATGGGCAGGGAGCACGCGGAAAAGCAAAACAGGTCCGCATGTTAGCCCTTTGTCTAAGAGGGGTCACCCCCGAACCTGTAGGGCTTAACTTACCTTTCTCTGGAATATGCCGTAGAATCGGCCTGCCTTTTTAGGCGCCAATGTCCGTTGGAAGCTGTTTTCAAAGCGTCACGAGCACAGTTGATCCTGAAGAACGGCGTTGGCGTGAGAATTTCCGCCCGGAAATCCTCGCGCCGACCCTCATCCGCTCCCGTTCCGAAGGCGTAAAACTTTGAAAACAGCTTCTGTTGGAAATCGTGGAAACTCTGGCTAAGCGGCTCAAAAAGCCCCGCAGCGCATGAGTGCCGTGCATTTCTGGATGAGCGTCCCGGACACCCATTTGGGACCACTGATGAGGGTAATAACTGTGCTTGAAGCCTACCGCAAACATATCGAAGAGCGCGCAGCCCTGGGTATCGTGCCCCAGCCGCTTAACGCCGAACAAACCGCAGGCCTGGTCGAGCTGCTGAAGAATCCCCCGGCTGGCGAAGAAGCTTTCCTCGTTGACTTGATCACCAACCGCGTTCCGCCTGGAGTGGACGAGGCCGCCTACGTCAAGGCCGGTTTCCTCTCCGCCCTGGCCAAGGGCGAAGTCAGCTCCCCCCTGATCGACAAGAAACGCGCTGTTGAACTGCTCGGCACCATGCAGGGCGGCTACAACATCGTGACCCTGGTCGACCTGCTGGACGACGCCGAGCTGGCACCGGTTGCCGCGGCACAACTCAAGCACACCCTGTTGATGTTCGATGCTTTCCACGACGTCGCGGAAAAAGCCCGTAACGGCAACACCCACGCCAAGGCCGTGATCCAGTCCTGGGCCGACGGCGAGTGGTTCAAGAACCGCCCGACCCTGGCCGACAAGATCAGCCTGCGCGTATTCAAGGTCACCGGCGAAACCAACACCGACGACCTGTCGCCGGCTCCAGACGCCTGGTCGCGTCCTGACATCCCGCTGCACGCCCTGGCCATGCTGAAAATGGCCCGTGACGGTATCGTCCCGGACCAGCAAGGCGCCATCGGCCCGATGAAACAGATCGAGCAGATGCGCAACGACGGCTTCCCGATCGCCTACGTCGGTGACGTGGTCGGTACCGGTTCGTCGCGTAAATCGGCGACCAACTCGGTGCTGTGGTTCTTCGGCGACGACGTTCCCTACGTGCCGAACAAGCGCGCAGGCGGCTTCTGCTTCGGCAGCAAGATCGCCCCGATCTTCTACAACACCATGGAAGATGCCGGCGCACTGCCAATCGAATTCGACGTCACCAACATGAACATGGGCGACGTGATCGACCTGTACCCGCATGCTGGCAAGGTCACCAAGCACAACAGCGATGAAGTCCTGGCCACCTTCGAAATGAAGACCCCGGTACTGCTCGACGAAGTCCGTGCCGGCGGTCGTATCCCGCTGATCATCGGCCGTGGCCTGACCGAGAAGGCGCGTGCCGAACTGGGCCTGCCACCTTCGACCCTGTTCAAGCTGCCGGAAGCCCCGGCTGAAAGCACCAAGGGCTACACCCTGGCGCAGAAAATGGTCGGCAAGGCCTGCGGCGTGACAGGCGTTCGTCCTGGCACCTACTGCGAGCCGAAGATGACCACCGTCGGTTCCCAGGACACCACTGGCCCGATGACCCGTGACGAGCTGAAGGACCTGGCTTGCCTGGGCTTCTCCACCGACCTGGTGATGCAGTCGTTCTGCCACACCGCGGCCTATCCGAAGCCGATCGACGTCACCACCCACCACACCCTGCCCGACTTCATCATGACCCGTGGCGGTGTTTCCCTGCGTCCGGGCGACGGCATCATCCACAGCTGGCTGAACCGCATGCTGCTGCCGGACACCGTCGGCACCGGTGGTGACTCCCACACCCGTTTCCCGATCGGTATCTCGTTCCCGGCCGGTTCCGGCCTGGTGGCTTTCGCCGCCGCCACCGGCGTCATGCCGCTGGACATGCCGGAATCGATCCTGGTGCGTTTCAAGGGCAAGCTGCAACCTGGCGTCACCCTGCGTGACCTGGTCCATGCCATCCCTTACTACGCCATCCAGAAAGGCCTGCTGACCGTCGAGAAGAAAGGCAAGAAGAACGCCTTCTCCGGCCGCATCCTGGAAATCGAAGGCCTGGAAACCCTGACCGTCGAACAGGCTTTCGAACTGTCCGACGCCTCGGCCGAACGTTCCGCCGCCGGTTGCACCATCAAGCTGTCCAAAGAGTCGATCGCCGAGTACCTGAAGTCGAACATCACCCTGCTGCGCTGGATGATCGGCGAAGGTTACGGCGATGCCCGCACCCTGGAGCGTCGTGCACAGGCGATGGAAGCCTGGGTCGCCAACCCTGAGCTGCTGGAAGCCGACAAGGACGCCGAGTACGCCGAAATCATCGAAATCGACCTGGCCGACGTCAAGGAGCCTGTGCTCTGCGCGCCGAACGACCCGGACGATGCCCGCCTGCTGTCCAGCGTTGCCGGTGAGAAGATCGACGAAGTGTTCATCGGTTCCTGCATGACCAACATCGGCCACTTCCGCGCTGCCGGCAAGTTGCTGGATCAGGTCAAGGGCCAGTTGCCAACTCGCCTGTGGCTGTCGCCGCCGACCAAGATGGACGCTCACCAGCTGACCGAGGAAGGCTACTACGGCATCTACGGCAAGGCTGGCGCGCGCATGGAAATGCCGGGCTGCTCGCTGTGCATGGGTAACCAGGCACGGGTAGAACCGAACTCCACCGTGGTGTCGACGTCGACCCGTAACTTCCCGAACCGTCTGGGCGACGGCGCGAACGTCTACCTGGCTTCGGCCGAGCTGGCGTCCGTAGCATCGATCCTGGGTCGCCTGCCGACCGTCGAGGAATACATGGAGTACGCGGGCAAGATCGACAGCATGGCTGCCGATGTCTACCGCTACCTCAGCTTCGACCAGATCGCCGAGTTCCGTGAAGCCGCGGCGAACGCCAAGATCCCGGTTGTTCAAGCCTAAGCGACACCCGCAATAGAAAAAGCCCCGACTCGTCGGGGCTTTTTCATGCCTGCGCAAATCTGATTTTTACCCAGGGAAACATGGCCTTGAAAACGCTATGAAACTGTGGGAGCCGGCTTGCCGGCGATGAGGCCCTGGAGTTTTGCATCGTCCTTTCGATCGCCATCGCCGGCAAGCCAGCTCCCACAAGGTCAGCGTTCAGCCTTACTGCCGAACCAACCGCAGGTTCTGGAACTCGACCGCCTCGGTGCTGCGGTACGGATTGATATCCAGCCCGCCCCGCCGTACATAACGCGCATACACCGTCAGTTTCTCCGGCTTCAGCAGACGCTGCAGGTCGAGGAAGATCCGCTCCACGCACTGCTCATGGAAATCCGAGTGCTGGCGGAAGCTCACCAGGTACGCCAGCAGGCTCGCGTGATCCAGCGCCGCGCCACGATACTCGACGACAACGCTACCCCAGTCCGGCTGGCTGGTGACCGGGCAATTGGACTTGAGCAGATGGCTGTGCACGCTCTCCTCGATCACCCGCGACTCATCGCAACGTAGCAGCTCGGGACGCGGATGGGCATAGTCGCTGACACTGATATCCAGGTCGTCGATGCATACGCCCGGCAAGGCCACCACGCCCTCGGCCTGCACGTCGCCCAGGGAGCGGACCCGCACGCCCACCGGCTTCCCGGCGGCAGCCGACAGATCGGCACGCAACACCGCCTCCAGGCTCGCGGTATCGGTGAATGGCGTCTGGTTCAAGGAGTTGAGGTACAGCTTGAAGGACTTGGATTCGATGATATTCGGCGAATCCGCGGGAATGCAGAACTCGCCGATCGCCACCACCGGTTTGCCCGACGGCAGCAGCCAGGACAGCTCGAAGCAGTTCCAGAAATCCACGCCCCGATAAGGCAAGGTATCGGCGCTCAGGCCCAGTTCGGCCCATTTCGCCGCGCGCGGGATCGGGAACAGCAAGGACGGGGTGTAGGTAGCGATGTACTCACTGGACTTGCCCAGCGGCGAGTGTTCGGCTGCGGGATGCATAACGGAAACCTGAAAGAATGAACCCGACAAGTCTATCGGGTTTACGTCCGGCTTTCAGCGTGGGGATGCAACCCGCTTGACTCAGCGGTCGACTTTCAGCTGGCCGACCATGCCCGCCTGGTAATGACCGGGAATATTGCAGGCAAACTGCAGGTTATCGGCCTTGCTGAAGGTCCAGGTCAGTTCGGCGGTCTTGCCCGGCTCCACCAGCACACTATTGGGATCGTCATGTTTCATCCCGTGATCCATGCCCGCCATGGCGGAATGATCCATCCCGGCCATCTGCATGCCGGTCGGCGTCAACATGCCGCTCTGCTGCATCTTGAGCATTTCCTGCTGGTGCGCGGCATGCATCGAGGCTTCGCCAAGGTTGAACTCATGCAGCAATCGGCCTTTGTTGATCAACACGAAACGCACGGTCTCACCGGCCTTGACCTCCAGCTCCTTGGCGCTGAAGGCGATATCGGTCATGGTCACTTCGATAGTGCGGGTGGCCTTCGCGGCGGGTGCGGGCTGGCCGAAGTCATAGTGGGCCGGCGAGGCCCAGGCCGGCAGACTCAGCATCAGCAGGCCGGCAAGCGCCAGACCGTTACGCACAAACCCAGTAGCAACAAACATACTCACACTCCAACGGGATGGGCTTCACTCTGTGCAAGACTGTAGAGGCGGGCCGCTGCCAGCAAGCTGACGAACAGATTACAACTTTGTCAGCTTCGGCTGGAGCGACCGGACCACCTGTATAACGTCACTGTTCCATTTGCCATGAGTCATCCATGAAACTGCTGATCGTCGAAGACCAAGCGAAAACCGGCCATTACCTGCGCCAGGGCCTGAACGAGGCCGGATTCAACAGCGAACTGGTGGCGGACGGCACCACCGGCCAGCATCTGGCGCTGACCGGCGACTACGATCTGCTGATCCTCGATGTGATGCTGCCCGGTCGTGACGGCTGGCAGATCCTGCAAGCGGTCCGCGCGGCCGGCCTGGATATCCCGGTGCTGTTCCTGACCGCCCGCGATGCAGTCGAAGACCGTGTCCACGGCCTGGAACTGGGGGCCGACGATTACCTGGTCAAGCCTTTCGCCTTCTCCGAACTGCTGGCGCGGGTGCGCAGCCTGCTGAGGCGTGGCGGCAGCACTCAGGAAACCAGCCTGCAGGTGGCCGACCTGCGCCTGGACCTGATTCGCCGTCGGGTCGAACGGGCGGGCCAGCGCATCGACCTGACCGCCAAGGAGTTCGCCCTGCTGGAAATGCTCCTGCGCCGCCAGGGCGAGGTGCTGCCCAAATCGCTGATCGCCTCCCAGGTCTGGGACATGAATTTCGACAGCGACACCAATGTCATCGAGGTGGCCATCCGCCGTCTGCGCCTGAAAATCGACGATCCCCATCCGAACAAGCTGATTCACACCGTCCGGGGCATGGGCTACGTGCTTGAAGAGCGGACACTCTGATGCGCCGCCTGTCACTCGCCGGCCGCCTGGCACTGTTGTTCGCGGCCTGCACCGCCATGGTTTCACTAGTGGCCGGCGTGCTGTTCAGCCGCGCCAGCGAGTCGCACTTCATCGAACTCGACCAGCAACTGCTGGATGGTCGACTGGTCGCCCTGCGCAACACCCTCGGCCAGGTGGATGACTTCGGCGACTTCCAGCTCAAGGTCGAACGCCTGCGAGCCGAAATCAACCTGCGGCCGGACCTGGCCCTGAGAATCCACGGTGCCGATGGCCAACCCTGGTTCGACGCCGCCCGCGCCCTGCCCGACGCCCTGCCCGCGCAACCGGGACTGACCAGCCTGCAGATCGACGGAACCGCCTACCGGGTCTTCAACGCGCCCCTGACACCCGGTCAGGCCAGCTCGCCGCGGCTGACCCTGATACTCGACATCACCCATCACCAGCACTTTCTGCAGCGCATGCAGCAGTTGATCTGGCTGACGGTCGGTCTCTCGGCCCTGGCTACCGCCCTGCTCGGCGCCTGGGCTGCCCGTAGCGGCCTGCGCCCATTGCGGCGCATGAGCGATGTGGCGGGCAGTATCTCCGCCAGTTCCCTGACCCGACGCCTGGACACCGGGCAGATGCCGCCGGAACTGGCCGAGCTGGCGCAGGCTTTCAATGCCATGCTCGGACGCCTGGAGGACTCCTTCCAGCGTCTCTCGGCCTTTTCCGCCGATATCGCCCACGAGTTGCGCACTCCGCTGTCGAACCTGTTGACCCACACCCAGGTCACCCTGACCCGCCCGCGCCCACTGGAGGACTACCGCGAGGCCTTGCACAGCAACCTCGAGGAACTGCAATGGATGGCGCAACTGGTCAACGACATGTTGTACCTGGCGAAAGCCGACCATGGTCTGCTCAGCCCCAGGCACGAGCCACTGGAACTGGCGGATGAGGTCGATGTGCTGCTGGAGTTCTTTGCACCGCTGGCGGAAGACAACCAGGTAAGCCTGACAAGGGACGGTGCAGCCAGCCTGTCGGGCGACCGCAGCATGCTGCGCCGTGCCGTGTCCAATCTACTGGACAACGCCCTGCGCTTCACGCCTGCGGGTGGCGAGATCCGTATCCGCCTGGAGACGACCCGGTCCGGGTTACGGATCAATGTGGAGAACAGCGGCGAGGGTATTGCGGCACCATTGTTGCCCCGGTTGTTCGACCGTTTCTACCGGGCGGACCCGGCCCGCCATGAAGGCAGCAGCGAACATGCGGGGCTCGGGCTGGCGATTACCCGATCGATCATCCAGGCCCATGGCGGGCAGATTCGTTGCGAATCAGAAGCCGGCTGGACACGGTTTATCATCGAGTTGCCGCGCCAGCAGTCAAACCTGTAGGAGCCGGCTTGCTGGCGATTACGATTTATCCGGCGATAGAGATGTGGACTTTGAAACCGCTATCGCCAGCAAGCCGGCTCCTACAGGGGATCGCATTCAGCCCCGGGCAGGAAGATCGCGCCCCAAAAACTTACGAATATCTCAACGCATGCGCCGGTTCGATCTTCGCCGCCCGATACGCCGGGTACAGGGTCGCCAGGAAGCTGAGGATAAACCCGGCCGAACAGATCAGCACCACATCCCCGGCCTGCAACTGCGACGGCAGGTTACTGACGAAATACACATCGGAACTGAAGATGTGCTGCCCGCTGATCCGCTCGATCCAACCCACCAGTTCACTGACGTTCAGCGCCGCGATCACCCCGAGCACACCACCGATCAAGGTTCCGACAATACCGATCACCGTGCCCTGGACCATGAAGATCGCCATGATCTGCCGGGGCGTGGCGCCGATGGTGCGCAAGATGGCGATATCCGCGCCCTTGTCGTTCACCACCATGATCAGCGTCGCGATGATATTGAACGCCGCCACGGCAACGATCATCAGCAGCAGCAGGCCGATCATGGTCTTTTCCATCTTCATCGCGCTGAACAGGCTGCCCTGGGTGTGGGTCCAGTCATCCGCCGTGAACCCGGCCCCCAGCCCACCGGCAATGCGGGTCGAGACCTGCGGCGCGGCATACAGGTCCTTGACCGCCAGGCGCACGCTCTGCACCTGGTTCGGTTGCCAGTGCTGGATATCCGCCGCGTCGGCCATATGGATCAGGGCCATCGAACCGTCCAGCTCGGCACCGACCTTGAATACTCCGACCACGTTCAGACGCTGCATGCGCGGGGTGATGCCACCGGGCGCGGAACTCAGCTCCGGAACGATCAGGGTCAGCTTGTCGCCGACATTCAGGCGAAAGCGCCGCGCGGTGATCTCGCCGATCACCACGCCGAACTCGCCCGGCTTCAGGTCATCCAGCTTGCCCTGGACAATGTGCTGGGCAACGATCGAAACCTTGCCTTCCTGGGCCGGATCGACACCGCTGATCTGGATCGGCTGCATCGATCCCTTGTACGAGAGCATCCCGTCCATTTCGGTGAACGGCACCGCCGCGGTCACCTCGGGATTCTTCATCGCCGCGGCGGCCACCGGCTGCCAGTCATCGATGGGCTTCACGCCGACGATGGTCGCATGGGGCACCATGCCGAGAATGCGCGATTGCATTTCCTTCTGGAAACCGTTCATCACCGACAGCACCACGATCATCGCCAGCACGCCCAGGGCGAGGCCGATCATCGAGGTCATCGAGATAAACGAGACAAAACGGTTGCGGCGCTTGGCGCGGGTATAGCGCGTGCCGATGAAAATCGATAACGGTCGGAACATTCGCAGGCCACCGTAGAGAAAGTAAGGGACCCGGCACTCGCGCTACGGCAAGCGGCCGGGTCCTGGCGAATCAGATTGCAACCAGCTTGCCGTCTTCCAGATGCAGCACTCGGTCCATCTGGCGGGCCAGGTTCATGTCATGGGTCACCACCAGGAACGCCGTGCGCATCGAGGTGCTGAGTTCCAGCATCAGGTCCTGGATACCCTGGGCAGTGTGGTGGTCGAGGTTGCCGGTCGGCTCGTCGAGCATCACCAGGCCGGGTTTGTTCACCAGTGCCCGGGCAATCGCCACGCGCTGGCGCTCACCGCCGGACAGCTCGGCCGGCTTGTGCTCCAGGCGATGGCCCAGGCCCACCCGCTCCAACAGCGCGGTAGCGCGCTGGCGTGCTTCGGGAATCGCCGTGCGACCGATCAGCAACGGCATGCAGACGTTCTCCAGCGCGGTGAACTCCGGCAGCAGGTGGTGGAACTGGTAGACGAAACCCAGGGAGCGGTTGCGCAACAGCCCACGGGCCTTCTCACCCAGCGCCGAGAGTTCTTCGCCGGCCAGCCAGACACTGCCCTGGGACGGCGTATCCAGCCCGCCCAGCAGGTTGAGCAAGGTACTCTTGCCGGAGCCGGAACTGCCGACGATCGCCACCCGCTCGCCCGCGTGCAGCTCAAGCTGCAGGCCGGACAGCACCACCACCGACTCCGGGCCCTCCTCGTAGGATTTGCCCAGGTTGCGGCAACTCAGCACTGCTTTATCACTCATGCCCAATTCACTCATAACGTAGCGCCTCCGCAGGCTGGGTGCGCGCCGCACGCCAGGCTGGATACAGGGTGGCGAGGAAACTCAGGAGCAACGCCGCGCCGCAGACCATCAAGACGTCCTCGGCCATCAGCTGGGACGGCAGGTAGTCGATGAAATACACGTCGGCATTGAGGAACTTGTGGCCGATCAGGCCTTCGAGGGCGGAGATCGCGGCACTGACATTGAGCGCGGCGAAAATCCCCACGGCCGCGCCGATCAGCGTGCCCACCACGCCGATCACGGTGCCCTGGACCATGAAGATCGCCATGATCTGCCCGGGCGTGGCGCCCAGGGTGCGCAGGATCGCGATATCGCCTTTCTTGTCGTTCACCACCATCACCAGGGTCGAGATGATGTTGAACGCCGCCACCGCGACGATCAGCAGCAACAGCAGGCCGATCATGGCCTTTTCCATCTTGATCGCCTGGTACAGGTTGCCGTGGGTACGGGTCCAGTCGCGGGCGTAGTAGTGGCTGTCACCCAACTGCTGGGCGATTTCCCAGGCGGTACGTGGTGCCTGGAACAGATCGTTGAACTTCAGGCGCAGGCCCTGGACCTGATCCGGCTTCCAGCGATGCAGGCGCGCAAGATCGTCGAGATTGGTCAGGCCGAGATAGCCGTCCAGCTCACCGGCCCCGACATGGAAGATGCCGACCACGGTAAAACGCTTCATCCGCGGAAACATCCCCGCCGGCGTCACCGTGACTTCCGGGGCGACGAAGGTCAGCTTGTCGCCGAGACCGACACCGAGCTTGGTCGCCGCCTTGTCGCCGATGACGATACCGAAGCTGCCGGGCGACAACGCATCGAGCTGCCCCTGCTGCATGAACTGGTCGATGATCGAGACCTTGCGCTCCTGCGCCGGGTCGATGGCATTGAGCAGCACCTTCTGCACCTGGCCGTTGTTGGTCAGCAACCCCTGCATCTGGGTGAACGGGGCCACGGCGGCGACTTTCGGATTCTGCAGGACCTTGCCCGCCAGGCTCTGCCAGTCGCCGATCGGCTCGTCCGACTCGATGGTCGCATGGGGCACCATGCCCAGGACACGGTTGCGCATCTCACGGTCGAAACCGTTCATCACCGAAAGCACCACGATCATCACCACCACGCCGAGGGCGAGGCCGATCATCGAAGTCAGGGAAATGAAGGAAACAAAGTGATTGCGACGCTTTGCACGGGTGTAACGCGTGCCGATGAATACGAAGAGTGGTCTGAACATGTCGGAGGCTAGTTCGAAGGCAAAGAAGTTCGGAGGAAAAGAAGACGTCCATGTGGCGAGGTGGGGTCAGCAGCTTTACACTCAGACCATCACCTCTGCCTTGGGTTCGCCATGTCGACATTAGATGAAGAAGATCGCCGCGAATACTACCGTATCGAGGACACGATCGCACTGGAAATCCGCCCCCTGTCTGCCGCCGATGCCGCGGACAAGGAAGTGTTGCAGGATGCGTCGCCACTCTTCAATCTGCTGAGCGAACTGCACCTGAGCGAATTCGAATCACAGCATCTGCTGCGTCAGGTCAGCGAGCGCGACCGGGCCCTGTCGGCCTACCTGAAATCCCAGAACAAGCGCATCGACCTGCTGAGCCAGGTGATGGCGATGACCGTGCTCGGCGAGTTCGGCGAACCGCAGGCGGTGATCATCTCCGAAGGCGGCATCGAGTTCAGTCATCACATGGCCTACCCGGCCGGCACTCACCTGGCGGTCAAGCTGGTGCTGATGCCGCAGGCTCTCGGCCTGCTGCTGCGGGCCAAGGTGACCCACTGCGAACCGCAGAGCTTCGGCACCTTCGAAATCGGCACCGAGTTCGAATCATTGACCGATGCCCAGCGCCAGTTGCTGGCCCGCTATATCTTGCAGAAACAGGCGCTGCAACGACGCCTGGCCCGCGAGCAAAACGATCCCGAGGCGAGTTGAGCCCTGGATTCATCGTGCGACCCCGATTATTTGCAGGATCATTTTTTCCTTGAAGGAGCAGTCGTGACTCTGATTTATGGCCATCGTGGTGCCAAAGGCGAAGCACCGGAAAACACCCTGACCAGCTTCCAGGAGTGCCTCAAACACGGCGTGCGCCGCTGCGAACTGGATTTGCACCTGTCCATGGATGGCGAGTTGATGGTGATCCATGATCCGACCCTCAAGCGCACCACCGACCGGCGCGGCAAGGTGGTCGAGCATTCGGCCGCCGACCTGGTGACCTATGACGCGCGCAAGGGCGGCCCGGGCTGGATCACCCCCTGCCCGATCCCGCGCCTGGAAGAGCTGTTCGAGCAGTGCGATTTCGAACACTGGCAACTGGAAGTCAAGAGCGCCTCGCGCACCCGCGCCGCGACCACCGTCCTGGCGATCCGCGAGATGGCCCAGCGCTTCGGCCTGCTGGACAAGGTCACCGTCACCTCCAGTTCCCGCGAAGTGCTCAAGGCCGCCCTGGAGCTGACCCCGGACCTGTCACGCGGACTGGTAGCCGAGTACGCCTGGCTCGACCCGTTGAAGGTCGCCCAGAGTTATGGCTGCGAGATTCTGGCGTTGAACTGGACACTCTGCACCCCGGAACGCCTGATCAAGGCCCAGCGTCAGGGTCTGCATGTGTCGGTGTGGACAGTCAACGAGCCGGCGCTGATGCGCAGGCTCGCCGACTTCGGCGTCGATAGCCTGATTACAGACTTTCCCGGTTTGGCCACGGCCACACTTGGGAAAGGCTGAAATCGGTCTCCCCGGCCGGCTCAGGCCACCGGCCGGAGCCGCTCAAAAAAGCCGGTTGAGACCATCGTAGGCCGCTACCCGATAGGCTTCGGCCATGGTCGGGTAGTTGAAGGTGGTGTTGACGAAGTACTTCAGCGTGTTGTGCTCGCCCGGCTGGTTCATGATCGCCTGGCCGATGTGCACGATCTCCGATGCCTGGTAACCGAAGCAGTGAACGCCCAGGACTTCCAGGGTTTCACGATGGAACAGGATCTTCAGCATGCCTTGCGGCTCGCCGGCGATCTGTGCCCGGGCCATGCTCTTGAAGAACGCCTTGCCGACTTCGTAAGGCACCTTGGCCTTGGTCAGTTCATGCTCGTTCTTGCCGATCGAGCTGATCTCCGGAATGGTGTAGATCCCGGTCGGTACGTCGTTGACATAACGCCAGCTGCCGTTGTCGACAATGCTGCCCGCCGCCGAACGCCCCTGGTCGTGCGCGGCACTGGCCAGGCTCGGCCAGCCGATCACGTCACCGGCGCCATAGATGTTCGGCACGCAGGTGCGATAGTTCTCGTCGACCTCGATCTGGCCGCGGCCGTTGACCTTGACGCCGATGTTCTCCATGCCCAGCTTGTCGGTGTTGCCGGTACGGCCGTTACACCAGAGCAAGGCATCGGCCTTGATCTTCTTGCCCGACTTCAGGTGCAGGATCACCCCGTTGTCCAGGCCTTCGACACGCTCGTACTCTTCGTTGTGGCGCACGGTGATGTTGTTGTTGCTGAAGTGGTAGCTCAGCGCCTGGGAAATCTCCGAGTCGAGGAAGCTGAGCAACTGGTCGCGGTTGTCCACCAGTTCCACCAGAACCCCCAGGCCACTGAAGATCGAGGCGTACTCGCAACCGATCACCCCGGCACCGTAGATGATCAGCTTGCGCGGGGTATGGCCCAGGCTGAGGATGGTGTCGCTATCGTAGATACGCGGGTGGTGGAAATCGATATCGGCCGGGCGATAGGGACGCGAACCGGTGGCGATGATGATGTGCTTGGCCACCAGTTTCTCGACCACGCCGTTGGAGCAGACCACTTCGATGGTCTGCTCGTCGGCGAAGCTGCCGGTGCCGAAGAACAGGTCCACGCGGTTGCGGGCGTAGTAGCCGGTGCGCGAGGCGACCTGCTTGGAGATCACCTTCTCCGCGCTCTTGAGCACGTCCGGGAACGAGAACCAGCGCGGCTCACCGATGGCCCGGAACATCGGGTTGGTGTTGAACTGCATGATCTGCCGCACAGAGTGACGCAGGGCCTTGGACGGGATGGTCCCCAGGTGGGTGCAGTTACCGCCGACCTGCCGACGGCTGTCGACCATCGCCACCTTGCGCCCTGCTTTGGCGGCGTTCATTGCCGCACCTTCTCCAGCGGGGCCGGAACCCAGTACCACTACGTCGTAGTTGTAGACAGCCATGCGTACTCCTCAGAACAGGCCGAGGCACCCCTCTGGCACCTGCGGCTAAATCATGTCGCGGCCAGCGACATGAAGGATCAAATCTCGGTGTGCAGTCTATAGAAGCGTCAACGCCGCGCACATTAACCCTTGGTCGCGTCGTAGGCTAGTCTTGCCTGCACTACATGTCAGGCGCCCCATGTTAATGCGCCTTGCTTTTCAATAATCGGTCAAACGCCGAATTCGTTCGTGTGACGAAACCTTTATCGGCACGAATCACAAAAAATGCGGCGACATCGTGTTTTTCCGCATAGTCCCAGCCGCGCTCGGGCCCCAGGATCAGCAACAGCGTCGACAAGCCATCGGCCATCAGGGTCGAGGGATGAATCACCGTGACCGCCGCCAGGTCGTGGGTGATCGGCGCGCCGGTGCGGGCATCGAAGGTATGGGAATAGCGTCGGCCATCCTGCTCGAAATAGTTGCGATAGTCACCGGAAGTGGACACCCCGTAGCCGTCGATATCGACGACCCGCTGCGCGACCTGGCGATCGTCCCGCGGCTCCTCCAGCGCGACACGCCAGGGGCTGCCGTCGGGTTTCCTGCCGACCGCCTTGAGCTCCCCCGTGGCCTCGGCCAGAAAGCTGTCGATGCCCATCGCCGTCAGCCGCCGGGCAATCCGGTCCACGGTGTAGCCGGCGGCAATGCTGTCGAAATCGACCTGCACGGCCGCATCCTTGCACAACTGCTCGCCATCGATACGCAGGTGAGCATGCCCGACGCGCTGGCGGGCCTCGGCCAGTTGCGCGGCCTCCGGCACCTTCTCCGCGCGCCCTTGCGGGCCGAATCCCCAAAGGTTCATCAGCGGCTCCACCGTCAGGTCGTAGGCGCCGTCGCTGGCCAGCGAAAGCTGCTCGCCGACACGCACCAACTCAAGGATCGGCGCCGGCATGACCTGGCAGCGGTTGGCCGGCAGATCGTTGAAATGCTCGATGTCCGAATCACTGCGATAGGTCGACATCTGTTGGTCGACCTGCGCCAGGATCGCTTCCACCTCGCGCCTGACCTCGCTGACCGCCGGCCCGCCCGCGCGCCGCACATACTGGATGGAGTAGGTGCTCCCCATGGTCGGGCCGCCAAAACGCTCCAGCGAGTCTCCCCCATCACAGCCGGAAACCAGCAGGAACGCCGCAGCAGCGAGCAATCGCAGGGTTGTTCTTAGCAAAATCCGGGCCTCCGGGGCAATGGCACAGGTTGTGAAGGCGCCATTCGAGGCTGCACATTGCACCAGAGTTTAAAGGACATTCGCCAGGACCACCGTTGCGCGAAACCCTGCTCACGCAAAAACCCAATGAACCGCTCTAGTCCGCGGACTGTGCCATTTAGCCAGCAAGCTTGGTTTTTTTGTTGCCCGATAACCCTAATACACATATCGTTACAAAACTGTTCTGCCAGCGTGCGTATGCCTGAAAGGATCAGTAAGGACGAGCAAAGACGAAGGATTGCTTATAAGACAGCCAAAGTGAGTGAATAAAAATGGCCTCGAGTACGGGCAAGGGCAAGGCGATCTTTCGCGTTGTCAGCGGCAACTTTCTTGAGATGTTCGACTTCATGGTCTACGGCTTCTACGCCACGGCCATCGCTAAAACCTTCTTTCCTGCCGACAGTGCATTCGCTTCCCTGATGCTTTCGCTGGCCACCTTTGGTGCCGGCTTCCTGATGCGTCCGCTGGGTGCGATCTTCCTCGGCGCCTATATCGACCGCCATGGTCGTCGCCAGGGGCTGATCATCACCCTGGCCCTGATGGCCGCGGGTACGGTGCTGATCGCCTGTGTACCGGGTTACGCGACCCTGGGCGTGGCCGCCCCGCTGCTGGTCCTGCTGGGCCGACTGCTGCAAGGTTTCTCCGCCGGCGTGGAGCTGGGTGGCGTCTCGGTCTACCTGGCCGAGATCTCGACCCCGGGCCGCAAGGGCTTTTTCGTCAGTTGGCAGTCCGCCAGCCAACAGGCCGCGGTGGTCTTCGCCGGCTTGCTGGGCGTGGGTCTCAACCACTGGCTGAGCCCCGAGCAAATGGGTGAATGGGGCTGGCGCGTGCCGTTCCTGGTCGGTTGCATGATCGTCCCGGCGATTTTCATCATCCGTCGCTCGCTGGAAGAAACCCCCGAGTTCCAGGCGCGCAAACATCGTCCGACCCTGCAGGAAGTGATGCGCTCGATCGGTCAGAACTTCGGCCTGGTGCTGGCAGGCATGGCGCTGGTGGTCATGACCACGGTGTCCTTCTACCTGATCACGGCCTATACCCCGACCTTCGGTAAAGCCGAGCTGCACCTGTCGGACTTCGACGCTTTGCTGGTGACCGTGTGCATCGGCCTGTCGAACTTCTTCTGGCTGCCGGTGATGGGTGCCGTTTCCGACAAGATCGGCCGCAAGCCGCTGCTGCTGGCGGCGACCATCCTGGCGATCCTCACGGCCTACCCGGTACTGTCCTGGCTGGTGGCGGATCCGAGCTTCAGCCGCCTGCTGATCGCCGAACTGTGGCTGTCGTTCCTCTACGGTTCGTACAACGGCGCGATGGTGGTTGCCCTGACCGAGATCATGCCGGTCGAAGTCCGTACCACCGGCTTCTCCCTGGCCTACAGCCTGGCGACCGCGACCTTCGGCGGCTTCACTCCGGCGGCCTGCACCTACCTGATCCACGTGCTGGACAACAAGGCGGCACCGGGCATCTGGCTCAGTGGCGCGGCCGTGTTGGGCCTGATCGCCACCCTGGTACTGTTCCGTGGCAACAAGCACGAACTGCGTACCGCACAGATGGCGGCTTCCAGCCAAGCCTGAGTAGACGCCCGTGGCGAGCGGGCAATCCCCCTCGCCACAAACAAAAACGCCCCGACTGGTCGGGGCGTTTTCATGTGCAGCTAGCGCTTAGCGCGGAAACGCTGGCGGGTTGACCCCGGCCATGTCTTCCATCACGCGCACCACCTGGCAGCTGTAACCGAACTCGTTGTCGTACCAGACGTACAGGACAACGCGGTTGTCGTTGCAGATAGTGGCTTCGGCATCGACCACACCGGCGTGACGCGAACCGACGAAGTCGGTGGATACCACTTCCTGCGAGTTGACGAAGTCGATCTGCTTGTGCAGATCCGAGTGCAGCGCCATGTAGCGCAGGTACTCGTTCATCTCTTCACGGGTGGTGGCAGTACCCAGGTTCAGGTTCAGGATCGCCATCGACACGTTCGGCGTCGGTACGCGGATCGCGTTACCGGTCAGCTTGCCGGCCAGTTCAGGCAAGGCCTTGGCAGCCGCGGTGGCTGCGCCGGTCTCGGTGATCACCATATTCAGCGCGGCGCTGCGGCCACGGCGATCGCCCTTGTGGAAGTTGTCGATCAGGTTCTGGTCGTTGGTGTACGAGTGAACGGTTTCAACGTGGCCGTTGACGATGCCGAACTTGTCGTTGACGGCCTTGAGCACCGGCACGATGGCGTTGGTGGTGCAGGACGCGGCGGAAACGATCTTGTCGTCAGCGGTGATTTCACCGTGGTTGATGCCGTGAACGATGTTCTTCAGCTTGCCCTTGCCCGGCGCGGTCAGGACCACGCGGTCGATACCCGGGCAGGCCAGGTGCTGGCCCAGGCCATCGGCGTCACGCCATACACCGGTGTTGTCCACCAGCAGGGCGTCCTTGATGCCGTACTGGGTGTAGTCCACCTCGGTCGGGTTCTTCGCGTAGATCACCTGGATCAGGTTACCGTTGGCGGTGATGGTGTTGTTTTCTTCGTCGATGGTGATGGTGCCGTTGAACGAACCGTGCACCGAATCGCGACGCAGCAGGCTGGCGCGCTTGGTCAGGTCGTTCTCGGCGCCCTTGCGCACGACGATGGCGCGCAGGCGCAGGCCGTCGCCACCACCGGTTTTCTCGATGAGGATGCGCGCCAGCAGGCGGCCGATACGACCGAAGCCGTACAGCACCACGTCAGTGCCCTTGCGTGCGGAAACATTCTGCTGACCGACGACATCGGCCAGCTCTTCGCGGACGAACTGCTCGGCAGTGCGGCCATTGCCCTGGGCCTTGAACTTCACGGCCAGCTTGCCGAGGTCCACCGAAGCGGCGCCCAGCTTGAGCTCGCTCATCGCCTTGAGCAGCGGGAAAGTCTCGTGGACGGACAGTTCGGCATCATCACTCTGACGATGGCGAGCAAAGCGGTGAGCCTTGAGAATCGCGATGACAGACTGGTTGATCAGGCTGCGGCCATAGATCGAACTCACCACATTGTTATTGCGGTAGAGCTGACCGATAAGCGGGATCATCGCTTCTGCAAGCGCTTCACGATCAATCCACTCACCAAGACACTGGTCGGGCTTCTGAGTCACGGGAACCTTCCACATGTAGGGGCTGAAAAAAGGGGCTACATTATGCAGCCCAGCCGCCCTGCGAGCAATGCACGACTGTCGCGCAAACCCGCATAAAATCCCTTTGCAAAAAATCGCACCCCGCTCCAGCCCAGTAAACACGCGGGTTTCAGCGCGCCCCATTTTGGCGCACCGACTATCACTTGTCTGTAACCCTCCGAAACATAAGTGCAATGCGGCACTACATATTCAGGTAAAAAGCGCTATTTCTTGTCATAGCCACTACATTTCCCTTCACCTGTAATAGACACAGTCTGCAACTGACAGGCGGCACCCGGGGCCGTTACAATTACCGACTTTGTCGCAACGCTTGGAGCTCAACCTTCCGTGCCCGTTCTGCGTCTACCGCTACTCCCTGCCGCGGCAGGTAAACAGCACTGGGGCAATCTCCCCGGTGCCGCCCTGAGCCTGGCCATTGCCGAGGCTGCCAGCGCTGCCAAGCGCTTCACCCTGCTGCTCACCGCCGACAGCCAGAGCGCCGAACGGCTGGAGCAGGAGCTGAGCTTCTTCGCCCCCGATTTGCCGGTGCTGCATTTCCCTGACTGGGAAACCCTGCCCTACGACCTGTTCTCACCGCACCAGGACATCATCTCCCAGCGTATCGCCAGCCTGTACCGGCTGCCGGAACTGGAACATGGCGTGCTGGTGGTGCCGATCACCACCGCGCTGCACCGCCTGGCCCCGACCCGGTTTCTGCTGGGCAGCAGCCTGGTGCTGGATATCGGCCAGAAGCTCGATGTCGAGCAGATGCGCACCCGCCTGGAAGCCTCCGGCTACCGCTGTGTCGACACGGTCTACGAACACGGCGAATTCGCCGTGCGCGGCGCCCTGATCGACCTGTTCCCGATGGGCAGCAAACTGCCGTACCGCATCGACCTGTTCGATGACGAGATCGAGACGCTGCGCACCTTCGACCCGGAAAACCAGCGGTCCATCGACAAGGTCGATTCGGTACGCCTGCTGCCGGCCAAGGAATTCCCGCTGCAGAAGGAAGCGGTCACCCGCTTCAAGGCACGCTTTCGCGAACGCTTCGACGTCGACTTCCGCCGCTGCCCGATCTTCCAGGACCTCAACAGCGGGATCACCCCCGCCGGCATCGAGTACTACCTGCCGCTGTTCTTCGAGGAAACCTCGACCCTGTTCGACTACCTGCCCCAGGACACCCAGGTGTTCTCCCTGCCGGGCATCGAGCAGGCCGCGGAAAACTTCTGGAACGATGTGCGCAACCGCTACGAGGAACGCCGCGTCGATCCGACCCGTCCGCTGTTGCCGCCGGCCGAACTGTTTCTGCCGGTGGAAGACTGCTTCGCCCGCCTGAAAAGCTGGCCGCGGGTCATCGCCAGCCAGCAGGACGTGGAAACCGGTGTCGGCCGCGAACGCTTCCCCGCCCGCGAACTGCCGAACCTGGCGATCGAGGCCAAGGCCAACCAGCCCCTGGCGGCGCTCTCCGCATTCCTCGAGCAGTTCCCCGGCCGCGTGCTGTTCACCGCCGAATCAGCCGGTCGCCGGGAAGTCCTGCTGGAGCTGCTGGAACGCCTCAAGCTGCGCCCGAAGACCGTCGACAGCTGGCCGGACTTCACCGCCGGAAAGGAACGCCTGGCGATCACCATCGCGCCGCTGGACGACGGCCTGGTGCTGGACGATCCGGCCCTGGCACTGATTGCCGAAAGCCCGCTGTTCGGCCAGCGCGTGATGCAGCGCCGACGCCGGGAAAAACGCGCCGACGCCAACAACGATGCGGTGATCAAGAACCTCACCGAGTTGCGCGAAGGCGCCCCGGTGGTGCATATCGACCACGGCGTCGGCCGCTACCTCGGCCTCGCGACCCTGGAAATCGACAACCAGGTCGCCGAATTCCTCACCATGGAATACGCCGAGGGCGCCAAGCTCTACGTGCCCGTGGCCAACCTGCACCTGATCGCCCGCTACACCGGCAGCGACGACGCTCTCGCGCCGTTGCACCGCCTGGGCTCGGAAGTCTGGCAGAAAGCCAAGCGCAAGGCGGCCGAACAGGTCCGCGACGTCGCCGCCGAACTGCTCGATATCTATGCCCGTCGCGCCGCCCGCGAAGGTTATGCATTCGCCGACCCGAAAGCCGACTACGCGACCTTCAGCGCCGGCTTTCCGTTCGAGGAAACCCCGGACCAGCAGACCACTATCGAAGCGGTGCGCGCCGACATGCTCTCGGCCAAGCCGATGGACCGCCTGGTCTGCGGCGACGTCGGCTTCGGCAAGACCGAAGTGGCCATGCGCGCCGCCTTTATCGCGGTCCACGGCGGCAAGCAGGTGGCGATCCTGGTCCCCACCACCCTGCTCGCCCAGCAGCACTACAACAGCTTCCGCGACCGCTTCGCCGACTGGCCGGTGACCGTCGAAGTGATGAGCCGCTTCAAGTCCACCAAGGAAGTGAACGCCGCCGTGGCGGAGCTGGCCGAGGGCAAGATCGATATCGTCATCGGCACCCACAAGCTGCTACAGGACGATGTGAAGATCAAGAACCTGGGCCTGGTGATCATCGACGAAGAGCACCGTTTCGGCGTGCGCCAGAAGGAACAGCTCAAGGCCCTGCGCAGCGAAGTCGACATCCTCACCCTGACCGCCACGCCGATTCCGCGCACGCTGAACATGGCGGTGTCGGGCATGCGCGATCTGTCGATCATCGCCACCCCACCGGCCCGGCGCCTGTCGGTGCGCACCTTTGTCATGGAGCAGAACAAGAGCACGGTCAAGGAAGCCCTGCTCCGCGAGCTGCTGCGCGGCGGCCAGGTCTATTACCTGCACAACGACGTGAAGACCATCGAGAAATGCGCCGCCGACCTCGCCGAACTGGTGCCGGAAGCCCGTATCGGCATCGGCCACGGACAGATGCGCGAGCGCGAACTCGAACAGGTGATGAGCGACTTCTACCACAAGCGCTTCAACGTGCTGATCGCCTCGACCATCATCGAGACCGGTATCGACGTGCCGAGCGCCAACACCATCATCATCGAGCGCGCCGACAAGTTCGGCCTGGCCCAGTTGCACCAGTTGCGCGGCCGGGTCGGGCGCAGTCACCACCAGGCCTACGCCTACCTGCTGACGCCCGGTCGCCAGCAGATCACCGCCGATGCGGAGAAACGCCTGGAAGCCATCGCCAATACCCAGGACCTCGGCGCCGGCTTTGTCCTCGCCACCAACGACCTGGAAATCCGCGGTGCCGGCGAACTGCTGGGCGACGGCCAGAGCGGGCAGATCCAGGCGGTGGGCTTCACCCTGTACATGGAAATGCTCGAACGCGCGGTCAAGTCCATTCGCAAGGGCGAACAGCCGAACCTCGACCAACCCCTGGGCGGTGGCCCGGAGATCAACCTGCGCCTGCCGGCACTGATCCCCGAAGATTACCTGCCGGATGTCCATGCCCGCCTGATCCTCTACAAGCGCATTGCCTCGGCGACCGACGAAGAGGGTCTCAAGGACCTGCAAGTGGAGATGATCGATCGCTTCGGCCTGCTGCCGGAACCGACCAAGAACCTGGTGCGCCTGACCCTGCTGAAACTGCAGGCCGAGCAACTGGGTATCAAGAAGATCGACGGCGGTCCGCAGGGCGGTCGCATCGAGTTCGCCGCGGACACTCCGGTCGATCCGCTGGCCTTGATCAAGCTGATCCAGGGACAACCCAACCGCTACAAATTCGAAGGTGCCACACTGTTCAAGTTCATGGTGCCGATGGAACGTGCGGAAGAACGCTTTAATACACTGGAGGCGCTGTTCGAGCGCCTCACCCCGAAATCTGCTTGATAAGGACGCCGTATGCGCCTGATCTCCTCGCTGGCCGTGTTGTTGGCCCTGTTCACCCCGGCAGCCTTTGCCGACGAGCTGTACCAGGTCGAAATGATCCTGGTCCGGCAGAACCTCGAGCAACCGTTCCAGAGCCAGCCGGCTCCCGAGGACTGGGCCAGGGGTGCCAGGCCCGTCACCGCCGCTGACGAACGAACGCCCGCGCTGAACGACATGGTCGCCAAGCTCGGTGCCAGCGGCAACTATGAAGTATTGCTGCACAAGGCCTGGCAGCAGTCGCTCAGCGACCAGCCGAGCAAGGTCTCGATCACGGCCGGCGAGGAACAGTTCGGCCAGTTCCCGGTGGAGGGCACCCTGAGCCTGACGCTCAAGCGCTTCACCGACGTGGAGGCACAGTTCTGGGTCAACCGCTTCGACAACAACGGTGTGGTCAATGCCAGCGAACGCCTGAACCAGACCAGCCAGACCAAGAACGGCCAGCTCAATTTCCTCGACAGCGGCCACCTCGCCCTGCTGCTCAAGGTGACCTCGCTGTCAGCCTCCAAACGCGAAGCGCCGTCACAGAACCTGGACCAGTGACCCCCCGATGCCCTCGTCCCTGACGCCCTCCATGACCAAGCCACTCGCGCCGTCATGGGTCAGCCGCTTCAAGGAACAGAGCCTGGAACGTGGCCGCCGCTACGCCGTGGAAAACCGTGTGCGGATCGTCCAGGCCGGTGACAGCACCATCACCGCCAGTTGCGAAGGCTCCGGCGGCAATGTCTACCGCCAGACCATTCACCTGCGCGAGTCGGCCAAGGGCACCTTGCTGATCGTCGATGCCAACTGCACCTGCCCGGTTCGCATGAACTGCAAGCACACCGCGGCGGTCCTGCTGAAAGTCCAGGAGACCCTCGCCTACCCGGCCGCGGAAAAAGACGCCGAACTGCTGGAGAAGCTGCAGGCCGTACTTGACGCCCGTCCTCCCGCCCCGCCCCAGCAGATCGTCGACGACGTCCAGCCCATACCACGGCTGTGGCTGGCCAGCGTCGAGTTCAGCGCCTTCGAACCGCGCAACGGGCGCATGCAGCGTTATATCCAGCACCGCGCGGCACTGTCGTTCAACTACCTGGGCGAGTACGCCAGCGGCCAGAAAAACACCGACATCATCCAGCGCCAGGAACACCAGAGCCTGCGCATCAAGCGCCAGCCCGAGGCGGAAAAGGCCTGCCGCGAGCAACTGCGCCTGCTCGGCTTCAAGATCGCCACGCGTCAAAGCAAGGCCCTGCCGGAAAGCGCCGGCGAGCTGTACGAGATGGTGAACGACAGCGCCTGGCTGAACTTCACCCTCAACGAGCTGCCGGGTCTGCGCAGCCAGGGCTGGGAGTTGCAGATCGACGAGGATTTCGGTTTCGACCTGAGTACCGTCGACGACTGGTACGCCACCGTCGACGAAGCGCCGGAGCGTGACTGGTTCGACCTCGAACTGGGCATCATCGTCAATGGCGAGCGCCTGAGCCTGCTGCCGATCCTGCTCAACCTGATGCGCTCCCACACCGAACTGCTCAACCCCGAGCGCCTGGCCCGGCGCCGGGACGACGAACTGATCCTGGTGAACATCCCCGCCTCGCCCAACGGCAGCCATGGGCCGCTCCAGGTAGCGCTGCCCTACGGCCGCCTCAAGCCGGTGCTGATCACCCTCGGCGAGTTCTACCTGGAAGAACCCGGCACCACCACCCTGCGCCTGAGCAGCGCCGATGCCACGCGCCTCAACCCCCTCGACGGCTTGCCGCTGCTCTGGGAAGGCGGCGAACAGATTCGCAGCTTCGCCGAACGCCTGCGGGATATCCGCGAGTACAACGCGAGCATTCCCGAGGGACTCAACGCCACCTTGCGCCCCTACCAGCACGAAGGCCTGAGCTGGATGCAATCGCTGCGGCAACTGGAAGTCGGCGGAATCCTCGCCGACGACATGGGTCTGGGCAAGACCTTGCAGACCCTGGCGCATATCCTCAGCGAAAAGAACGCCGGGCGCCTCGATCGCCCGTGCATGGTGGTGATGCCCACCAGCCTGGTCCCCAATTGGGTCGACGAGGCCGCACACTTCACCCCGCAGCTCAAGGTCCTGGCCCTGTATGGCGCGGCGCGCAAAAAGCATTTCGAACACTTGCAGGACTACGACCTGATCCTCACCACCTATGCCTTGCTGCCCAAGGACATCGAGAAACTCAAGCTGCAACCGCTGCATGTGCTGGTGCTCGATGAGGCGCAGTACATCAAGAACCCCGGCAGCAAGGCCGCCCATGCCGCCCGCGAGCTGGACGCGCGCCAGCGCCTGTGCCTGAGCGGTACGCCTCTGGAAAACCATCTCGGCGAACTCTGGTCGTTGTTCCACTTCCTCCTGCCGGGCTGGCTGGGAGACATCAAGAGCTTCAACCGCGACTACCGCGTGCCCATCGAAAAACGCGCCAGTGAAGTCCGCCTGCAACACCTCAATGGCCGGATCAAACCCTTCCTGCTGCGGCGGACCAAGGAGCAGGTGGCCACCGAGCTGCCGCCCAAGACCGAGATCATCCACTGGGTCGAACTCAACGAAGCCCAGCGCGACGTCTACGAGACCATGCGCCTGGCGATGGACAAGAAGGTCCGCGACGAAATCACCCGCAAGGGCGTGACCCGCAGCCAGATCATCATTCTCGAAGCCCTGCTCAAGCTGCGCCAGGTCTGCTGCGACCTGCGCCTGGTCAACGGCGCGACCCTGCCGGCCCGCGGCAGTGCCTCCGGCAAGCTCGACAGCCTGATGGAAATGCTCGATGAGTTGTTTGCCGAGGGTCGGCGGATCCTGCTGTTTTCACAGTTCACCTCGATGCTCGCGCTGATCGAGACGGAACTGCAAAAGCGCAATGTAGCCTACGCCCTGCTGACCGGACAGACCCGCGACCGGAGGACACCGGTCAAGGATTTCCAGAGTGGGAAACTGCAGATTTTCCTGATCAGCCTCAAGGCCGGCGGCGTCGGCCTGAACCTGACCGAAGCCGATACCGTGATCCACTACGATCCATGGTGGAACCCGGCAGCGGAAAACCAGGCCACCGACCGGGCGTACCGGATCGGCCAGGAGAAGCCGGTGTTCGTCTACAAGATGATTGCCCGCGGCACGGTGGAGGAAAAGATCCAGCATCTGCAACAGGAGAAATCCGACCTCGCCGCAGGTGTGCTCGACGGGCGCAAGGCCGGCGACTGGCAGCTGCAGAACGAGGATATCGAGGCCCTGTTCGCACCGCTGCCGGACAAGAAAACCGGTCGCTAGCCGTCAATCGATCAGCTGGGCATCCCTGAGAGCGCCAATGGCGGTCAGCCAACGCGGCTCCTGGCGATAATCAGTGCGGGCAAATGCCTGGCCGCGCATCCGCGCGATGCGTGGCGACGGCGTCACCTTGAGCCGCTGCGCGGCACTCAAGGCCAACTCCGCCGCAGCCCGGTCGTTGCACACCAGGCCCATGTCGCAACCGGCCGAGAGGGCAGCCTCGATGCGACTGGCGGCATCGCCCACCACATGAGCTCCCGCCATGGACAGGTCATCGCTGAAGATCACCCCGTCGAATTGCAGTTCGCCGCGCAGGATCTCCTGCAACCAGCGCCGGGAAAAACCGGCAGGCTGCGCGTCGACCTGTGGATAAATCACATGGGCCGGCATCACCGCCGCCAACTGCCGGCTCAGGCGTGCGAAAGGCACCAGGTCATGGGCGCGGATCACTTCCAGGCTGCGCTCGTCGACCGGGATCGCCACGTGGGAATCCGCCTCGGCCCAGCCGTGTCCCGGGAAATGCTTGCCGGTAGCGGCCATGCCTGCATCGCTCATCCCACGGATAAAGGCACCGGCAAGCGAGGCGGCACGCTCGGGGTCACCATCGAAGGAACGACTGCCGACCACGGCGCTGCGCTGATAGTCCAGGTCGAGTACCGGCGCGAAACTCAGGTCGAGTCCCACCGCCAGGACCTCGGTCGCCATCAGCCAGCCACATTGCTCGGCCAGGTACTCGGCGTTCGGGTTGTCGGCAATGGCGCGCATCGCCGGCAGACGTACGAAGCCCTGGCGCAGACGCTGTACCCGGCCACCTTCCTGGTCGACCGCCAGCAACAGGTCGGGGCGAATGGCGCGGATCGACGCGCTCAACTCACGAACCTGGCGCGGATGCTCGATATTGCGCGCGAAGATGATCAGCCCGCCCACTTCCGGCTGGCGCAGCAACTGGCGATCTTCAGCCGTCAGCCAGGTACCGGCGATATCGACCATCAGGGAGCCTTGCAGGGCAGTACTCATAGAAAATCCTTGTGAAAAAGTACGTCAGACCTTGGCGGTGGCCGGCGCGGTCGACTTGCTGCGCGGACGCAGCTGCGCGGCCGCCATGGTTTCATCGGTCACGCCGCTGTCGGCACGCATGCCGGCGGCGAGGAACGGCACCATCAGGCGCATCACCGTCTCGATCGAGGTATTGACGCCGAAATCGGTCTCGGCAATCGCCCGCAGCGCCTTGATCCCCGACATGCTGAACGCGGCCGCACCCAGCATGAAGTGTACGCGCCAGAACAGTTCGATCGGGGGAATACGCGGGGCCGCTTCATTGACCAGCAGCATGTAGCGACGGAACACCTTGCCGTACATGTCTTCCAGGTAACGCCGCAGGTGGCCCTGGCTCTGGCTGAAGGCCAGGCCCAGCAGGCGCATGAAGATCGACAGATCGTTGCCGCTGCGGGGCTGCACCACCAGGGCCTGCTCGACGAGGATTTCCAGCAATTCCTCCAGGGTCGGCTTGACCTCGGGCTTGGCCTGGCGCCGCTCCAGCTCGCGATCGAGGCTGATGCAGAACGGCCCGAGGAAGCGCGAGAACACGGCCTGGATCAGGGCCTTCTTCGAGCCGAAGTGGTAGTTCACCGCCGCGAGATTGACGCCCGCCTTGCTGGTGATCAACCGCAATGAGGTCTCGGCGAAACCTTTTTCCGCGAACAATTGCTCGGCAGCATCGAGAATGCGTTCAACGGTTTCCGACTGGGCCATGATTATTCCGCCTGACAAACACTTGTTTGAAACATACGTTTCAGGCCATGGAATGTCAAGCCTGACGGTCCATTTGCGGCCAGCCAGTCAGGTATTAAATCATAGAAACCGGGGCCTGTAGCGCAGCACCCGATACGGCTGTCGACCCCCTTCCCGGCAACCGTCCGGCGGACACCTTGAAAAGGAGGATTGCCAAGCGCCTTCCACTGTATATAATCCCAGTCACTGTATAAAAAGACAGAGCGATCGAGATGCTAAAACTGACGCCACGCCAAGCTGAGATTCTGGCTTTTATCAAACGCTGCCTGGATGACAACGGCTATCCGCCAACCCGTGCGGAGATTGCCCTGGAACTGGGCTTCAAGTCGCCGAACGCCGCCGAAGAACACCTCAAGGCCCTGGCCCGCAAGGGTGCGATCGAAATGACCCCTGGCGCTTCGCGCGGTATCCGCATTCCCGGTTTCGAGGCCAAGGCCGACGAGTCCACCCTGCCGATCATCGGCCGGGTCGCCGCGGGCGCACCGATCCTCGCCCAGCAGCATGTCGAGGAATCCTGCAACATCAACCCGACCTTCTTCCATCCCCGGGCCGACTATCTGTTGCGCGTTCACGGCATGAGCATGAAGGACGTCGGCATTTTCGACGGCGACCTGCTGGCCGTGCATACCTGCCGCGAGGCCCGCAACGGCCAGATCGTGGTGGCGCGGATCGGCGAGGAAGTCACCGTCAAGCGCTTCAAGCGCGAAGGCAGCAAGGTCTGGCTGCTGGCGGAGAACCCCGAGTTCGCCCCCATCGAAGTCAACCTGAAAGATCAGGACTTCGTCATCGAAGGTTTGAGTGTCGGCGTCATTCGCCGCTGAAGGAGGCGTCATGCAATTTCCGCAAACTCCACAACACGCACAACTGCCCTTGTTCGAAGCGTTCATGGCGCAGCCGCTGGTCCCACTTCTCAAGGAGGTGGTTGAAACGCCCTGGAGCACCGAGCCCGAGGTCTTCAGCGAACTGTCGTTACGTGGCGGGAATTGCCTGAGCCTGCTCGCCCCCATCCTGCGCGAACTGAGCCAGGACCAGGATGCCCGCTGGCTGACCCTGATCGCCCCACCCTCGAGCCTGACCCAGGCGTGGCTGCGGGAAGCGGGACTGAACCGCGAGCGCATCCTGCTGCTGCAACCCAGCAGCGCCCAGAATGCCCAGCAACTGACGTGCGAAGCCTTGCGCCTGGGGCGTAGCCATACCGTGGTCAGTTGGCTCAATCCGCTGAGCAGCAGTGCTCGCCAGCAGTTGATCAGCGCAGCCCGCAAGGGTGACGCACAAAGCCTGAATATTCGTTTGGGCTAGATGCAAGCGCCAGACAGGCACTCTTCGCGCGTATCGCGCAGGGCTTCTCCAGGACAGAGAAGCCGATCAGAATTGACGAACCATGACAGAAACGGTTGGCAGCTTCAGTGAAGAACGCGCGGACCGTCTTCTTTCTCGATCTCGCCTTCCACCAGTCGCCCCGCCATCTGCACGCCCACGCTCAACATGGCCTTGGCCACTTCGACGTGCTGGCCCTGCAGGAAAGCCTTGGCATCTTCAGAGAAGTTCAGGGTAACCAGAGAACCTTCGTCCTCGGCCCGGCGCAGCTCGATACGGCCGTCCGGCAGCTCGACGATTTCTAGAAAGGACGTAGGCATAAAAGTCTGTTCTCCACGAAAGGCCAAGATTATATCAGTCATCCGTGGCAACCCGCTCAAGATCTCAACAGCTTTCTTTACTGCTTGATGAACAACTGACAGACGGGGCCTACAGCCCCACCCACTGAATCAGCACTCGCTCAGGCCATCGCGGAAGCGGATCGCCAGGCCCTTGAGGTTCTGCCGCCAGCCTTCCAGCTCCTCACGCCCCAGCTCCGGGGTTTCTTCCTTGTCCAGGCTGACCGCCACGATCAACGGCTGCAACACGTCGCCCTTGGCCTTCCTGGGCGCCTGGGGCGGCAGGTACAAGGCCGTGTGCGCGGCGATCAGGCGGGCCAGCCAGGTTTGCGGACTGTGCGCGAGTTCCACCAGTTCGGCCATTTCCGGAATGGCAATGGACTCCAGCACTTCTCGGGTCAGCAACAGCTCGGCCCGCGGGGCATTGGCCTGGGGCAGGCGGTAGAAACCGGCAATTTCATGGCACAGCCCGAGCAAGGCGCCGTACAGGTGGAACACCGCCGCTTCCCGCTCGGCCTGGATCAGCGCCAACGCGTTCATCGCCCGGCTTTCCTCGGCCTTGCCCAGGGCTTCGAGCGCAAGGCCCGCGTAAAAGATCTTCTGGTTGGTGCGGGTATAGAGTTCGTTGGCCATGACGGCGCACTCCAGGACAAAAAAGCCACAGGCGGGTCAGACAGTTTCAGGGATCGACCCGGCTTGTCGCAAGCCCAAAAGACCAAGGCCGCGTGAAAACCCAGGTCCTCACACGGCCTTGCCAATACCAGCCTTGCGCCAGTGAGCCGCAATGGGCCCGCTGGCACAAGACAGCAGACATCAGGCGCCCTGGCGCTTGTCCTCGACCTTCCACTTGCCGCCGTCGTAGAACGCCTTCCAGCCGGTCGGCTTGCCGTCCACTTCGCTCTGCACGTACTGCTCCTTGGTCTTGCGGCTGTAGCGAATGACCGCTGGACGACCGTCCGGGTCCTTCTTCGGCGCTTCACAGAGGAAGTGGTACTTCGGATCAATCTCGTCCTTGTGCGGAACGATTTCGCTCACCAGCGGTGCACGGGTCTCGCGGTTTTTCGGGAACTGACTGGCCGCCAGGAACAGGCCGGACGCACCATCACGCAGGATGTAGGTGTCGTTGACCTTTTCGCACTTGAGTTCCGGCATTTTCACCGGATCCATCTTCGGCGGCGCCGCGTCACCGCTCTTGAGCAGTTTGCGGGTGTTCTTGCAGGTCGGGTTGGTGCAACCGAAGAATTTGCCGAAACGGCCGGTCTTGAGCTGCATTTCACTGCCGCACTTGTCGCATTCCAGGCTCGGGCCTTCGTAGCCCTTGATCCGGTAGTTGCCTTCCTCGATCTCGTAGCCCGCGCAATCCGGGTTGTTGCCACAGATATGCAGCTTGCGCTTCTCGTCCAGCAGGTAGGCATCCATCGCCGTACTGCAGATCGGGCAGCGATGCTTGCCACGCAGCACCAGGGATTCCGACTCGCCCTCGTCGTCCGCGGCGATCTCATCGCCCGGAACCAGGTTGACGGTAGCCTTGCAGCGCTCTTTCGGCGGCAGGCTGTAACCCGAGCAACCGAGGAACACGCCGGTGGAGGCGGTACGGATCTGCATCGGCCGGCCGCAGGTCAGGCACGGGATATCGGTCATGACCGGCTGGTTGGCACGCATGCCATTTTCCGCGCCTTCGGCCACTTCGAGCTTCTTCTTGAAGTCGCCGTAGAACTCGTCGAGCACGTTTTTCCAGTCGCGCTCACCCTGGGCCACGTCGTCGAGGTTCTCTTCCATGCCGGCGGTGAAGCCGTAGTCCATCAGGTTCGAGAAGCTTTCCGCCAGACGCTCGGTGACGATGTCGCCCATCTTCTCGGAATAGAAGCGGCGGTTGTGCAGCGCCACGTAGCCACGGTCCTGGATGGTGGAAATGATCGCCGCATAGGTCGAAGGACGACCGATGCCACGCTTTTCCATTTCCTTGACCAGGCTGGCTTCGGAGTAACGCGCCGGCGGCTTGGTGAAGTGCTGGCTCGGATCGAGCTGGATCAGCTTCAGCGCATCGCCCTGGGCCATGTCCGGCAACACGTCGTCATCGCCCGGCTTGGCGATCTGCGGCATGACGCGGGTATAGCCGTCGAACTTCAGGATGCGGCCCTTGGCACGCAGCTCGAAGTCACCGGCCCCCACGGTCACGGTGGTCGACAGGTATTGCGCCGGCAGCATCTGGCAGGCCAGGAACTGGCGCCAGATCAGCTCGTAAAGGCGCTCGGCATCACGCTCCATGCCCGACAGCTTGCTCGGCTCGGTATTGGCGTCGGAAGGACGAATCGCTTCGTGAGCCTCCTGGGCGCCCTCCTTGCTGCTGTAGATGTTCGGCGAGTCAGGCAGGTACTTCTTGCCGAACTCGCTCTCGATGTAGGTCCGCGCCATCGCCACGGCATCGACCGAGAGGTTGGTCGAGTCGGTACGCATGTAGGTGATGTAGCCGGCTTCATACAGACGCTGGGCCATCATCATGGTCTTCTTCACCCCGAAGCCCAGGCGATTGCTCGCCGCCTGCTGCAGGGTGGAGGTGATGAACGGGGCCGACGGCTTGCTGCTGGTCGGCTTGTCTTCGCGCTTGACGATGCTGTAGGCCGACGCCTTGAGCTTCTCCAGTGCCGCCATGGCCTGGGCTTCGTTCAGCGGCTTGAAGGCTTCGCCTTTCTCGCGCGCCACTTCGAAACGCACCTTGGCGCCCTTGGTGGTGCCCAGGTCGGCGTGGATCTCCCAGTATTCTTCCGGGTTGAAGGCACGGATCTCGCGTTCGCGCTCGACCACCAGCTTCACCGCCACCGACTGCACACGGCCGGCGGACAGGCCGCGGGCGATCTTGGCCCACAGCAGCGGCGAAACCATGTAGCCCACCACGCGATCGAGGAAACGTCGCGCCTGCTGGGCATTGACCCGGTCCAGGTCCAGTTCGCCCGGCTTGGAGAAGGCTTCCTGGATCGCCTTCTTGGTAATTTCGTTGAACACCACGCGCTTGTAGCGGCTGTCGTCACCCCCGATGGCTTCCCGCAGGTGCCAGGCAATGGCCTCCCCTTCGCGGTCCAAGTCGGTTGCGAGATAGATGGTGTCGGCATCCTTGGCGAGCCGGCGCAGCTCTTCGATCACCTTCTCCTTGCCGGGAAGGATTTCGTAGCGGGCCTTCCAGCCGTGATCCGGATCGACGCCCATGCGCGAGACCAGCTGCTTGCGCGCCTTCTCCTTCGCCGAGAGCACGGGAGCTTCGCCAGCGGCGGCCTTGCCACGCTTGGCGGCAGGTTCCTTGGCGGCACTCGCCGAACCGCTGGTGGGCAGGTCTCGGATATGGCCGATACTCGACTTCACCACGTACTGGGTACCCAAGTACTTGTTGATGGTCTTGGCCTTAGCCGGGGATTCCACAATGACCAGCGATTTGCCCATGGATCGGAAAATTCCTGAATGCTTGAAGTGAGAGCGCAGCCCGCGTCTGGCGCGGCACCGCTATATATAGTGGCAACAAGGTGAGGTCAAGCGCGGGGTTCTGCGCGACCGGCACTCATGGCCTGGAAAAAAGGCTCGGTTCGGCTTGCACCAAAGCAAAGCGTGGGACCCGTTCGCCGTCAACCTCGACCGACTCCAGGAACATGCTCAAAGGGCGCACCCAGAAGCCGTAATCGTCATACAGTGCTTGGTAGAACACCACTTCCTCTTCGGTCTCGGAATGCCGTGCCACGCTGAAAACGCGGTACTGCGGTCCCTTGTAGTGCTGATAGAGCCCAGGCTGCAATTTCATATATCGGCCCTCTTACAAAATAAAATAAAAAAATTTTCAGAAAAACAAAAACCGGGGCACTAGGCCCCGGCTTCCATCGACGAAACGCTTAGACGCGTTCGAAGACGGTGGCAATGCCCTGGCCGAGGCCGATGCACATGGTGGAAACCCCGAGGGTCCCGCCATTCTGCTTCATCACGTTGAGCAAGGTGCCGGAAATCCGCGCACCGGAACAACCGAACGGGTGGCCCAGAGCAATGGCGCCGCCGTGCAGGTTAACCTTCTCGTTCATCTTGTCGAGCACTTTCAGATCCTTCAGCACCGGCAGGGCCTGTGCGGCGAAGGCTTCGTTGAGCTCGAAGAAGTCGATATCGGAGATTGCCAGGCCTGCGCGCTTCAGCGCTTTCTGGGTGGCCGGTACCGGACCATAACCCATGATCGCCGGGTCCACACCTGCCACCGCCATCGAGCGGATCACCGCCAGGGGCTGGATGCCGAGGTCCTGGGCACGCTGCGCCGACATCACGATCATGCACGAGGCACCATCGGTGATCTGCGACGAAGTACCCGCCGTCACGGTACCGCCCTTGGGGTTGAATGCCGGCTTCAAGGCCGCCAGGCTTTCCAGGGTGGTTTCCGGACGAATGGTTTCATCGTAGTCGAAGACTTTCAGGAAACCGTTCTCGTCATAACCCTGCATCGGGATGATTTCGTCCTTGAACTTGCCTTCCACGGTCGCCTTGTGGGCGAGCTGGTGGGAGCGCACGCCAAAGGCATCCTGCTGCTCACGGGTGATGCCGTGCATCTTGCCGAGCATCTCGGCGGTCAGGCCCATCATGCCCGAGGCTTTCGCCGCGTACAGCGACATGTGCGGGTTCGGATCGACACCGTGCATCATGCCGACATGGCCCATATGCTCGACGCCGCCGACGACGAAGACGTCACCATTGCCGGTCATGATCGCCTGGGCGGCGGTGTGCAGCGCGCTCATCGACGAGCCGCACAGGCGGCTGACGGTCTGGCCGGCCGCGGTGTGAGGGATCTGGGTCATCAGCGACGCCATGCGCGCGATGTTCCAGCCCTGCTCCAGGGTCTGGTTCACGCAGCCCCAGATCACGTCCTCGACTTCGTTCGGGTCGACCTTGACGTTGCGTTCCAGCAGCTTGCTGATCAGGTGCGCCGACATGTCCTCGGCACGGGTATTGCGGTGCATGCCGCCCTTGGAGCGGCCCATCGGAGTACGACCGAAGTCGACAATCACGACGTCTCTAGGATTCAAGCTCATATAGTTCACTCTCGCTCTAGTGTGGGCGCTTAACCGAAGAACCGCTGGCCATTCTTGGCCATCTCACGCAGCTTCGCGGTCGGGTGGTACAGCGCGCCCAGATCGGCGTACTGGTCAGCCAGGGCAACGAACTCGGCCACACCGATAGAATCGATGTAACGCAGCGCACCGCCACGGAAGGGAGGGAAACCGATGCCGTAGACCAGACCCATGTCGGCTTCGGCGGCGGTTTCGACAATACCGTCTTCCAGGCAACGCACGGTTTCCAGGCACAGCGGGATCATCATCCAGTTGATGATGTCCTCGTCGGTCACCTCACGCTGTTCGTAGATGATCGGCTTGAGCACTTCCAGCACCGAGGAATCGGCGACTTTCTTCTGCTTGCCGCGCTTGTCGGTCTCGTAGGCGTAGAAGCCCTTGCCATTCTTCTGGCCCAGGCGCTTGGCTTCGTACAAGGCGTCGACAGCCGAACGACGGTCATCCTTCATGCGGTCCGGGAAACCCTCGGCCATCACGTCACGGCCATGGTGGCCGGTGTCGATGCCGACCACGTCCATCAGGTACGCCGGGCCCATCGGCCAGCCGAACTTCTCCATGATCTTGTCGATACGGACGAAGTCCACACCGGCGCTGACCAGCTTGGCGAAACCACCGAAGTACGGGAACAGGATGCGGTTGACCAGGAAGCCCGGGCAGTCGTTGACCACGATCGGGTTCTTGCCCATTTTCTTGGCGTACGCCACGGTAGTCGCTACCGCTTGCTCGCTGGACTTCTCGCCACGGATCACTTCCACCAGCGGCATCATGTGCACCGGGTTGAAGAAGTGCATGCCGACGAAGTTTTCCGGACGCTTGAGGGCCTTGGCCAGCAGGCTGATGGAAATGGTCGAGGTGTTGGAAGCGAGGATCGCATCTTCCTTGACCTGGGCTTCCACTTCCGCCAGTACCGCCTGCTTGACCTTCGGATTCTCGACCACGGCCTCGACCACCAGGTCGACATGACCGAAGTCACCGTAGGACAGGGTCGGACGAATGCCGTTGAGCACTTCGGCCATCTTCGCCGCGGTCATCCGGCCCTTGTCGACACGACCGACCAACAGCTTGGCGGCTTCGGCCAGCCCCTGCTCGATACCGTGCTCGTTGATGTCCTTCATCAGGATCGGCGTGCCCTTGGACGCCGACTGATAGGCGATACCGCCGCCCATGATACCAGCGCCCAGTACGGCGGCCTGTTTCACGTCCTTGGCGATTTCGTCGTAGGCCTTGGCCTTTTTCTTCAGCTCCTGGTCATTCAGGAACAGGCCGATCAGGCTTTGTGCAGCCGAGGTCTTGGCCAGTTTCACGAAGCCGGCGGCTTCGATTTCCAGGGCCTTGTCACGACCGAAGTTGGCGGCTTTCTGGATGGTCTTGATCGCTTCGACCGGGGCCGGGTAGTTCGGACCGGCCTGACCGGCGACAAAACCCTTGGCGGTTTCGAACGCCATCATCTGTTCGATGGCGTTGAGCTTGAGCTTGTCCAACTTGGGTTGGCGCTTGGCCTTGTGATCGATCTCGCCGGAAATGGCGCGCTTGATCAGTTCCAGAGCGGCTTCCTGGAGTTTTTCCGGAGCGACCACGGCATCGACGGCGCCGACTTTCAAGGCATCTTCGGCACGGTTTTCCTTACCGGCGGCGATCCACTCGATGGCGTTGTCCGCACCGATCAGGCGCGGCAGGCGCACGGTGCCGCCAAAGCCCGGGTAGATCCCCAGCTTGACTTCCGGCAGGCCGATCTTGGCGCTGGCGGACATGACGCGGAAGTCCGCGGCCAGGCACATTTCCAGACCGCCACCCAGGGCGATGCCATTGATCGCGGCAACGGTCGGCACGGCCAGGTCTTCGAAATCGCTGAAAATCTTGTTGGCTTCGAGGTTGCCCGCCACGAGCTCGGCATCCGGCAACTTGAAGTTGTCGACAAATTCGGTGATGTCGGCGCCGACGATGAACACGTCCTTGCCGCTGCTGACAATCACACCCTTGACCGAGGCATCGGCCTTGATGGTGTCTACCGCCTGACGCAATTCGTTCAGGGTTAGACGGTTGAACTTGTTGACGGACTCACCCTTGAGATCGAACTTCAGTTCGACGATGCCACTTTCAAGAGCCTTAACCGTGATGGCTTTACCTTCGTAAATCATCAACTGATCTCCACGATATGGAAGCTGAACAGTACACGTCGGACGCTAACTTCTGGCCCGGCATTGACCTCATCGTCACTGCTACGCCAAGCCGCCAGGCACACCCGCCGACGCGATAGTCGGGATTCTGTAAGAGCCGTCTGATCAGACAAACGCTCAATTCATACGCCCGTTTGATTTGGGTGTGGATACCTTCACGGAATTCGAGGCAATTGTCAATTGCCGAAAACGCCCCTGAAAATGCGACTTTCCAGTCATTTCCCAGGCGCCCGGACGCTCCAGCAGCCGGCCTGATGGCGCTTCATTCATGAAATCAATAACAAACGAAGTGACCGAGTCAGACGGAAATACAGGAATAGACCTACCAGACCCCAAGAAACAGCCTAGTGGAAAATAGGGACGCTTTTTATGAAGACAAGGCGTAAGCTCGGCAACACAGATTGACCGGCCTGCCTGGCCAACCCCAGCCCGATGTTGCCTGTCGGGCTTTTTATTGGCTGTTTTTCCAGTCGTCGGCCGGCGCCGTTGCAGCCCGGCCCGCCTGCCTCAGGCCAGTGCCTTGAGCACCCCGGCGATGGCCTGCAGCACCTGCACTTCGCCACGTTCGCCCCAGTAGAGCGCGATCATCTGCCTATCCGCCTCGACCTTGAACACATTGGCCGGCAATGTCCTGAAATGAACCAGCAGGGATTCGTCCTCCAGCACTTCGCGCCACTGGTTGACCCAGATCCCGGGCTCGGTCTGCCAGTAGCTCCAGCAAGCCGGTTCCTTGCCACGACGGGGCCGGTGATACTGTGCACAGGGGCTGGGCGGCTCCTGCGGCAGCCAGTGCGGCCACTCCTGGGGCGCCAGTTGCATGCCCAGGCCGATGCGGCGCGCCTCCATGCGCAGGGCCATCTGACCGCTCTGGCGGCGCGAGGGACGCAACCACGCCAGAGGGCTGAGGACCACTGCCAGGATTGACACCACTATCCAGACCGTCATATCTCTACTCCCCGAACATTATTCATGAGCGATTGGGTCACTGCCGAACCAATCAGCTTGAAACGAGCCATACTTACAGCAATTGCGATCCTCAGGAGGTGCCTTCATGCCCTACCACCACATTCTGGTTGCCGTCGACCTGACGGAAGAATGCGACCCGGTCATTCATCGCGCACGCGAACTGTCGGTCAGCAACAGCGCCAAACTGTCCCTGGTGCATATCGTCGAGCCCATGGCCATGGCCTTCGGCGGCGATGTGCCGATGGATCTGTCCCAACTGCAGCAGCAACAGTTCGACCAGGCCAAGGAGCGCCTGGAGCGGCTGATCCTCAAGTATCCCGAACTGTCGCGAGACACCAGTCACCTGACCTACGGCCAACCCCGCCAGGAAATCCATCACCTGGCCAAGGAACAGGCCTGTGACCTGATCGTGGTCGGCAGCCACGGCCGCCATGGCCTGGCCCTGCTACTCGGCTCCACCGCCAATGACGTGCTGCACGGCGCGCCGTGCGACGTCCTCGCGGTCCGCCTGCAAAGCAAGAGCTGATCATCAAAAAGCCCGGCACGAAGCCGGGCTTTTTGATTGCAAGTCGATCAATCAGGCATCCAGCTCGGCCCAACGCTCGACCATCACCTCCAGTTCAGCCTGGAGTTTTTCCAACCGGGCGATCACTGCTGCCGTTTCCGCTGCGGGGCGCTGATAGAAACCGGTTTCGGCCATCTCCGCCTCGACAGCAGCGATCTGCTGCTCCTTGGCATCGATCTCGCCCGGCAGGGCTTCCAGCTCGCGCTGCAGCTTGTAGCTGAGCTTCTTCTTCGCGGCCGGAGCTTCGGCCGGGGCGGCCGCCGGTGCCGGCGCAGCGGTGACGACCGCCGAATTCAGCTCGGCCTTGCCCGATTTGTTCTCGGTCACGCCCAGCAGGCGTGGCGAGCCACCCTGGCGCAGCCAGTCCTGATAACCACCGACGTATTCGCGGACCTTGCCTTCGCCTTCGAAGACCAGGGTGCTGGTCACCACGTTATCGAGGAATGCCCGGTCGTGGCTGACCATCAGCACGGTGCCCTTGAAGGTCAACAGCACTTCTTCCAGCAGCTCGAGGGTTTCCACGTCGAGGTCGTTGGTCGGTTCGTCGAGCACCAGCAGGTTCGCCGGCTTGCTGAACAGCTTGGCCAGCAGCAGGCGCGCGCGCTCGCCACCGGACAGGGCCTTGACCGGCGTCCGCGCACGCTGCGGGCTGAACAGGAAGTCGCCGAGGTAGCTGAGCACGTGACGGCTCTGACCATCGATATCGATAAAGTCGCGGCCTTCGGCGACGTTGTCGATCACGGTCTTTTCCAGGTCCAGCTGATGACGCAACTGGTCGAAGTAGGCCACGTCGATGCGGGTGCCCTCTTCCACCTTGCCGCTGGTCGGCACCAGGCCGCTGAGCATCAGCTTCAACAGGGTGGTCTTGCCGGTGCCGTTGGCCCCCAGCAGGCCGATCCGGTCGCCGCGCTGCAGGACCATGGAGAAATCCTTGATCAGGAACGGGCCGCCCGGGTGGGCAAAGCTGACATTGTCGAGGACCATGACCTGCTTGCCGGACTTGTCGGCGGTATCCAGCTGGATATTCGCCTTGCCGGTACGCTCGCGACGTTCACTACGCTCCACGCGCAAGGCCTTCAATGCCCGCACACGGCCTTCGTTACGGGTACGCCGGGCCTTGATGCCCTGGCGAATCCAGACCTCTTCCTGGGCCAGGCGCTTGTCGAACAGTGCGTTGGCGGTCTCTTCAGCGGCCAGGGCCGCTTCCTTGTGCACCAGGAAGCTGGCGTAGTCGCCGTTCCAGTCGATCAGGCCGCCGCGATCCAGTTCGAGGATACGGGTCGCCAGGTTCTGCAGGAAAGAACGGTCGTGGGTGATGAACAGCACGGCGCCCTGGAAATCCTTCAGGGCCTCTTCCAGCCAGGCGATCGCACCGATGTCCAGGTGGTTGGTCGGCTCGTCGAGCAGCAGCAGGTCCGGTTCGGACACCAGCGCCTGGGCCAGCAGCACGCGACGACGCCAGCCGCCGGACAACTCGGCGAGGGTCTTGTCGGCCGGCAGCTGCAGGCGGCTCAGGGTGCTGTCGACCAGCGTCTGCAAACGCCAGCCGTCACGGGCCTCGAGGTCGTGCTGGACATGCATCAGCTTGTCCAGATCGGCATCGGTGACGATGTTCTGGCTCAGGTGGTGATACTGCGCGAGCAACTCGCCGACGCCGTCCAGGCCCTGGGCCACGACATCGAATACGGTCCGCTCGTCGGCCACCGGCAGCTCTTGCGGCAATTCGCCGATCTTGAGCCCGGGCGCACGCCAGACGGAGCCGTCATCGGGCTTCTGATCGCCCTTGACCAGCTTCAACATGCTGGACTTGCCTGTGCCGTTGCGGCCGATGATGCACACCCGCTCACCACGGGCGATCTGCCAGGACACCTTGTCCAACAACGGCATGGCGCCGAAAGCAAGGGACACATCGCTGAATTTGAGCAGGGTCATGAGCTTCTCCAAAAACCGGGCGCGCATTCTACCTGACTTGAGCCCCGAGGCGGCCGCGATTTTTGCCAATGCCCCGGCCAAGATGACATTTAGTATCAAGTTGCGTACAGCGCCCGGCAAAACTTTCGCCCGCCGCCGGCAAAAGGCTAAGCTACCCGACAATCAGTGTCGGTCCTGCCGGCACTTGCCCGTTTTTTTTGCTCGGAAGTCTCATGCGCAGCCGTCTTTTCAATTTTTTATCGTGTCTGCTTCTTTCCACCTGCGCCGTTCAAGCTGCACAGGCCGTCGACCTCGCCCAGCAACGCCAACTCTACGATGAAGCCAAGCGCGCCCTGGCCAAGGGTGACTCCGGCCCCTACTTCCAGTATCAGGACACGTTGCAGACCTATCCGCTGGAACCGTACCTGGCCTACGACGAGCTGACCGCCCGGCTGAAAACCGCCAGCAACGCCGAGATCGAGAAGTTCCTCGCCGAACACGGCGACCTGCCCCAGGCCAACTGGATGAAGCTGCGCTGGTTGCGCTGGCTGGCCGAACGTGGCGACTGGGCCCCCTTCGTCAAGTACTACGACCCGAAACTGAATTTCACCGAACTGGACTGCCTCAACGGCCAGTACCAGCTCAGCCACAACCTGCGTGCCGAAGGCTACGCCACGGCGGAAAAACTCTGGTTGACCGGCAAGACCCAGCCAGCCGCCTGCGACGCGCTGTTCGACCGCTGGGCGACGGAAGGCCAACTGACCGAGCAAAAACGCTGGCAACGCGTCAAGCTGGCCGCCGAAGCCCGCAACTACGGACTTGCCAGCGCCCTGGTCAAGGGCCTGAGCACCCTCGGCCCGCAAGGTCGAATGATGATCGAGGTGGCGCAGAAACCCGACCTGCTGAGCCAGCCTTCACGCTTCGTGCCGGCCGACGAAGCCATGTCCGACGTGGTCGGCCTGGGCCTGCGCCGCCTCGCCCGCCAGGACCCGGACAAGGCAATGGCCCTGCTCGACGGCTATGCCACCAGCATGCACTTCTCCCGTGACGAAAAGGTTTCGATCGCCCGCGAGGTCGGCCTGACCCTGGCGCGCCGCTACGACAGCCGCGCCCTCGAGATCATGACCCAGTACGACCCGGAGCTGCGTGACAACACCGTCACCGAGTGGCGCCTGCGCCTGCTGCTGCGCCTGGGGCGCTGGGAAGATGCCTACCAACTGACCCGCAGGCTGCCCCAGGACCTGGCGACGACCAATCGCTGGCGCTACTGGCAGGCCCGCAGCCTGGAACTGGCGCAACCGCAGAATCCACAGGCACTGGTGCTGTTGAAGAATGTCGCCCGTGAACGCGACTTCTACGGCTTTCTCGCCGCCGATCGCTCGCAGACCGCCTACCAGTTGACCAACCGCCCGCTGGTACTCAGCCAGCAGCTGATCAACAAGGTCCGCAATACGCCAGGCGTGCGCCGGGCGCTGGAACTGCATGACCGCGGCCAGATCGTCGACGGTCGCCGCGAGTGGTACCACGTCAGCCGGATGTTCAACCGTGACGAAATGGTCGCCCAGGCCAGGCTGGCCTACGACTTGAAGTGGTACTTCCCGGCGATTCGCACCATCAGCCAGGCGCAGTACTGGGACGACTTGGATATCCGCTTCCCGATGGCCCACCGCGATACGCTGGTACGCGAAGCCAAGCTGCGCGGCTTGCATTCGAGCTGGGTGTTTGCCATTACCCGTCAGGAAAGTGCCTTCATGGACGATGCCCGCTCCAGCGTCGGCGCCACCGGCCTGATGCAACTGATGCCCGGCACCGCCAAGGAAACCGCGCGCAAGTTCAGCATCCCGCTGGCATCGCCCCAGCAGGTGCTGGATCCGGACAAGAACGTGCAACTGGGTGCCGCCTACCTGAGCCAGGTCCATGGCCAGTTCAACGGTAACCGCGTACTCGCCACCGCCGCCTACAACGCCGGCCCGGGTCGGGTCAGGCAGTGGCTCAAGGGCGCGAACCACCTGAGTTTCGACGTCTGGGTGGAAAGCATCCCGTTCGACGAGACCCGGCAATACGTGCAGAACGTGCTGTCGTACTCGGTGATCTACGGCCAGAAGCTCAACGCACCGCAGCCGCTGGTTGACTGGAACGAGCGGTTTTTCGACGATCAATAATCAGGGACCTACAGGAAGCTCCCCACAGGACCCGCGCCGAACCCTGAACAGGTGTCCGCGCGTGCCCCGTGGGAGCTGGCTTGCCGGCGAAGAGGCCGGCAAGGCTGGCACCGCCTGATCGACCGCTATCGTCGGCAAGCCGGCGCCCACCGTTCACTTCATTATTCGAGAACGGTCACCGGCATCCCCACCTCGAGCCGCCCCTGGCCGTCATTGACCAGGTTCTGCCCGAACATCACATCCCCATCCTGCTCGCGGTAGGTCTTGAGCGTCGTCAACGGTTCCCGGTCGGCGCTACGCTCCCCCGACTGCGGGTCAATGGTGGTCAGGATGCAGCGCGAGCACGGCTTGACCACGCGAAACTCGACGTCACCGATACGAATGCGCTTCCACTGATCCTCGGCAAACGCCGTGCTGCCTTCGATCACCAGGTTGGGACGAAAACGCAGCATCTCCAGAGGCCGTCCGACCTTATGGGAAAGGTCTTCCAGCGAGGCCTGGCCGATCAGCAGCAGCGGGAAACCATCGGCAAACGCCACACGATCATCATCCCTGCCGTAGCCCGGCTGGGTGATCCGCGCCCGCTCCAGCGGTACATGCACCAGGCGCACCGGCTTGCCGATAAACCCGCTGAGCCAGGCCGCCGCTTCATCGCCAGCATCGGGCACCCGCAAGGTGTCGCTCCAGATGGTCACGCCACGCAACGACTGGTCGGCCGGCGGCAGTGCCACGTCCAGCGCCGAACGGCCCGGCGCGCTCAGGGTCATGCCACCCGCGGCATTCCACAGAGCGGACAACTGGCTCATGCCTGCGACGGCACGCTGGGTCAGGAAACGTCCGTTGGCTTCGTCCACCACCATCCAGCGTCGATCCCCGCTCAACCCCAACTCGTCGAGCGAGCTGTGCTGCAGGGATTCGCCCTTGCCGGACTTCAATGGGTAACGATACAGCGCGCTCAGACGCAACATGTCCAACTCCCGTAGAGGTAAAACCCCGATTCTACAGGAGGGTGGACCAGCGCAACACCGAGCGGCCGGCCAAACAGCGGCCTATGGCAGCCAACCGTACGGGATCAGGCTTCATCCAGCAGCAGACGCTGGCGCACCACATCCACCAGTTTGTCTGGCTGGAACTTGGACAGGAAGTTGTCGCAGCCAACCTTCTTAACCATGGCATCGTTGAAGCTTCCGGACAGCGAAGTATGCAGCACCACATACAGACCGCGCAGGCGCGGGTCGTTGCGAATCTCGGTGGTCAGGCGGTAGCCGTCCATCTCCGGCATTTCCGCATCGGTAAAGACCATCAGCAGCTTGTCGGTCATCACCGCGCCGGCATCGGCCCAGCCCTTGAGCATGTTCAAGGCCTTCAGGCCATCGCTGGCGATATGCATCTTCACCCCCAACTGGCCCAGGGTATCGCGCAGCTGCGACAAGGCCACGTTGGAGTCGTCGACCAGCAGCACCTCGCGGCCCCGCGCACGCTCCATCACCGGGTCATCGAGTTTTTCACGGGACACCTTGGCGTTGTACGGAACGATCTCCGCCAGGACTTTCTCGACATCGATGATTTCCACCAACTGGTCGTCGACCTTGCTGATGGCGGTCAGGTAGTGCTGGCGGCCGGCACTGGTCGGCGGCGGCAGAATCGCCTCCCAGTTCATGTTGACGATGCGATCCACGCCACCGACCAGGAAGGCCTGCACCGAACGGTTGTATTCGGTCACGATAATGGTGCTGTTGGGGCCCGGTACCAGGGGACGCATGCCGATCGCCTGGGACAGGTCGATCACCGGCAGGGTCTGCCCCCGCAGATTGACCACACCGCAGACAAACGGATGGCGCTGCGGCATCAGGGTCAGCTTGGGCAGTTGCAGGACTTCCTGAACCTTGAACACGTTGATCGCGAACAGCTGGCGACCGGCCAGGCGAAACATGAGAATCTCCAGACGATTCTCACCCACCAGTTGCGTACGTTGGTCTACCGTGTCGAGAATGCCGGCCATCAATCACTCCTGGGGCGCTGATACAAAAAGACTACATTGAGAGAGTTATCGGCCGGACCCGCCAGACCTTGACCCTCCGACAAAATGCCATGCAAAACGTTTGATGTCACATTAACATCATGCTTTACTGGACTCATCGCCTTGACTCGACACAATTCCCTCCCGGCGCGACCACAAATTGCTCCTTTGGTTCCCCTCCATAGGGGAATCCCCTAGTAACAATCAGGCCCAACCTGATATTCGCGATATCCAATAGCCATTAATGTGACGCCATTCTCATTGCATGAATGGAGTCAGGCTTTTGCTTTCGATCGCGGGACGGTGGCCAGAAAGCCAGGCAAGGCGCCTCACAAATCTTGTGGAAGCGCTCTGGAACGGCCCTTTTGAACGATCTCTGCAAGCGTCGGGACTCTTTTTCCTGAAGATGAGCGCGCGCAACCCAAGAATGTTGCGCAATCAATCAAGACTGAAACAATCGGAAACAGACTACAGACATCCTCTGTTGGCCGACATTAACTTAACGCCGTTCGCCAAGCGCGACGTTCTATCGCCTGCCGATGTTTTCATGGAGATAAAGCATGCTGAACGGTAAAGAGTGGCAGACGAGTCTGCCGGAATTCCTCGTCGAGGCTGGAACCCTGCAGGCGAAAATGCAGGAGTGCTGCCAGCACCTGGGCCTGATCCGCAACGATCGGGATGCGATCGACTGCCTGCTCGCCGCGCTGCACAAGCTGGCCGGCCGCGCCGATGTGCTTGGCGTACGCTGCATGGCCGACTTCTGCCGGCATATCCACGGCGTGCTGAGCCATGCTCCCGAACAGCTCAACCTGCACAATGACGCCTTGCAGGCGCTGCAGGACTGCCTGACCCTGCTGGCATGGCAACTGGAACTGATCGATCCCCGTACGGGCCAGTTGAGCCTCGACGACAGCGAACAGGCCGAACTGATCGCGGCCCTGGCGGCACAGACCGACCTGTCCGGAACCCAGTTCACCGAGCCGAAAGCCTTCGCACTGATCACCTTTCCCGGACAATCCGTTTGAACAGCAGCACTCTCGCCCATGCATTTACATTAGCTATTTCCAATAGTTAAACGCGTCTTACGCCTCCCTCATAGTCAAAACCGACACGACCAACTAACGAGCAACTTCCCGGTTTCAGACTGGGTTTTTTAGTGCGCGAAGAATAACTAGCGTACACATGACAAAGTGCCGTAAGTTCACAAGTAAGCAGACTGCAGCGAGCGGTTTCCCAGGCATTCTGGAACCATCGTACAAAAAATGCTGACCATTCGGACATATATCACCGGGGACGACCAACCTTAAACGAAGTGCTATTATGCTGCCCGCTCACTTATGTGCTTGATGGCAAAGTGATTTCATCTTGATTCATGATGACGCCAGCACTGTTTTGCCGTGTAAACATATACATCACACCACCTTGTGTATAAGTATTGAACCGTAGCCGTTTTTTCAAACAGAGTCCTGCCGGCGACAGCGTGGGGCTCCCCGTAGCGAACACTCATTGGCTCTACACGCTATGTACGCCAGCCTCAAGTCCTTAAAGCCTTGGCTCCCCTCTCGCAAAAACGCCCGCCGGCTGACCGTCCTGCTCTGTGTCGCCTCGGCCGTGATGAGCCTGTCGGTCTATCTGAATTGTGCGAGCCTGCCGCGAAGCCTGTTGCTGCTGATCCTGCTGATGCTGAACCTGGCCGCGCTGACCAGCGTCTGGCTGCAGCACCGGGTGTCACAGACATCGATCAATTTTCAACCCCAGGAACTCGCCGATCGCCTGCTGGAAGTGCAGGAAAACGAACGTCACCGCCTCAGCCGTGAACTGCACGACGATATCGGCCAACTGCTGACGGCCGCCAAACTGCAGACCCAGTGGTTGCAGGGACGCCTGCCGGAGGAATTGCGCAACCACTGCGCCGACCTGAGCAATACCCTGGACGAAACCCTGGCCAAGGTGCGGGACGTGTCGGCGATTCTCAATCCACGCCAGTTGGCCAGCCTCGGACTGGAAGCCAGCCTGCGCGCCCACCTGCTCAAGACCCTGGGCAATACCACGGTGCACTGGAGCCTGGAATGCCAGCAGCGGTTGACCGGGTTGTCCGAGGAAATGGCCGTGACCGCCTTTCGCGTGACCCAGGAAGCCGTTACCAACATGTTGCGCCACGCCAAGGCCAGCAACCTGCTGATACGCCTCAAGCGCCTGCCCGAAGGCCTGTCGCTGCATATCGCCGACGATGGCCTGGGTTTTTCCCCGGCGGCCAATCCGGGCGAGCAGGGCCAGCGCGGCATGGCCGGCATGGCGGAGCGTATCGAACAGTTGGGCGGCACATTGACAGTCACCAGCGGACCCGGCAAAGGTACGCAAATCGAAGCCCTTCTTCCCTGGGCCCCCCGGGCCCTCGAACGAGCCAGTACGAATAAGGTTCTATGACCTGCAACTTACTTCTTGTGGATGACCACTCTCTGATCAGGGCCGGTGTGCGTGCCCTGGTACTGGATATTCCGGGCTACGCCGTGATCGGCGAAGCCAATGACGGCGCACAGTTGCTCGAAGCCGTCGAACGCCTGAACCCGGATATCATCCTGCTCGACCTGTCCATGCGCGATACCGGCGGGCTCGACGCCTTGCGCCAGCTCCAGGCGGTACGCCCGCAGAGCAAGGTACTGATCCTGTCGATGCACACCGATCCGCAGTTGATCATGCAGGCCCTGGAAATCGGCGCCCATGGCTATCTGCTCAAGGACACCACCGCCACCGAACTGGCCCAGGCCCTGGAGGCCTTGCGCAACGACGAGCGCTACCTCAGCCCGGCGATCGCCCACACGGTGATCAACCAGGCCCTGACCCAGGTCCAGCGCCATTCGCCGGTGGAAACCGAGACCCATAACCTGACCGGACGCCAGCTGGAAATCCTGCGGTTGATCGTGCGCGGCAAATCCACCCGGGAAATCGCCAACGGCCTGGGCCTGAGCATCAAGACCGTGGAAACCCACCGCTCGCAGATCATGAAGCGCCTGCAGATTTTCGACGTCGCCGGGCTGGTCCTGTTCGCCGTCCGCGAGCGCATCATCAGCCTCGACGACTGAGCAGCGGCGAGTCCGCCGGCAAATGCACCTGCAACGCCCCGGCACGCGCTTCGAAACGCAGGCAATCGCTTTCCAAGGGTTCGCCGTCGAGGTTCAGGTACAAGCCTTCGGCAACCTTGATCTCGACCCAGGGCAGGCGGGCCCGGACGAACATGTTGTCGATCCCCCAACCATCGCTCATCAGGCTGCGCAGCGTCCCCACCACCTCCTGGGGCGCCGGCAGGATACTGATATCGAGCAGGCCATCATCGGCCAGCGCCTCGGGGCACAGCAGGTGCCCGCCGCCTGCCTGGCGCCCGTTGCCGATCCCCAGTGCCAGCAGTTCACCCCGCCAATGGAAATCCGGCCCCTGCAACTCGCCATAGGCGGCATGCAGTTCGTTGAAGCGTGACAACCCGGTAAACAGGTAGGCCGCGCCACCCAGGACCTTCTTCAGGTCTTCCGAGGTATTGGCCGTCACCTGACTGCCGAAACCGCCGGTGGCCATGTTCAGGAACAACTGCCCGCCGACAGCGCCCAGGTCGATCGGCCGGGCCGGCACCTCCAGCAGTTGCAAGGCCAGGGCCGGCTCCAGCGGCACTCCGGCGGCACGGGCAAAGTCATTGGCGGTGCCCAGCGGCATCAGCACCAGGCTCGCCTCGCTGGCGGCCAGGGCCAGGGCTTCGGCGATCTCGCGCAAGGTGCCGTCACCACCGCCGGCGATCAACTGCCGATAACCCATGTCCAGCGCTTCATCCACCAGGCGCCGGGCATCGCCGGCCTCCCAGGTGACGCGCACCGCCAGTTCCCAGCCTTCCCGCCGCTTGCCCTCGACCGCTGCCCGCACGTCTTCGTTGAGGGCCTGCTTGCCATGCAGAATCAGCAATGCCTTGCGCTCGTTCATGAGCCGTTTCTCCTGTGTCGATGGGCCTGGAACATGTGGACCACGGCGAGCTGAAAACGACCTGGCGCAACGGGATTTATTTCACCGCTACCCGCCCGAACGCTCTGGAACGCGCGTGATATAGCACAACAGGGGCGCTTCGGATTTTTTTTAGCTACAAGACATCATTCAATTAGCGACCCGCTGTTTCATGAGCTTTACTCAAGCCCGTGCCATTCAAACGAGAGGAAATATCGGCCGCCGCAGCGATAAAAGCGGGGGCATACCTTCAAACGGTTGACTGCCGATACCGGGCCCGCCCGGTAGAGAATTAGCCATCAGGGACGGGGTTATCGCGAAAAACCTTGTGGCTTTGCCATAGGAAGTACCTGCCGTAGTGCTTCGTAGTTGCCATTTCGCGATGGTAGAAAGGGAGGGGTCACATGCGTTTGCAACCCGTCGACAGCTTATTGCTCACTCGACCCAGCATGGTCGAGTACTTTCTGTTCGGCATCCGTCTGGTCCACGGCCTGACGGCCATTCTGCCCGGGCTGTTGCTGCTGGTTTACCTGCGCGAGCAGAGTCCCGAGATCACCCGCAGCTACCTGACCATCCTGCTGTTCTTCGGTGTCATCAGCGTACTGATCTTCCAGGCCCTGGGGGTCTATGCCGAAACCATCTTCAGCAACCTGCTGCGCTTCCAGCTCACCCTCTTCGCCTGGTCCTCGGCGTTCTGCCTGCTGCTGTTCATGCACCACGGCCTGCAACTGTTCAGCTACCTGACCAATACCCAACTGCTGGTCTGGTTCCTCGCCAGCCTGGTGCTGTTCGGCATCGAGCGCCTGATCCTGCTGACGCTGTTCCAGCAACTGATGCAACGCGGCATCTTCCTGCAGAACGCGGTGATCCTCGGCGCCACCGAGAACGGCCAGCGCCTGGCCGAATACCTGGCCCAGCACCAGGACATCCGCTCCGGCGTCATCGGCTTTATCGACGACCGCATCGGCCGGCTGCCGAAAACCATGGTCAACCTGCCGCTGCTGGGCAACTCCAGCGACCTGGAACGGCTGATCCGCGAGGAGAAGGTCACCCAGGTGCTGGTCGCCCTGCCCTGGTCGGCCGAGAACCGCATGGACTACATCATCCGCGAACTGCGCCGGCTACCGGTCAATGTGCTGCTGGTGCCGGACATGGTCGCCTTCCGCCATGCCCACAACCGCATCACCGAAGTCGCCAACCTGCCGATGTTCAACGCTTCCGAAGTGCCCCTGCGCGGCTGGTCGCCGATGTTCAAGCGCCTCGAGGACATGGTGCTGTCGAGCACCGCGCTGATTCTTTTGTCACCGGTGATGCTGCTGGTGGCCCTGGCGATTAAACTCGACTCCCCCGGCCCGGTGCTGTTTCGCCAGAAACGCTATGGCTACAACAACCGGCTGATCGAAGTCTTCAAGTTTCGCTCGATGCATCAGCACCAGAGCGACGCCAACGCAGAGAAACAGACCACCCGCGGCGACCCACGGATCACCCGGGTCGGCCGTTTCATCCGCAAGACCAGCCTCGACGAGTTGCCCCAATTGTTCAATGTATTCATCGGCAGCATGTCCATGGTCGGCCCGCGGCCCCACGCCACGGCGACCAAGGCCGCCGGCATCCTGTTCGAAGAAGCCGTCAAGGAATACACCTCGCGCCACCGGGTCAAGCCGGGGATCACCGGGCTGGCGCAGATCAACGGCTATCGTGGCGAAACCGACACGCTGGAAAAAATCGAGAAACGCGTGGAGTTCGACCTGGAGTACATCGAAAACTGGTCGATCTGGTTCGACCTCTACATTCTGTTCCGCACTGTCCCGGCAGTGCTCCTGACACGCGAGGCCTTCTGAATGAGCCTACTCATTCCCTGCATCATCGCCGGCGGTGCCGGTACCCGACTCTGGCCGGTGTCCCGCGAGGCCATGCCCAAGCCCTTCATGCGCCTGCCCGACGGCGAAAGCCTGCTGCAGAAGACTTTCCGCCGCGCCGCCGGTCTCGCTGACGTCCAGCGCCTGCTGACGGTGACCAACCGCGAGGTGTTCTTTCGCACCCTGGATGACTATCGCCTGCTCAACAAAAGCGCCGCGGCCCTGGACTTCATCCTCGAACCGTTCGGTCGCAACACCGCGCCGGCGATCGCCGCCGCCGCCCTGCATGTTGCCCGCCTGTACGGCGAGGATGCGCAACTGCTGGTGTTGCCCGCGGACCATCTGATCAAGGACCTGGACGCCTTCGCCAAGGCGGTGCGCAGCGCCCGGCAACTGGCGGAACAGGGCTGGCTGGTGACCTTCGGCCTGGTGCCGACCAAGGCCGAGACCGGCTTCGGCTATATCGAGAAAGGCCAGGCCCTGGGCAACGACAGCTTCCAGGTCGCCCGCTTTGTCGAGAAGCCCGACGCGGCCACTGCCCAGCGCTACCTCGACGGTGGCCTGCACCTGTGGAACGCCGGCATGTTCTGCATGCGCGCCGACGCCGTGCTGCGCGAACTGCAGGAACATGCACCGGATGTCCTGGCGGCGATGACCGAGTGCCTGGCCCACAGCCACAGCCGCGAGGGCAACCAGGAATTGCAGCTGGAACTCGACGGCAAGACCCTGGCCCTGGCCCCGGATATTTCCATCGACTATGCGTTGATGGAGCGCTCGCAAAAAGTCGCGGTGGTGCCCTGCCAGCTGGGTTGGAGCGATATCGGCTCCTGGCAGGCGGTACGCGAATTGAGCCCGGCCGACGCCAACGGCAACCAGTGCAATGGCGAAACCGTGCTGCATGACGTGAGCAACTGCTACATCGACTCACCCAAGCGCCTGGTCGGCGGGGTCGGCCTCAAGGACCTGATCATCATCGACACCCCCGATGCCCTGCTGATCGCCGACGGCAAGCGCAGCCAGGACGTTCGGCTCATCGCCCAGGAACTCAAGCGCCAGGGCCACGACGCCTACCGCCTGCACCGCACCGTGACCCGGCCATGGGGCACCTACACCGTGCTCGAAGAGGGCAAGCGTTTCAAGATCAAGCGCATCGTGGTCAAGCCCGAGGCCTCACTGTCGCTGCAGATGCACCACCACCGCAGCGAACACTGGATCGTCGTCAGCGGCATGGCGCGGGTCACCAACGGCGACCACGAATTCCTGCTCGACACCAATGAATCGACCTTCATCAAGCCGGGCAAGACCCATCGCCTGGTCAACCCCGGGGTGATTGACCTGGTGATGATCGAAGTGCAGAGCGGCGAGTACCTCGGCGAGGACGACATCGTGCGTTTCACCGACATTTACGGGCGGGTTCCCGCCACCACCGACAAGGCCTGAAACACCGTCAACGCAATGCCACCTAGCCCGTCAGGGAGCTGCAGATATGCACGACAGGAAGACTGACCGATGAAAAACATCCTGCTGATCCTCAGTGTTTTCTTACTCAGCGCTTGCAGCATCCCGGCCAAGGTGGCCCTGCCGGACGGCAACATATTGCGTGAAGGTCACCGCGCCGGTGACGCCCTGGCCGGCAAGCCGTTGCCAGCGCAGCGGATCCGCGCCGGCGATACCCTGCGTATCGTGCGCAACACCGGCGAGGCGCCGTCGATCTCCGCGTTCACCGCCAACTCGATCTATGAACTGACCCTGTTCACCGTGATGAACGACGGCAGTTTCGCCTACCCCTACATCGGCAACGTCAAGGCGGCGGGCCTGACCCCGCAGCAACTGACGCTGGTCCTCGAAGACAAGCTCAAGAACATCTACCAGGACTCGGCCCTGACCGTGAACATCTCCACTGCACCGAGCAACACCGTGTTCGTCGGTGGTTCGGTGCGCAACCCCGCCAGCCTGCCGGTGACCACCGTCACCACCCTCGAACAGGCGCTGATCGGCGCCGGCGGCCTGCTGCCGGTGGGCGACAGCCGCAACGTCGCGCTGCTGCGCCAGGAAGACGACGGCCGCTACAAGACCTACTTCTTCGACTACCGCGACACCATGCTCGCCGGCGTCAGCAACCGGCCGCCGGTGCTGCTGCAACGCGGCGACGTGGTGTTCGTACCCAAGTCCCATGTGGGCAATGGCATCGAATGGGTCGACCTGTACCTGAACCAGCTGATTCCGTTCCAGAAATCGATCGGTATCGGGGTGAACTACAACTTGCGCGATAACAACAACTGATCGTTAAGGACAACAGACATGATCAATATCCGTTCCTTCCGCGATTTGTTGCGCCTGTTCTTCATCTTCAAGCGCGAAGTGAAAATCACCGTGCTGGTGACCCTCATCATCATCCTGCTGGGGGCCTTCCTGCTGCCGAACCGATACGAGTCCACGGCGTTGTTGCTGGTCAAGCCCGGGCGTGACACCAGCACCCTGCCGATCGAGATCTCCGACCGCCAGGCCACCATCATCCCCAGTGCCCAGCGTGATCCGATCCTCGACGAAGAGCGCATGCTCACCGGACGACCGATTGCCCGCCTGGTCGCCGAGCAATACCTCGACCAGTTGTCCAAGGTGCCGCCACAGGAAGGTTTTATCGGCACCCTCAAGACCCTGGTAAAAAGCGCGGTGCAGGGTGTGATCGAAGCCGGCCGCGGCTTCCTGCAACTGCTCGGCCTGGTGGAAAAACAGACCCCGGTCGAACGCCTGGCCGATCAGTTGTCGAGGAATTTCAGCGTGACCCACGCCGCCGGGTCTTCGGTGATGGAGATCAGCTTCAAGTGGAACGATCCGCAGGTCGCCCAGACCATCGTCAAGAGCTGGGTCGAACAGTACGAGCAGGAACGCACCCGCAGCCTCGGGCGCAAGAGCCTCTACACCTTCTATGAAGGCGAGAGCAAGGCGACCCAGGCACGGATCCTCGACTACAAGAAACAGATCGAGACCCACCTCAACCAGCTGGGCGCGGTGAGCATCGCCGAACGCCTGAACGATATCTCACGCAACCTCAACAACCTGCGCGGCGAGCACCTGAACACCACCCGTGCCGTCGCCTCGACCCAGAGCGGCCTGGAGCGGATCCAGGCGCAGCTCAACAGCATGAAGAAAGAAATCAGCATCGGCCGGCAGATGAGCATCAACCCGGACCGCCAGGACCTGCAACAGCGGATCAACGCCAAGCAGATCGAGCGCCAGGAAATGCTCCGCACCTTCAAGGAAGGCGCGCCACCGGTGCGGGCCATGGACACCGCCATTGCCAACCTGCAGGATCTGCTCAAGTCGCAGAACGCGGTGGTCCAGCGCACCGACAACCTCGCGCCGAACCCGGTCTACACCCGCCTGCAGAACAGCTTCGCCGACCAGCAGGCCAGCCTCAGCCGCCTGACGACCCAGGCCGCGCAACAGAAAACCCAGCTCGAACAGCTGGAAAAGGATCGTCGCCAGGCCCTGGCCATCGAGCCGGAAATGTCGCGCCTGCAACGGGAACTCGACGCCGCCGAGAAAAGCTTCGCGCTGTACAGCGACAGCACCGAGAAAGCGCGGATCGACCGTGAACTGGACAAGAGCCAGATCAGCAACATCGCGGTGATCGAGCACGCCACCCTCAACGAAAGCCGGGTCTTCCCGAAAAGCCTGAGCATGTTGCTGCTGGCGATTCCCCTGAGCCTGGCGGTCGGCCTGCTGGCCCTGTACTTCTTCTACCTGCTGGACCAGCGCATCCACGACGGCGACAAGATCGAGGAACGCTTCGGGGTCAAGGTCTGGACCAGCCTGCAGGACATCAGCGACGGCCAGGCGCAACGGCGCACGGCCTTCACCGCCAGCATGTACCGGCTGTACGGGGTGCTACCGCTGGAACAGGTCGCCGAACACGGCCTGGCCATCGGCCTGACGTCGGCCCGCCATGGCGAAGGGGTCAGCTTCGTCATCGAGCATCTCACCCAGTTGCTGCGCGAGCGCGGCCATAACGTCCGTATCGCCGGGCCGGGCCCCGCGCAACCGGGAGAAATCCTCCTGCTCGATGCCGGCGGTTTCTTCTCCAACCAGGAAGCCTTCGTGATCCTGCGCCAGGCCAATCTGATTGCGCTGATCGTCGAGGCGGAAACCACCACGGTGCCGATCCTGGAGAACGCCCTGTCGACCCTCAACACCGCGTTCAAGCGGGTCGACGGCATCATCCTCAATCGCCGCCGCTTCGAGATCCCGGAGCGTGTCCTCAACGCCCTGGCCCGTATCCGGAGCCATGCCTGATGCATATCGCCCTGCTCGCCCCCCTGCCCCCGGAACAGAACGGCATCGCCGACTACGCCGGGCACCTGAAGGCCGCGCTGGAAAGCCAGGGCGTGCGTGTCAGCACGCCGCTGGCGGGGCTGGGCAACGATCCGCAGCGAGCGATCCAGGGAGTGGCCGACGGCGATTGGCACGGGATCGACCTGGTCCATGGGGAAATCGGTGGCGGCCGCCTGGCCGAGTTCCACGCCCTGAAAGCCTTGCGCGCGCGCTTTGCCCGGTTGCCGCTGACCGCCACCATCCATGATCCGGAACGCCTGGTCTGGCGCCGCGAGCGCCTGCCCTGGCCGCTGTCGCTGGCGAGCAGGCTGCCGTCACCGCTGCCCCAGGTAGCGACGGTGCTGGCCGACCCGCTGTGCCTGCACGAAGAACGACAATTGGCGCGCAGCCTGACCCGACTGATCACCCTGACCCAGTCCGGCGGCCACTGCCTGCGCCAGCGCATGGGCCTGCACAGCGAACAGATGGCGGTGATCCCCCATGGCAACCTCGCCATCGCCCCGGCCCCGCTGCCATCCCTGGATCCGTTGAAGCTGCTGTACTTCGGCTTTATCTATCGCGGCAAGGGCATCGAGGACCTGCTCGACGCCCTGGCGATGACCTTTGCCCAGCAACCCGGATTGCGCGCCAGGCTGCGCCTGACCCTGGCCGGCGGCAGCGAGCCGGAAATGGCCTTCGGCCCGGCCGGCAGCTACCTCGATCAGTTGCGCCAGCATATCCGGCGACTCAACCTGCAAGACAGCATCGACTGGCAGCTCGACCTGCCGGCCGCCGAGATTCCCCGGGTGATCCAGGCCCACCACGTGATGGTCCTGCCGTACCGCGAGTCGAGCAAGCTCAAGCTGCTGGGCAACCTGCGCGGTACCAGCGGCGCGCTGTCCTGGGCCGCCGCCTGCGGCCGTGGCGCGATCACTTCCGACGCCCGCTCCTTTGCCGAAGAGGTGGCCCAGGGCAACGGGGTGATCTTTCCCCAGGGCAATGTCAGCGCCCTGGCCGCCGAGATCAGCCATCTGTGTGCCACCCCCGAGCTGGCGATCCGCTGGGCCGAGCACGCCAGCATGATCGGCAACCAGCGGGTCTGGAGCCAGACCGCGAAACGCTTCCTGCAGGTCTTCCAGGAAGCCTGCCGAGGACAAGAAGATGTTGCGTAGAACCTTGCTCTGGGTGCCGCTGCTGGGACTGCTGGGCGGCGTGGCCTGCACGCTGCCCTGGAGCACCGGCGCCCAGGCCCAGGTATTGCTCAAGGCGCCACGGGCAGTCGAGTGGAAAGACTTCCTCGGGGTCAACGTGCAGTTCCAGTACTTCGACCCGGCCATTTACCAGAAGCAGATGGACCGGCTCGACGCCCTGGGCCTGAACTGGGTACGCCTGACCATCCACTGGCCGATGATCGAACCGCAGGCGGGGGTCTATGATCTCGCCACCCTGGACGCCGCGATGACGGCGATGCAGAGCCACCGGTACAACACCGTCGCCTATCTGGTCGGCTCGCCAGCCTTTGCCAGCAGCGCCCCGGCCGGTACGCCCAGTGCCGACCAGTACCCACCCAGCGATTTCAATCTGTTCGCCAGCCGCATGGCGACCCTGGCCCGGCGCTATCCCCAGGTGAACACCTGGCAGGTCTGGAACGAACCGAACATCATCTGGCTGCCCAAGGAAGACCCGACGGCCTACTACCGGCTGCTGACCACCACCGCCAAGGCGATCCGCGCCGCCGTGCCGGGCAAACCGGTCGCCACCGCCGGCATGGCCTACTACAGCCAGATGCACAGCACCCCGGGGCTGATGCTCGACAGCCTGCTGAGCCAGGGCCTGGCCAGCCAGAACATCATTGCCGCCTACCATCCCTACTCCGAGCTGCCCGAGGGCGACAACGCCGGCACGCAGGATTTTCTCAGTCAGGGCAATGGCCTCAACAGCACCCTGCATGGCGCCGGCGTGTCCCAGGTCTGGGCCACCGAATGGGGCTGGTCGAGCTATGCCGGACCACGGGAAATGCAGGCGCTGATCGGCATCGGCGGCCAGCAGGACTACACCCTGCGCCGACTGGCCCTGATGAGCGCCATGGACTACCAGCGGATCTTCCTCTTCAACCTCAGCGACCTCGACTCCCGGGCCAGTCCGCGTGACCAGTACTACGGCCTGCTGGACCTAGATGGCGAGCCGAAGCCGGTCTACACCGCCCTGAAGAACTTCTTCGACGTCACCGGTCCGGCGCTGCAACCCGCCGACACCCCCAGCCTGAGCAATGCGCCCGACGATCTGTTCAGCGTCACCTGGACCCGTGGCGACGGCGCCCGTGTCTGGATGTTCTGGAGCGCCAGCGGCACCCGCCTGCAACTGCCCGGCGTCACCCGCGCGGCGCTGTTCGATCCCCTCGCCGGCACCCGTACCGACCTGAGCGATGCCCAGGCCGTCACCGTGCCGCTGAAAACCAGCCTGCAACTGTTGGTGTGGTCGCCATGAAAATTCTCTGGACCCTGCCCTACCTGCCCTGGCCCACCACCAGCGGTGGCAAGACCCGGCAATTCCACCTGCTGCGCAGCCTCGCCGCGCGCGGGCACCGGATCACCTTGCTGGTGCAGTCGAAGAGCGAACTCGACGCTGCCACGCGCAACGCCCTGGAACCCTGTCTCGAACGCCTGATCGTGGTACCGCGGCGCTCGCTGCGCAGCCTGCAGACGTTGTTCACCGTCCTCTGCGCGCCCTACCCGATGCTGGCCGCCATCAACGGCTCGGCGCCGCGCCTGCAACAGCAGTTCCGGGCGCTGCTCGACGAACACTGGGACGTGATCCAGATCGAGCACAGCTACAGCTTCCAGCCCTTCGAGCAACCGCTGCTCGACGCCCGACGGGACTTTATCCTCACTGAACACAATGTCGAGTCGGCCCTCGGCGCGGCCAGCTACGACCGGCTGCCGGGCTGGATGAAACCCTTCACACTGTATGACCAGTGGCGTTACCGCCGCTGGGAAAGCCGGGTGTTCCGCCAGGCCGCCGAACTGATCGCCGTGACCCGCCAGGACGCCGATGTGCTGCGCCTGCAGACCGGCAAGCCGGTGGCCGTGGTGGTCAACGGCGTCGACACCGGCCATTACGCCGGCGTCCAGCCCGACCTGCACGCCCAGCGCCTGCTGTTTATCGGCAACTATGAATACAGCCCGAACCTGGATGCGGTCGAATGGGCGCTGGAAGAAATCCTCCCGGCCCTCTGGAAGCTCAATCCCGGCGTGCGTTTCGCCATTGCCGGGTTCGGCCTGCCGGATGCCTGGCGCCAGCGCTGGGACGACCCGCGCATCGAATGGCAAGGCTTTGTCCCCGACCTGCGCACCCTGCAAAGCCGCGCCTCGGTCTTTTTCGCGCCCCTGCGCCAGGGCGGCGGCTCCAAACTCAAGGTGCTGGAAGCCATGGCCGCCGGCCTGCCGGTGGTCACCACCGACCAGGGCAGCTCGGGCCTGAAAGTCGAGAACGGCCGCCATTACCTGGGCAGCGAAGACCCGCAGGCCCTGGCCAGGATTCTCGCCGATGCCCTGGCGCACCCTTCGCGACTGCACCAGATCGCCGAAGCCGGTCGTGCCTACGTCAAGGCCGAACATGACTGGTCCGTGGCTGCCGCGCAGCTCGAAGCGGTCTACTCCCGACTCCCACGCCTCAAGGAGCAAGTGCCCGTATGCGCATAGGCCTGGATTACCGCCCAGCGGCGGGTTACACCCACAGCGGCATCGGCCGCCAGAACCTGGCACTGGAGGACGCCCTGCGCGCCCACCCCGACGTGCAACTGCAACTGTTCGGCGTGGCGCCGGAAGATCATCCGCTGCGCCGCCGGGTCCATTGCCCACGCTGGGGCGCACCGCTGCAAGGCGTGCACCGCCTGCCCCTGCGGCTGAAATTCGAGGGGGGCTTCCTGCCCGGCGCACTGCGCGAGGCCGGCGTGGAAATCTATATCTGCAACTTCAACATGGGCCTGCCCCTGGGCCGCAAGCCGGCCGGCATGCGCTATGTGCTGCAGTTGCATGACCTGTTCCAGCTGACGCTGCAGAACAGCCACGGTTCCAGGCTCAAGGAGCGGATCTACGGCACCACCGACAAGCTGTCGATCGGTCACTCGGTGAAGGTTGCCGACCGCATCTGGACACCATCGCAGTACACCGCCGACGAGCTGGTCAAGCTGTTCCCCACGGCCCGTGACAAGGTCCGGGTACTGCCCAACCTGGTCGGCGGCTTCACCGAGGAACCCGCCGACATCGGCGACCTGCAGCTACCGACGCGCTACTGGCTGGCGGTGGGCACCCGTGAACCGCGCAAGAACATGCCCTGGTTCGTCGCCGCCTGGCAGGCCGCGCGCCAGCAATCGGCCGAGGTTCCGGAACTGGTGCTGATCGGTGCGCCGGAACACCTGCCCGCGGAGCTGCAGCACCTGCCCGGCCTGCATTACCTGAACGGCATCAGCGATGCCCAACTGCACGCGGTGTACCGCCAGGCCGCGCGCCTGTGGCAGCCGTCCTACGCCGAGGGTTTCGGCCTGCCGGTGATCGAAGCCCTCAGCGTCGGCACCTCGGTGGCCGTCGCCAGCGGCTCCTCCCTGGATGAAATCACCCCGCCGGACAGCCCACGCTTCTCGCCCACCGACAGCGCCGCCCTGACCGCGCTGATGGTCAGCCTGGCCGACGCCCCCGGCGAAGACCCCGCGCTGCTCAAGGTCTGGGCCGCCCGCTACGCCACCAGTGCCTATCGCGAGCGCTTCAACCAACTGCTCGAGGAGCTGAGATAATGCCGTTGGCGATGCCCCTAGCACTGTTGTTCAGCCTGGTATTCGGCGTGCTGGTCTGGCTGTTGCCGGCGTTCAAGGTGCTGGTGGTCCTGATCGGGATCGCCGGGGTGGTGACGATCATCCGCCACCCGCTGTGGGGTCTGCTGCTGTTCACCGTGCTCGCCACGTTCCTGCCCTACTCGACGGTACAGATCGGCCTGCGCACCACGGTATCCGAAGCCCTGGTCCTGCTGGTCTGGGGCAGCGTGCTGGTACAGGGGATCTTCAACAACCTGCCGGCCAAACCGGCATTGCTGCGCACCGAGCGCTGGCTGGTGGCGCTGATGCTGTTCAGCGCCTTCCCCTTTGTCATTGGCCAACTGACGGTGAATGCCGACGGCAACGGCCCGGTGAACTGGATCCGCTGGTTGCTGAACCTCTCGGTACTGTTCCTCGTCCCGCGCCTGCTGGACACCACGAAGGCCCGCGAACAGGCGGTGACCGGCCTGCTGCTGGGGACCCTGCTGCTGTTGCTGCTGTCGATCCCGGTGTTTCTCAAGAACGGCACCGCCACCAGCATGACGCCGATCCTCGCCAACCTCGGCTACGGCGGGATCGAGGTCCTGGGCGACAGTCTCAGCGCCCTGTCCAACCGCATGGGCTCGCCCTGGATGCACCCCAACGTCACCGGCGGCGCCCTGGCCCTGCTCCTGCCCCTGGCCTTCTGTTTCGGCCTGACGCGCCAGGGCTGGCCACGGGCGCTGGGCTTCGCCGTCGCCGGCCTGGGCGTGATCGCCCTGTTGCTGACCGGCTCGCGCGGCGCCCTGCTGAGCCTGATCGTGGTGCTGATATGGATGGCCCGCAAGCGCGTGCCCTACACCGGCCGCCTGCTGATGGCCGGCGTCGCCTTCGGCACCTTGCTGCTGATGTTCTACCCGCCGTTGCAAGACCGCCTGCTGACCCTCTTCTCGAGCAACGACGCCAGTACCAGCGTGCGTTTCGACGAGTACTCGCACTTCCCCGAGGCCGTCGCGATGTTCCCCTTCGGCATCGGTTTCAAGGTCGAGCCACCGGTGCCCGGCACCGGCCTCTGGGGGATTTCCAATCTGTGGCTGAACTTCGTCTACAAGCTCGGCGTGCCAGGCCTGCTGCTGTTCGTCGCGGTGATCTGGAGCTGGTGGCGGGAAACCCGTCCCTCCCGGCGCACCATCCGCCTGACGGCGGACAACGCGCTCTGGCTCGGCACCACCTCGGGCCTGATGGCCGCCCTGCTCAGCGGCATTTTCGACCACTACTTCAGCTTCACCCAGGTCCTGATCGCGCTGTTCTGGCTGCTGCTCGGCCTGAACCTGCATGAAGCCCGACGCCTCAAGCTCAAGGCCGCGAGCCTTTCTGGAGTCCAACCATGAAACACCGCATGTTTCACTCCCTGAACCTGCAGCAGGCCCTGCCCGAGTACGCGGTGAAAATGGGCGTCAACCTGGACGAACTGCAGGCCACCTATCAGTGGATGCTGGAAAACGACGTGTGCTTCGAGCAGCCGCTCAAGGGCAATGTGCTGTGCTTCATCAGCTACCTGAATATCGAGACGCGGATCGAGCCGCCACTGGCCCGGCGCTTCTATGCCTTGCTCGGGCGCGAGATCAAGGGCGCGCTGATCCCGCTCTACGGAATCAACTGGCCGACCCTGCGCGACCGCATGCTGCGCTGGTGGGAGCTGGCCTACAACATCCTGGTCTGCAAGATCCCCAGCCACACCCTGCGCCTGCTCTGGCTACGGCTGGGCGGGGCGAAGATCGGCAAGGGCTCGACGGTCTGGCGCAACACCGAAGTACTCGGCGTCGACAGCCTGCGGATCGGCAATGACAGCACGGTCGGCTGGCATTGCCAGCTGGATGCCCGGGGCGGGCTGATCATCGGCGACCATGTGACCATCGCCTCCCACGTGCTGGTCATCGCCGGCGGGCACGATGTCCAGGCTCCGGAGTTCTGGGCCGTCGGCGGACCGGTTTATATCCGCGACTACGCCTGGGTCGCCAGCCGCGCGCTGCTCTCCTTCGGTGCCGATATCGGCGAGGGCGCGGTGGTCGGCGGCAACTGCGTGGTGTCCAAGCCGGTGCCGGCCTACGCGATTGTCGGCGGCCCGGATGCGGCGATCAAAGGCGAACGCTGCCGCAACCTGAACTACAAAGTGGGCGGCAAAGGCCTGTTCACTTTGTTCCACTGAGTCGCGACAGTGTTTGGTTCAACCCTGTGGCTGACCCTCGCGACCCTCACCGGCCTGGCCGCCGGGTTCGCCCGGGAATGGCTGCTGGTCGCGGCCTGGGGCGCCGGCGGGCGCAGCGACAGTTTCCTGGTCGCGCTGTTCCTGCCGGAAGCCTTGCGCATGGCGCTTGCCGCCGGCCTGCTCAGCGCGGCGGCACTGCCGCTCTACCAGCAACGCTCGGCCACCGGACAGGCCGACTGGCTCGGCGCGCTGGCTCCGCGCCTGCTGCTCTGCGGCCTGCTGCTGGGGGGGCTGCTGAGCATCGGGGCGCCACTGTGGGTCCGCCTTATCGGCCCCGGGCTCGACGGCCAGGGTTACGCACTCGCGGGCGACAGCCTGCACTGGCTGGCTTGGTGTGCACCGGGATTTATCCTCCATGCGCTGTTCTGCGTGCCGTTGCAGGCCCGCTCGCGGTTTGTCCTGGCCGGCCTCGGCTCGTTGCTGTTCAACCTGCCGCCGGTGCTGTACCTGGCGATCCTGCGACATGCCGCGACGCCAACCGGCCTGGCCGCCGCCTGTGTCCTCGGCAGCCTGTTGATGCCGACCATCCTCTTGCCATCGCTGTACCGCGGCGGCTGGAAACCCTGGAAACCGGGGCATGCGCCCGGGGCCGGCCGCGAGCTGCTGCAACGGATCGGCCCGTTGCTCAGCAGCAACCTGGCGAGCCAGGGCCTGGCCCTGCTGGAACGGATGGTCGCCTCGCTGCTCGGCGAAGGCGCGGTCACCTGGATCAACCTGGCGCGCAAACTGATCAACCTGCCCCTGATCGCCCTGATGAGCCTGAATCAGGTGCTGCTCGGCCTGATGAGCGGCAGCGCCGGCGCCGAACGCCTGTCCCTGCTGCGCAAGGGCCTGGCCAGCGCCACGTTGCTGACCCTGCCGGCCGTCGCCGGTCTGATCGGTGCCGCCGCCGCGCTGGTCAGCCTGCTGCTGCCCAACCAGGCCGGAGACAGCCCGCTGCCGGAACTGCTGGCGTGGTTCTCCGTACCGCTGATGTTCGGCGCCTGGAACGCCCTGCTCGCCCGCTACGCCTATGCCGCCGGCGACACCCGCCTGCCGCTCAACTGCGAACTGACCGGCAGCCTGCTCAATGCCCTGCTACTGGCCGTGCTGCCCTATTTCTTCGGCTTGATCGGCATTGCCCTGGCGGCGGTCTGCGGGGTAATCCTGACCGGCCTGCTACTGATGCGCCGTCAACAACTGCTGGCCGAAGTGCCCTGGCGCAGCCACTGGTTGCTCGGGCTCGGCGTCATGGGCCTGGCCGCCCTGTTGCTGCATCCCCTGGCCGGTATCTGGTTGCAACTGGGTCTGAGCACCCTGTGCAGCCTGGTCCTGCTGATCGCCCTGGCATTCTGGCTGCGCCCCTGGCGCCCGCTGTCCCCTGGAGGCTGAACCATGTCGACGCTCAACGTGGCCTGCGTGATCCCGACCTACAACGGCTGCCGGGACCTGGCGCGCCTGCTCGACTCCCTCGACCGCCAGACGGCGGTCTTCACGACCCTGATCGTCGACTCCAGCTCCAGCGACGGCACCTTCGAACTGGCCAGCGCACGCTGTCCCAATGTCTTGCGCATCGACAGCAGAGACTTCAACCACGGCGGCACCCGCCAGATGATGGTCGAGCGCAATCCCGGCCATGACATCTACGTGTTCATGACCCAGGATGCCTACCTCGAGGACCCCGAGGCGCTGGCCAATATCGTCCGGCCGTTTGCCGACGACAGCATCGGCGCGGTCTGCGGCCGGCAGCTGCCGCACCTGGATGCCAGCCCGCTGGCCGAGCATGCCCGGCTGTTCAACTACCCGCCGACGTCCCAGGTCAAGAGCCTGGAGGATGCGCCCCGGCTGGGGATCAAGACCGCCTTCGCCTCCAACTCCTTTTGCGCCTACCGGCGCCGGGCACTGATGCAGGTGGGCGGATTCCCGCAGCATGTGATCCTCTCGGAAGACATGTACGTGGCGGCGAAGATGCTCATGGCCGGCTGGAAAGTCGCCTACGAAGGCAGCGCCTGCTGCCGGCACTCGCACAACTACACCCTCGGTGAGGAATTTCGTCGTTACTTCGACATCGGCGTATTTCATGCCCGCGAACCCTGGATCCGCCAACAGTTCGGCGGGGCGGGAGGAGAAGGCCTGAGGTATGTGCTGTCCGAGCTGAGGTTTCTCGGCCCCGGACGTTGCCTGGCGTGGCCGGGCTCGCTATGGCGCAATGCGGTGAAGCTGTTTGCCTACAAACTCAGCCAGCAGGAACGCCATCTGCCCAAGGGTCTGAAAAAAAGCCTCGGCATGTACAAACGCTACTGGGACAGCCCCTATGCCTGACCCAGCGGCCACTTCAGACGCCGGCGACTTTTCCTATGAACATCCGGGAATCGCCTCAATTGACCGAAAAGCGAAATAGCGCGATTTTCCATGGTGTGATCAGGGCAATGGCGCCCGGGACATGAACCACCGAGGACGTGAAAACACATGGAAGTTGAGCTACAGCACTGCGTGACACCCTGCCTGCATCCGGCTCCCCGATGGTCGGGCAATCACGAGGCGATGCAGCAATCCCCGTCACCCACCGACCCCACCAAGACCGGCGAACCGTCTGGAGGCGACACCATGGAACCGCGAATCACCGAACTGGAAACCCACCTGGAGTACATCCACCGCGATCTCGGCGAAGTCCGCGGCGATGTGAAATCGATCAAGGCCCGCCTCGCCTATATCGCCGGCGGCACGGCGGTCCTGGGAGTGCTGCTGAGCTGGGTCGCCAACCACCGGCTGGATCAGATACTGCGCTTGCTGGCTGCCTGAGCATGCTGCCCGGTCGCCCCTTGTCCGGGGCGACCACCGGAAAAATGGCCTCCGGCCAGACGCCTCACCCTCAAAGCGCGATCGGCTTGCGCCCTGCAAACGAGTGGGCCAGCGTACCGCCGTCCACCAGTTCCAGCTCACCCCCCAGGGGAACGCCATGGGCGATACGCGAGGTGATCAGCCCCTTGTTGGAGAGCAGCTGGGCAATGTAGTGCGCCGTGGCTTCGCCCTCGACCGTCGGGTTGGTGGCGAGGATAATCTCGCTGAAGCTGCCCTGTTCTTCGATACGGGCCAGCAACTGCGGAATGCCAATGGCTTCCGGCCCAAGGCCATCGAGCGGCGACAGGTGCCCCTTGAGCACGAAGTAACGTCCGCGATAACCGGTCTGCTCCACCGCGTAGACATCCATCGGTCCTTCGACCACACACAGCAAGGTGTCGTCACGCCGCGGATCGGCACACTGCGGGCAGAGGTCGTCTTCGGTCAGGGTCCGGCACTGGCGGCAATGCCCGACGCCTTCCATGGCCTGGCCCAAAGCCTGTGCCAGGCGCGCGCCGCCGCTGCGATCGCGCTCGAGCAGTTGCAGGGCCATGCGCTGGGCGGTTTTCTGGCCGACGCCGGGCAAAACCCGAAAGGCGTCGATCAGTTGGCGAATCAGGGGGCTGAAGCTCATGGGAAAAGGTCCGACAAAACTGCGAGAGGCGGTTTATACCCGTGGCTCCGGCCAGCGTCAAATGCACAGGCGACCAGCCCCGGAAACAACAATGCCAGGCAGCGAGCCTGGCATTGCTTGAGTACAAAATACCTCAGGTTCCGTGCGAAAACTCGCCGAGCGGCGATCAGGCAAGGCAAGCCTGCTTCAACGCCGCATGATCGTCGCCCAGGCAGTTTTCGTACAGGGCCTAGAACGGCATCTTGAAGCCCGGCGGCAGCTGCATGCCGGCGGTCATGCCGGACATCTTGTCCGAGCTGTTGGCTTCGATCTTGCGCACGGCGTCGTTGACGGCGGCGGCAAACAGATCTTCCAGCACTTCACGGTCATCGTCGCTGACACCTTCCAGCAGGCTCGGGTCGATGCTCACGCGCTTGATATCGTGACGCCCGGTCATGACCACGGTGACCATGTCGCCGCCGGCCTTGCCGGTGATTTCAGCGTTGGCCAGTTCTTCCTGCATCTTGGCCATTTTTTCCTGCATCTGCTGCGCCTGCTTCATCAGGCCGGCCATGCCACCCTTCATCATGGGAATCACCTCAAAAGTTGCTTGGACAATAGGCACGAGGCTCCGGCCTCGCGCCGCTCAGTTATTAACCCTGGGTCACCAGGGCTTCGACAGGTTCGATTGTATCGTCACGGATCACCGCACCGAACTGTTGCATCATTTGCTGGATGAACGGATCGGCATGAATCGAGGCCACAGCCTCGTTCTGGCGTTCGTGGCGCCGGCGGGACGCCGCCTGGGCCGGGGTTTCCTGCTCGGGCTTGATCAGCTCGATGGTCACCTTCAGCGTCCGCCCATGGTACTGGTTCAGCGCATCGTTCACGCGACGCAACTGCGTGGCGTTGAACAGGGCGCTGTGGGCCGGGTCCAGGTGCAGCAGCCAGTCATCGCCGTCGACCGCGATCAGCGTGCAGTTGGCCGCGATGCTGCCGGTCATGCCGGAGATCGGCAGTTTCGGGAACAGTTGCAACCACTCCAGCGCCAGGCCGGTGGCCGGCTGCGCGGCCGGCAACGGCTCGGGCTCCGGTGCCGGCTCGGCGGTGTGTTCACTGGCCAGGTCGTCGAGGTAGCTATAGGACGAGTCCATATCCGGCTCGATATAGTCTTCATCCAGCGGCGGCTCGTCGTCGCGATCCGGGCCCGGAGTCGCGGCATCCACCTGGGCCGGGGTCGGCTCGGGAATGGTGGCGGCCGCCCACTCGGGGGCGTCCGGCACCACGCTGTCAGGCGTCGGCAGCGGCATCGGCACCAGTTCCGGCTGCTCGGCGGCGGTTTCCAGCACCGGCTCTACGGCGGGCTCCTGCACCACCGGCTCGGCGGGTTCGTTCCAGGGCAGGTCGACTTCTTCGACCGCGGCGGCCAGGGGTTCGGGCACGGTAGCCGCCTCGACCACCGGCTCCGGCTCCGGCTCAGGCACGGCTTCGACCACCGGCGCCGGGGCTGGTTGCACCACGGGCGCGGGGACTGGCGCAGCGGCCGGCGCAGCGACTGGCACGACATCGGCCTCGACCGCCGGAGCCACAGCCGCGACAACCGGCGCAGCAGCCGCTGGGCCAGCCACGTTCTGGGTGGAATCAACTGTGGCCTGGCTGATCCCCACTGGCTTTAGCGGCTGCCTCGGTGCCGAGGCACTGTCGGCCGGCCGGAACGCGAGCATTCGCAGCAGGACCATCTCGAAGCCGCCACGCGGGTCCGGCGCCAGCGGCAGGTCGCGCCGGCCGATCAGGCCCATCTGGTAGTAAAACTGTACGTCTTCGGCCGGCAATGCCTGGGCCAGGGCCAACACGCGATCACGGTCGCCGTGACCGTTGTCGACGCCTTCCGGCAGGGCCTGGGCAATCGCCACGCGGTGCAGCACATTGAGGATTTCCGAGAGCACGCCGTTCCAGTCCGGGCCCTGCTCGGCCAGATGCCGTACCGCTTCGAGCAACGCCTTGGCATCGCCTTCGATCAGCGCGTGCAGCACATCGTAGACCTGGCCGTGGTCCAGGGTGCCGAGCATCGCCCGCACATCGCTGGCCATGACCTTGCCCTCACCGAAGGCAATGGCCTGGTCGGTCAGGCTCATCGCATCGCGCATCGAACCGTCCGCCGCGCGACCGAGCAACCACAGGGCGTCGTCTTCGAATGGCACGTTCTCGACCCCGAGCACGTGGGTCAAATGCTCGACCACCCGCTCCGGGGTCATGTTCTTCAGGGAGAACTGCAGGCAGCGCGACAAAATCGTTGCAGGAAGTTTCTGAGGATCGGTGGTCGCCAGGATGAACTTGACGTAGGGCGGCGGCTCTTCCAGGGTTTTCAGCAAGGCGTTGAACGAGTGGCTGGAAAGCATGTGCACTTCGTCGATCAGGTAGACCTTGAAGCGCCCGCGGCTCGGCGCGTACTGCACGTTGTCCAGCAGTTCGCGGGTGTCCTCGACCTTGGTGCGGCTCGCGGCGTCGATCTCGATCAGGTCGACAAAACGGCCCTCGTCGATCTCGCGGCATACCGAACAGGTGCCACAGGGTGACGAGGTGATCCCGGTTTCGCAGTTCAGGCACTTGGCGATGATCCGCGCAATGGTGGTCTTGCCTACACCCCGGGTACCGGTGAACAGATAGGCGTGGTGCAGCCGCTGGCTGTCCAGAGCATTGATCAGCGCCTTGAGCACATGGGTCTGGCCGACCATTTCGCGGAACGAGCGCGGACGCCATTTACGTGCAAGAACCTGATAACTCATCGATAACCGTCGCATCTGGAAAGCGGAAGACCGCTAATGCTAGCGGAGCAGGGGCGAAATTGCATCCGGCGTGCTTCTCTAATCTGACTAAGCTGCACTTTGTGGGAGAATTCGCGTCCTGAAGCGTCGTACTCCAGACGGAGAGTTGAATGCGTGTAGTGTGGGGCGCCCTCGTACTGATGACCGCCAACTGTTTTGCCGCGCCTGCGCCGTTGCGCTTCGCCGTGGCCGACAGCTGGGCCATGCCGCTGGTCCAGATCGACAACGACCGACCGACCCAGGGCATTCTCTATGACCTGATGACCAGCCTTGCCCAGCAGGTCGGAGTACCGGCCGAGTTTCACGTGCTGGCCCGGGCCCGCGTGCAGAGCGCCATGGAACACGGCGAAATCGACGTGCGCTGCTATGCCGCGCAATCCTGGCTGCCGAACCTGTCGGGCGACTATATATGGAGCATTCCCCTGCTGATGCAGCGCGACGTGCTGATCAGCAATGCCGAGCACCCGCGCCAGGTCAGGCCGCAAAGCCTGCCCAGACAACCTGTCGGCACGGTATTGAGCTACACCTACCCGACCCTGCAGCCGTTGTTCGACAGTGGCCAGTTGATCCGCGACGACGCCCGCAACCAGGAACAGGTGCTGCAGAAACTCTCGGCGGGCCGCTATCACTATGCGGTCAGCAACCAGTGGAGCCTGGACTGGTTCAACCAGAAGCTGATGCCCCAACAGCAACTGCATGCCGTCGCGGTGCTGCAGGAACAACCGGTGGGCTGTTTTGTGCGCAACGACCCGGCGCTGCCGGTGCAGCGGATCCTGCGGACCTTGCTGAGAATGAAGATGTCCGGGGAAATCGACGGGATCATCGGGCTCTACACCGGCAATGGCGAACAACTGGACAGCCCCACGCCTCCCTCTGCGGAAAAACCCGATGACCTGTAGGAGCCCGGCCTGTCGGCGATGACACCCGCAACCTTTTCACCGGCAAAGCGGGCTTCCACAGGATGCATGAAGGCTCAGGCGGTGGTGCTCCACAACCCCGACGGGACAAACCCCGCGACCCAGTCCGGCACCTCGTCGGCCGCCATCGGCCGGGCAATGAAATAGCCCTGGGCCACGTCACACCCCAGATTCATCAGCAGGCGCCCGTGCTCGGCGGTCTCCAGGCCCTCGGCAATCACCTCGCGACCAAAGGCCCGGGCCAGACTGATCACCGCCGTGGTCAGGGCCAGGTCATCCTTGTCGTGGAGGATATCGCGCACAAAGGAACGATCGATCTTGATGGTCTGGGTGGGCATGCGCTTGAGGTAGCTCAGGGACGAGTAACCGGTGCCGAAGTCATCCAGGGAAAAACGCACGCCAAGGGCCTGGCAGGCCCGCAGGCACTGGCTGACCCGCTGGATGTTCTCGATGGCCACCGACTCGATGATTTCCAGGTCGAGCATCTGTGGCGGTACTTCGGCATGCCGGGTCAGCAAGGCGCGCAGGCGCTCGACAAAATCCCCACGCTGGAAATGCCGGGCGGCGATATTCAGGCTGACCGGCCAGTTGTGGCCGGCCTGCAACCAAACCTGCATCTGCGCCATGACCCGGTCGATCACCCACTCGCCGACCTCGATGATCACATCGGTCTGGGCCACCAGAGGCAGGAACTCATGGGGTTCGAGCAGGCCCTTGTGGGGGCTTTCCCAGCGCACCAGCGCCTCGAAGCCGACCACCGTGCCGGTACGCATGTTGACCTTGGGCTGATAGACCAGGCGCAACTCGTCGCCGGCTAGTGCATGGCGCATCAGCTCAACGCTCTGGTGCGTGGCCTTGACCTCCTGGTCCTGGGATACATCGAACAGATGGAAACGGTTGCGCCCGCCCTGCTTGGCCAGGTACATCGCCTGGTCCGCGTGGCGCAACAAGGTATCGGCGTCTTCATTGTCGTTGGGGAACAGGGTCACGCCGATGCTGGCACAGACATGGATGTCCTGGCCGAGGAGCGAATACGGCGCGGAGATCGCCAGCAGCACCCGCTGCAACGCCGCGTGCAGTTCCTGGCTGTCGCGCACATAACGCAGGATCAGCACGAACTCGTCACCGGACAGGCGTGCCACCACATCCTCGCCACGCATGATCCCGCGCAGGCGCGCCGCCACTTCCACCAGCAACGCGTCACCGCTGGCATGCCCGTAGCCGTCGTTGACAGCCTTGAAGCCGTCCAGGTCGAGCATGCACACCGCCAGCGGAATATGCTCGCGCCGGGAGAACTCCAGGGCCTGGTTCAACAGATCGGAGAGGAACGCGCGGTTCGGCAGGCCGGTCAGTACATCGTGGCCCACCCGCCACTGCAAGGTGTGCAGCAGTCGCAGCTTTTCGCTGACATCAAAACGGATCGACATGTACTTGCGGACCCGTCCCGTCTCTTCGTCCAGCAGCGGCACCATGGTACTGTCGACCCAGTACAGCGAACCGTCCTTGGCACGGTTGCAGACCTCGCCCTTCCAGACCCGGCCAAGGGCGATGGTGCGCCACATCTCACTGAAGAATTCGGTCGGATGAAAACCGGAATTGAGCATCCGGTGGTTCTGCCCCAGCAGCTCCTCGCGGCTGTAGCCGGAGATCTCGCAGAACGGGTCGTTGACGTAGGTAATCCTTCCGCTCAGATCCGTCTCGGAGAAAATCGCTGCTGCATCCACCACCTTGCGGTACGTCTCGTCCATGACTCAGCTCACCTGGGCAGCTACCGGTTGAACTGATCGACACGCTGTTCGAAAGAACTTCGACGAGGATCAACTAGAGTTAAATGAAGGTCATCAGCAAACAGCGGGGTTGGCGAGCGGCACTCCGTGAAACCAACGCCCGAAGGCACGGCTTGACGGTCGTGGCATGAACTCAAGAGAAATGCGAGGATTTCCTGTTTCATCATTTTGCCACCTGAAACCAGATCACCAAATACCTGTCATAACCGTCGATTCTACGAATTGCATCACATTATGCAATAGAAGGTGATGAATCATGGCGTTGTCTAATGTAAAGATTTGTCGTTAAGTTCTTGATTCTAAATGGGAATTGAGCGATGGAAATTTCAAGTTTGGGTACGGCCATCAGGCGCTATCGCAAGGTAGCGGGGCTAACTCAGGCTGAACTTGGCGAGAAAACCGGTTTTGACCCGAAAACCATCAGCCGCTTCGAAACCGGCAGTTACACCCCCAGCGTGGAAGCCCTGTTTCTGTTCGCCGACGTACTGGGAGTGAAGCTCAAGGCCTTTTTTGCGGATATGGCTGACGAAGACGAACAGCGTGCCTACCTGTTCGGCGTCATTCACAAAGCGCCCTCGAAGGACCTGGGAAAGCTGATCGTCGCGGTCGATCTAGCCCTTGCCAAGCCTTAGCCTCATGCCACTGCGCGCCTGGCGCCGCGACCACGCTACTGACAAAAGCTGACAGCCCCCGGGGTTAGGCTGGGTTGCCCTGGAATCACCACAAACGATTCCAGGCCTTCCCACCACTTTCCCAGGAACCACACCGTGACCGATCCCAACTACTTCATGCTGTATGTCGAAAGCCCCGCCGTCAGCGTCGACTTCTACCGTCGCCTGCTGGGCAAGGAGCCGCTGATCGACACGCCGGATTTCGCCCTGTTCGCGCTGGACTCGGGCATCAAGCTCGGCCTCTGGTCGGCCAGCGTCGTGACGCCTGCCGTGCCACACACCGGCGGCGGCGGCGAGATGGCCTTCAATGTCGGCGAGAACGCCATTGTCGACGAACTCCATGAAGCCTGGCGCGAACTGGGGGTGCGCATCGTCCAGCCGCCGAGCACCCTGGGTTTCGGTTATGCCTTCGTTGCGGTGGACCCCGATGCACACCGGTTGCGGGTGTATTCGCCGTCCCCTTCACTGCGCTGATCCAGCGGTCCGGCAGCCGGCCTCTGCCGGCGCCCCTCGAAGTGCAGGCCCAGCACGCTCGCCAGGACAATCGAGCCGCCCAGCAGGACCATGCCCGAGACACCGACACCGAGGATCAACGCCGCCATCAGCATGGCCACCGGCGGGATCAGGTACAAGGCGATGGAGGAACGGCTGACCGTCGAGTGCGTCAGCACATAACCCCAGGCCAGGTACGCCAGGGCACTGGGGAAAATACCCAGCACCAGCACCGCCACATTCACCCGCACGGGGGCCAGCGTCACCTCCTGCGCCAGCCCCGGTCCGTAGACACAGAGCAACAGCAGCGTTCCGGCCCAGACCATGTAGCACACGGTGGTCAACCCGCTGTAGTGATGGGCATAGTGTTTCTGCAGGGTGAAATACAGGCTCCAGGACAGCGCCGCGAGCAGGACCAGCAAGCCCCGGGGATTGAACGGGCCGACGCCGTGATCGCCCCACACCACCACCAGCGCCCCGGCCAGCCCCACAAACACACCCAGCCAGCGCCAGCCCGTCACCGACTCCTTCAGCCAGAAGAACGCGATCAGCGTACTGAACAACGGCGTCGACTGGGCCAGTACGCTCCCGGCCCCGGGGCTGACCCACTGCTGCCCATAGTTGAGGCTGACGTGATGCAGGAAGATCGCGAAGAAACCCAGCACGAACAGCCAGGGCAGATCGCGGACCCGGGGCAAGGCAATGCCCTTCATCAGCGCCACTGCGGCCATGAACACCGATGCGATCAGAAAGCGCAGCAGGGCCAGGTGTCCGGGGCTGTAGCTTTCCAGGCCGATATGGATGCCGATGGGCGAATACGCCCAGCACAGGATGACCAGGGCGGTGGCCAATGAAATTTTTATACGCGGCAGGGCTTTCACGAGAACGCTACATCCAAGATGATCCAGGGGTGTGGCCAGTCTTGAGCGGCGTGGCGACAAGCACAATTGACGAATATTGAGTCGAGAATTCACCGGGAGTGAATCATGGAACTGGCGCAAATGCGCATGGTGAAAGCCGTCGCCGAAACCGGCAGCATCGCCCTCGCGGCCCAACGGCTGCATTGCGTGCCGTCCAACATCACCACGCGCATCAAGCACCTGGAAAGCGAGCTGGGCACCGACCTGTTCGTCCGCGCCGGGCGCGGCCTGAGCATCAGCCCCGCCGGCGAAGTGTTCCTCGAATATTGTGCGCAGATCCTCAACCTGGTGGACGAGGCCAAACGCGCCGTCGACGCCAACACCCGGCCCTCCGGCACCTTGCGCATCGGCGCCATCGAATCCTGCGCCACCGTGCACCTGCCGGCCCTGCTCGCCGAATACCATCGGACCTATCCCGAGGTCAGTCTGGAACTGATCACCGGGACCTGGACGCAACTGCTGGAAGATGTCCGCCAACGCCGGCTCGACGGCGCCCTGGTGGCTGCCGATATCCACCACCCGAAAATCGCCAGCACCGCGTTGTACAGCGAAAAACTGGTGCTGATCAGCGCCGCCGACAGCGCACCGATCCACAATGCCCACGACCTGCTGGGCCGCACCCTGATCATGTGGCCGAACGGCTGCCCCTACCGCGCGGCGCTGAAGAACTGGGTCCAGGACTGCGACCGCAACCCACCGATTGCCAGCTACGGCAGTTGGGGCACGATCATCGGCAGCGTCAATGCCGGTGCCGGCGTCTCGCTGGTGCCCGAAGGCATCCTGCGTCGCTACGAACAGTCGACGGGGCTGGCGACCTATCGCTTCGACGAACTGGCCCCCGTGCAAAACAGCTTTATCTGGCACAGGGAAACCACCCGCCATCCGGCCCGCGAGGCCTTTGCGCGACTGCTGCGGGAACGCCTGGAAACGCGTCCGGAGTAGCGCGCCTACACGGCAATCTGGCGATTCGCCAGTCCCTTCAGGTATTCTGCCAGGCAAATTAATTCAAAATGTAAGGGACTACGATGAAACACCTGCGCCAGCTGTTGGCGGCCGTGTTGCTCAGCGCAACCACTCTGCCCGCCATTGCCGCCAGTACCCCCGCTCCAGCCCCCACCGCCAGCGAGCAACCGCACCAGAGCGCCGAACAGTGGCTCACCACCCTCAAGCAGCAGCACGGCACCATCACCCTGCCGAGCGGTATCGCCACCCTGCAACTCAACAACGAGTTCTACTACCTGTCGCCGGACGACACCGAGCGCCTGCTGACCGAAGCCTGGGGCAACCCGCCGGGCCACAAGACCCTGGGCATGATCATCCCCACTGCCGTCAGCCCCCTGGCGGACAACGGCTGGGGCGTGATCGTCAGCTACAAGAACGACGGACATATCTCCGACGATGATGCCGCCAAGATCGACTACGCCGACCTGCTCAAGCAGATGCAGGCCGACGATGAAGAAGACAACAAGGAGCGGCGCAAGCAGGGTTACGCCGGCCTGCAACTGCTGGGCTGGGCCGAACCGCCGAGCTATGACCAGGGCAGCCACAAGATGTACTGGGCCCGCGAACTGAAAGCCGATGACGCCCAACAGAACACCCTGAACTACAGCATTCGCGTGCTGGGGCGCCAGGGCGTGCTGGAACTGAATGCCGTAGCGGCGATGGCCGACCTGCCGACCATCAAGCAGGAAGTGCCGAAGATCCTCGCGTTCACCAACTTCACCGATGGCAACCGCTACGCCGACTTCGACTCCAGCACCGACAAACTGGCGCCCTACGGCCTGGCAGCCCTGGTGGCCGGCGGCATCGCGGCCAAGGCCGGCCTGTTCGCCAAGATCGGCGTAGCCCTGCTGGCCTTCAAGAAATTCATCGTGATCGGCCTGGTGGTGATTGCCGGCTTCTTGCGCAAGTTGTTCAAGCGCACATAAGCCCCACGCGTCCTGTGCTTGATCGTTCCCACGCTCCGCGTGGGAATGCCGCATGGGACGCTCCGCGTCCGCTCTCACAGCCCCTATCGCCCCCCATCGAACAACCCGAGCGTTTCGGCACAATGGTCGAGCGCCGCGGCACAATGCCCAGCCCCCCATCTCCCTAGACTCGTCCTGAATCCCCCCAAAGACGAGGTCATCATGAAAAACCGCTTCCTGCTCACCGCCCTCAGCCTCGGCCTGAGCATCACCGCCCACGCCGCCGACTTCACCGTGACCAGCCGCGATATCAGCAACGGCAAGCCCATGAGCAGCCGCGAAGTGTTCCAGGGCTTCGGTTGCGAAGGCGGCAACACCTCCCCGCAACTGTCCTGGCAGAACGCCCCGGCGGGCACCAAAAGCTTCGCGATCACCGCCTACGACCCCGACGCCCCGACCGGCAGCGGCTGGTGGCACTGGACCGTGGTCAACCTGCCGACCTCCACCCACGAACTGCCTTCCGGCGCCGGCAGCCAGGGCGGCCAGCTACCCGCGGGCGCCGTGCAAGGTCGCACCGACTACGGCCAACCGGGCTTCGGCGGTGCCTGCCCGCCTGTGGGCGATAAACCCCATCGCTATCAGTTCACCGTCTGGGCCCTGAAGACGGATAAACTCCCGGTCAATGAACAGGCCAGCGGCGCCATGGTGGGCTACATGCTCAATGCCAACGCCCTGGGCAAGGCCACACTGACCGCCACCTACGGACGTTAGTTTTTTTGTACGGAGCCTGAGAATCATGAACGCCCCCGCCGGCATCCAGCACCGCCAGCGCCGTATCGGCGCCAGCGTCATCCAGGCCCGCCAGCCCCATGCGCTGCAACGGGTGCCGATTTTCGTCACCACCCTGTGTCGCGTGCGCCAGGGTGAAAAAGTGATGAGTTGGGACGACCGGCAGATGCGCGTGGGATCGCGACACCTGATCCTGATGCCGGCGGGGCGTGAAGTCGGGGTCGGCAACTACCCCGGCACCCAGGGGTTCTACATCGCCGATACCGTGAGCTTTCCCACGGAACTGCTGCGAACCTTTATTGCCCGCCATAGCCAGCAACTCGCGCTACTTCCCGGACGCGGGAGCACCCAGGAACTCTGTGTGCCGCTGGACCGGCATACCACTTCAGCCTGGGAAAACCTGCTGGAAGCCATCAATGCCGATTCGCCGGACGCCCTGTGCAGCCATTACGCCGAAGCCGTGCTGCTGGCATTGGCCCTGGGCGGCTGGGCCGGGCCGTTGTTACTGGATCGCAACGACCCGTTGTGCGAGCGCGTGCAGCAGATCGTCATGAGCGACCCCGCGCGGGACTGGACCGTCGCGGACGTGGCCGAACGGCTGAACCTGGGCGCCTCGACCTTGCGCCGCCAACTGGCGAACGAGGACGACAGCTTCAGCAACATCCTCGAAAATGTCCGGCTGGGCATGGCCTTGCAATGGCTGCAGACCACACCACGGCCGATAGGAGAAATAGCCGCAGCCAGCGGCTATGCCTCGGCGTCACGCTTTGCCGTGCGCTTTCGCAAGCATTACGGGTTGTCGCCGAGGGAGTTGCGGGGGGTTTTGTAGTTCAAGACAAAGAACAAACCTGCCAAGTACCGGTGTTTATTTCAACCGCACATTTCTCACTAGAAAAACGCTTCAACTCGCCCCATACCAATTTCTCCGCAACAAAGAAAATTATCCTTCCAGCCAATCAACGAATGAAATTACCTGAAGACAACTCCAAAAAGGAACATTGCTTTGGATACCGTTCGTCGCCTCACGAATAGCAGCCATCCCCATAAAGCGAGTGAAATTTCCTACAAAAAATCATAAATTTCTTTTCAAAAAACTCACAGCAGCTCAGATAAAAGTTTGTCGCTAGAAAAATCGCCACATTCCTAAACACTCGAAAAACCAGTGAAACTTCCTACAAACGACCACATTGGTATTTGACGTGGCTATAGCAAGGAAACTATAGCTACATTCACTGCTACCCAGCAGCAGTAGCCTGAACAGGCCATTCATCAATCAAACTGTTTTTTGTGGAGAAAATCACATGAGCATCGATACATTTGGAGAAACACTCTTCAACTTTAAAAACATCCCCAGCTTCGACAAGAGCCCTCAAGCCAACAACGGTGGTTCAGGTGGCCAAGGCGGATGCGGCGGTGGATGCATTCATCCGACTTCCAAAAGGATATCATCTCCGCACGAAAAGCAGTGATGGTCCCATCTCCCTAAAGGACAGATCGATGAAAAGCCGACTTTATTATCGTTCAAGTCGCCTGGCATGGTTATTCATAAAAGAACAACTCAAGGAGCCCATCTCCTTATTCTGGATCATTATTTCACCATGCGCCGCCTTTTATCTCCTGGCCTTATCCAGAGGCAGATTAGACTTACTCTCAGGGGATTATACAGAACACACAGCCTGGCTCTACGCCTACATCTCTTCAAGTGTTGCCCTGTTCGGGTTTTCCTTTTACATCATAGGTCGTCGAGAAAGCGGCTACATTCGATCCTTTATTTACAATCATGAAGCAAAGCTTGTCTTTATTCTGGCGCAAACCCTTGCCTATTCAGTAATCGCTATAATTTACTGTAGCGTTTTCTATCTTGCCACACGCCTGCCATTTGGCGCCTACTCACTTCTGGAACTGTTGAACATAATTTCAAAATTCTATATCTGCTACTTATTATTTTGCTCAATCGGATTCTTCTTTAGCTTACTTCCTATAAATTTTCAGAACGCCAACACTCTTTTCTCTATTTTTTCATTCTGCACACTAATCCTTGGCATTTCAAATTCGCTTTCAACAAATTTTCTGCTTCACACCGTAAACCTTGGCAACCCATTAGTACACGCAGCCGAACTGATCAAGCATGGCTTACAAGCCAAAATAAACCTTACACTATCAATCTTGCCAATATTTATTTCGAGCTTATTAATAGCTATCAGATTTTTGCGCATCAACCCCGTCTGGAGCCGTTACTGATGAAAAGTCTCGAGATAGATTCATTATCTTTCCGATATGGTGACAAGGTAATTTTCGAAGGCGCAACACTGAGTGTACAGCCTGGAACCATTATCGGGGTACTCGGCCCAAACGGGTCTGGAAAAACAACACTTTTTGATATCATTTGCAAACTGAAGCCCCCTCCGGTGGAACTATAAAAAATGGTTTCTCAAAGGAGCTTTACCTGTCTCAGACGTTAATGACACCACCTGCCTTACGAATGTTCGACATATTCGAAATGACCAACCTGCTTTGCTCTTCAACACACAGCACTCAGATACAAGTACTGGATAAGCTTTCACAATGGAGTCCCAGCGTCATAAATCGCTATAAAGAAATATGGAGAAAAAAGTCAGCCTTATGCAGTTATGGTGAAAAACGATGGTTTTTTACCCTCTCGCTTTTATCATTAGGCGCAGATTTCATCATCCTGGATGAGCCCACGGCCGGCGTCGATCCGGAGTTTCGTCACTATATCTGGCAGTGCCTGCACGGGGCGGCAAGCAGCGGCACTGCCATTCTGATTTCCTCACATAACGTTGATGAGATTGTTGATCACTGCAACTATTTTTATATGTTGAGCCAAAAGCAGTTCAAGCGATTTGGCAGCCGACAAGCCTTTATGCAAGCCCATGATACGAAGTCGCTGGATGAAGCCTTCATAAAAGCCGCGGCTTTCTGAAGCGACACGCCAAAATCCTGACATGCCGCATCAAATGCGCACCTAGAGCTGCCCAACCCAATCGGTCGAAAAGGCCAGGCCTCGCTGTGCCTCCAGTTCCGCCAGGCGCTCACAGAGCTGCTTGTGCATCACCATGAACGAATCGCTGCCCAGCGCCAGTCGCTTCGGCGCGGGGTGTTGATCGACGCTTTCGATCATCAGCCGGACCATTTTTGCCGGGTCGCCGATCGGCATGACGGTGCCATCCTCGATCATCCTCCGGGCATGGCTGGCGGGCGAAACATCGTAGACGTCATTCTTCGGTCCGAGCCTGGCACTGCCATAGCGGAACCGGGTACGGGCGCCACCCGGCTCGACCAGCGTGCAGCCGATGCCAAAGACCCCCACCTCCAGGTTGACCGCGTCGATAAAACCTTCGATACCCCATTTCGTTGCGTGATACAGGGATCCGCCGGGGAACACGGCCTTGGCCCCCACGCTGGATAGCTGGAGGAGAGAAAAACTGGGCATGGCAAAATGAAGTGCTGATCTTGATTCGGCACTTTATTCGATATGCAGGAGATAGGGTTTAGCAGGAGGCGTTATGGAGGCAACCCCACCAGCCACACCCCGGCACACAATGTTCCCGCTGTGGCTGCTCCCTTCCGGGCCTGACCAGGTTAACGGGTAATCGTTGCGGGGGGACCGATGGGGTCACCATAACGACGCTCGCCTGGCAGCGAGCCGCGCCATTGTACCTAGATAACGAGAAGTTACAACCGCCAGGCGCCGATAAAAATTCGATGGAGCTCAAGCACTTGTCGACATTGCCCAGCCCTATTGTCGATCACTGCGTGTGGCAGCGACCGGCGGTGGTGTTGCTCACGACGGTGTCTGGCTGACGGACGCCTTCGCGGGCAAGCCCGCTCCCACAAGGGCCGGGGGTGCCAGGGGCCATTATGGGCGGGCCGCTTATATTGGAGTTGTGGATCAGGCCGTTATCGCTAGCGGACGCGGAGCGTCCAGGGAGGCGTTACCACGCGGAGCGTGGGAACGATCAAACAGGGACAGCCGTCCCTCAGGTCGCAAGCTGCAATACCTCATCCGCCCGACCACCCTCCTCCTGGATCACCAGGTGGATAAAATGCAGTTTGGCGATGGTCGCCGGCGGCAGGACAAAGGGGTAGAAATCCGGTTGGCCCATGCTGCGGGAGAGTTCGTTGAGCATGCCCGCCAGTTCGATCCAGGCGTTGACGAATGACAGGAACGCCGGGCCTTCCGGATGCTGCGGGTCATAGAGCACGCTGGTGGGAAACGGCTGGTAGTCGAAGTCCGATTCGCGGGCGCTCATGCCGAAGCCCAGCGCCGTGTCCACCGCGTCCATCATGTGCAGGTAGTGCGCCCAGGTTTCCGCCCAGTCTTCCCAGGGGTGCATGGTGGCGTAGGCGCTGACGTAGCGCTGCTGCCAGTCCGCCGGTGCGCCGTTCTGGTAGTGGCGCTCCAGTGCGTCGGCGTAGCTCGCGCGCTCGTCGCCGAACAGGCCGCGAAACGGTTCCAGCCACTGGTCGTTGGCAATCAGCCGGTCCCAGTAGTAATGCCCGACTTCATGGCGGAAATGGCCGAGCAAGGTGCGGTACGGTTCGCGCATCTGTACCCGGACCTTTTCCCGGTGGGCGTCGTCGGCCTCCTTGATATCGAGGGTGATCAGGCCATTGGCGTGGCCGGTCATCGGCGATTTGCCTTCCAGGTCGACGCCGACGAAGTCGAAGGCCAGGCCGTTTTCCTCGTCCCAGGTTTTCGGGATGACTTGCAGGCCCAGGGTGATCAGTTGCGCCACCAGGCGGCGCTTGGCGGTTTCGACCTTGCGCCAGCGTTCGGGGTTTTCCGGGACGGACAGGTCGGGGATGGTGCGGTTGAGGCTGCACGCGGTGCACAGGGGGCTGCTGTGGGCATAGGGGATCAGCCAGTTGCAGGCCGCCGCGGTGTCGAGGTTGCCGCAACGGCGGAACAGGCCGGCTTCGGGGTTGGCATCGAGTTGCCAGCTGTCCGGGTACGGACCCGGTTGCAGGGAGGACAGGTGGCTGCCCTGGGGTTCGTAACCCAGGGCCGCAGAACAGGCCAGACACTGGCTGTTGCGGAAGAACACCGATTGACCGCAGCGGCAATGCCAGACCTTGCTGTTGCGCGAGGGCTCTGAGGCAAAGGGCGCGGCGATACGGGAACTGAGACGTTCGAAGAAGCGGTACATGGCGATCTCTCCCTGGGACCTGCCAAGACTAGATCATTGGAGCGGCGGCAGGTTCCCTTTAGATCGCAACCGAAAGCATGGGAACGATCAATCCGTAGGAGCCGGGCCTGTCAGCGAAGCTCTTGGCGATCTTGGGGACGCCATCGCCGGCAAGCCAGCTCCTACAGTTGGGCGTCGTACACAAATCCTGAGCACGCCAGAAACCTGTGGGAGCCTGGCTTGCCAGCGAAGCTCTTGGCGATCTTGGGGACGCCATCGCCGGCAAGCCGGCTCCTACAGGGAGCAGATGCAGGACCTCAGATTTCGATTCCGTGTCCTTTCAGGAACGCCACGAATGCTTCTTCGTCCAGCACCTTGAGTCCCAGCTCGTTGGCCTTGGCCAGCTTCGAGCCGGCGCCCGGGCCTGCGACCACGCAGTGGGTCTTGGCCGAGACGGAACCGGCGACCTTCGCCCCCAGGCTTTCCAGCTTGTCCTTGGCGATATCGCGGCTCATCAGTTCCAGCGAGCCGGTCAGTACCCAGGTCTGGCCCGTCAGCGGCAAGCCGGCGACAGCCTTTTTCTCGCTCTGCCAGTGCATGCCGAAATCACGCAGTTGCGCCTCGATCGCCAGGGCTCGCTCGGCATTCCCCGGTTGCTCGAAGAATTCGCGCACGGCATTGGCCGGCTTTTCGTTCAAGGCCTGGCGCAGGTCCAGCCAGTCGGCGTTGATGATGCCTTCGACCGAACCGAACTTGGCCGCCAGTTTTTCCGCCGCCGTCGGCCCCACCGAGCTGATGTCCAGCTTGGCGACCAGTCCGGCCAGGGTGGTGCTGGCGGCGAACTCGGCGCCCAGTTCACCCTGGTCCTGCAGGGTCAGCCCACGTTCCAGCAGCTGGGCGATCACCGTACGGTTGTGTTCGTCTTCAAAGAAACTGTGGATCTCATGGGCCACTTCCATGCCGACGTCCGGCAGGTAGGTCAGTACCGACGGCAAGGCCTGCATGACCCGCTCCAGCGAGCCCAGGGAGCGGGCCAGGACCTTGGCGGTCTCCTCGCCCACATCCGGAATGCCCAACGCGTAGATGAAACGCGCCAGGCTCGGCTGCTTGCTGTCGGCGATGGCTTCCAGCAGGTTACGGGTCGACAGTTCGGCAAAGCCTTCGAGGTCGACGATGTCTTCGTGTTTCAGGGTGTAGAGATCGGCCGGCGAGGCGATCAGTTTTTCATCCACCAGTTGCTCGATGGTCTTGTCGCCAAGGCCTTCGATATCCATCGCCCGTCGCGAGACGAAGTGGATGATCGCCTGCTTGAGTTGCGCGCCGCAGGCCAGGCGGCCGACACAACGATACACCGCGCCCTCGCTGACCGTTTCGCGGCCCTTGCTGCGCTTGATCAGTTGCGTGCGCTCGACATGGGAGCCGCAGACCGGGCAGCTCTGCGGGATCTCGACGGCACGGGCGCTTTCCGGGCGGCGCTCGGTGACGACCTGCACCACTTGCGGGATCACGTCGCCGGCACGGCGGATGATCACCGTGTCGCCGATCATCAGTCCCAGGCGCGCCACTTCATCCATGTTGTGCAAGGTAGCGTTGGATACCGTGACCCCGGCCACCTTGACCGGCTTCAAGCGCGCCACCGGGGTGACCGCGCCGGTACGACCGACCTGGAATTCCACATCCAGCAGTTCGGTGAGTTCTTCCATGGCCGGGAATTTGTGGGCAATCGCCCAGCGCGGCTCGCGGGCACGGAAGCCCAGTTCACGCTGGGACGCCAGGCTGTTGACCTTGAATACCACGCCATCGATTTCATAGGGCAGCGCGTTGCGGCGCTCGCCAATATCGCGGTAATAGTCCAGGCACTCGTCGATGCCCTTGGCCAGCTTCAGTTCGCGACTGACCGGCATGCCCCAGGCCTTGAGTTGCTGCAGGTTGCCGATATGGGTGTCGGCGATGTCCGCCGAGACCTGGCCCAGGCCGTAGCAGCAGAATTCCAGCGGGCGGCTGGCGGTGATCTTCGAATCCAGTTGGCGCAGGCTGCCCGCCGCGGCGTTGCGCGGGTTGGCGAAGGTCTTGCCACCGGCTTCCAGTTGGGTGGCGTTGAGACGCTCGAAACCCGCCTTGGACATGAACACTTCACCGCGCACCTCGAGGGTGGCCGGCCAGCCGCTGCCGTGCAGCTTGAGCGGGATATTGCGCACGGTGCGCACGTTGATGCTGATGTCTTCGCCGGTGGTGCCGTCGCCACGGGTGGCGCCGCGCACGAGCGCTCCGTCCTGGTACAACAGGCTGACCGCCAGGCCGTCGAGTTTCGGCTCGCAGCTGTATTCGACTGCCGCACCGCCACCGAACAGGTCGCCGGCCGGCAGGTCGAGGCCTTCGCTGACACGGCGATCGAACTCGCGCATGTCGGTTTCTTCGAAGGCGTTGCCCAGGCTCAGCATCGGGATTTCATGCCGGACCTGGGTGAAGGCCGACAGGGCCGCGCTGCCGACGCGCTGGGTCGGCGAATCGGCGCTGACCAGTTCCGGGTGTTCGGCTTCCAGCGCCTTGAGTTCGTGGAACAGGCGGTCGTACTCGGCGTCCGGAATGCTCGGCTCGTCGAGCACGTGGTAACGGTAGTTATGCTGATCCAGCTCAGCGCGCAGCTCTAGAATGCGGGTATGGGCAGCAGTCATGGGGGTCTCTCATAAAGCAAGGGAGCAGCCGAGGCTGCTCCCTATGTTAGTGCGTTTTTTGTGGTGAGGCGCCGGGGCCACTTCGCCGCGATGCGGCGTCCCGACAAGCGCGCTCCCACAGTAGCAGTGAGTCGAACACAGAATGTGTGGGAGCGGGCTTGCCCGCGAAAGGGCCCTCGAGAACGCCCAAAAATTCGACGCTTAACGCTTCTGGGTCAGGGCGCGACGTTCGAACTCGACGATCCGCTGACGGTAATGCTCGATGGTCTGGGCGGTCAGCACGCTGCGCTGGTCATCCTTCAACTCGCCATTGAGTTCCTGGGACAGTTTGCGGGCGGCGGCCACCATCACGTCGAAGGCCTGCTTCGGATAACGCGGGCCCGGCAAGCCGAGGAAGAAGCTCACCGCCGGGGTGCTGAAGTGGTCGATATCGTCGAGATCGAACACGCCCGGCTTGACCGCGTTGGCCATGGAGAACAGGACTTCGCCATTGCCGGCCATGCTTTCGTGGCGGTGGAAGATATCCATCTCACCGAAACGCAGACCGCTTTCAAGGATGTTCTGCAGCAATGCCGGGCCCTTGAAGCCGTTGGCATCGCGGCTGATCACGCTGATCACCAGGACTTCTTCCGCCGCGGGCTGTTCCTTGTCCTGGCGTGCGGCCGGCTTGTGTTCATCCGGGAAATCGTCGTCGCGGCTGCTGAAGCTCGGGCCTTCTTCCAGGTCCAGGTTCAGATTCAGGTCGCCCTGGCTCGGCTCGCTGTTGCGTTTGCCGCGCTTGGACGGTTTTTCCCGAGGCTCGCGCGCCGGCATGCTCACCGATGGCAAGTCATGCTCATCGAGCTCGGGTTCCTTGTGGGTTTCCAGCACACGGGGCGGGCCCAGCAATTCGGCGCTGGAGTCATCGTCCGGCAGATTCGAGAAGCTGCGATCCAGACGAAACTTGAGCTTGCCCTTGCCGCCGCGCATCCGGCGCCAGCCATCAAAAAGAATACCGGCAATGACAATTATGCCGATGACGATCAGCCACTCGCGCAGACCGATTTCCATGTAATCCCGTGCCTCTAATAATGGTTCTATGAAGAAAGGGCGGAAAACCCTTTAAAGCGTGGCGCCAACTCTATGTTCTGACAGGCGTTTTTTCCCACGCACAAGAAAATTGGACATTAAATTAACACGACCAAAGGCAACTTTACACCGTCTGTCGTACAGGGTATGCATTAATAAGTCCCCAAGGATCAGTGCTAGTTCCCGCAAGGTCCCAGGAAAACCCCTTGCGTCTCGAATCTGTTGGCTTCGCCAGCCGCCGTCTCAGGCGTCGACCATCGCCATGGCCTCCTCGACATCCACCGCCACCAGCCGGGAGCAACCGGGCTCGTGCATCGTCACGCCCATCAGTTGATCGGCCATTTCCATGGCGATCTTGTTGTGGGTGATATAGATGAACTGCACCGATTCCGACATTTCCTTGACCAATCGGGCATAACGTCCAACGTTAGCGTCATCCAGCGGGGCGTCAACTTCGTCGAGCATACAAAACGGTGCCGGATTCAACTTGAAGATGGAGAAAACCAGGGCCAGGGCGGTCAGGGCTTTTTCACCACCGGAGAGCAAATGGATGGTGCTGTTCTTTTTCCCCGGGGGCCGCGCCATGATCGTGACCCCGGTATCGAGCAGATCATCGCCGGTAAGATCCAGGTAGGCGCTGCCACCGCCAAACACTTTTGGAAACAAAGCTTGTAGGCCGGCGTTGATCTGGTCGAAGGTGTCCTTGAAGCGATTGCGGGTTTCCTTGTCGATCTTGCGAATGACGTTTTCCAGGGTTTCGAGGGCTTCGACCAGATCGGCGTCCTGCGCATCCAGATAACGTTTACGCTCCGATTGTTGCTGGTATTCGTCGATGGCCGCGAGGTTGATCGCGCCCAGGCGCTGGATGCGCGCGGCAATCCGCTCCAGTTCTTCCTCGGCGGCCTTCTCGCTGGCCTCGGCGGTCAGAGTGGCGAGCACGCCGTGGAGGTCGTAGCCGTCTTCGAGCAACTGGTCCTGCAAGGTCTTGCGGCGCACGGTCAGGGCTTGCCATTCCATGCGCTGCTGTTCGAGCTGGCCGCGGATCAGCTGGGATTGCTGCTCGGCCTGGCTACGGCGCTTTTCGGCATCGCGCAGTTCGCGGTCGGCATCTTCGAGGGCGATCTGCGCGGTCTTGAGTTCGACATCGACGCTCATGCGCTTGTCGAGCAATTCTTCGAGCTTGAGGCGCAGCTCTTCCAGCGGGGCCTCGCCCTCCTCCAGGTTCAGGCTCAACTGTTCGCGTTTTTCGGTCAGACGTTCGGACTGCAACTCCAGACGCTCAAGGGCCTGACGGGTGGAGTCGTGCTGGGCCTTCAGCGAACCGAGACGGACCGCCAATTGATGGGTATGGTCCTTGTGCTGGCGGGCTTCCTGGCGCACCCGGTCGAGGCGTTCGCGCAGGCTGTCGCGCTGGGCCAGCAGCAGCTCGCGCTGCTCGGTATCCACCGCCATGGCGTCGAGGGCTTCCTGCAGTTGCAGGCGCGCTTCACCGACTTCCTCGTGTTCCTGGGCCCGCTGCTCGCCCAGTTCTCCGAGCTCTTCGTCGAGACGGGTACGACGCAGTTGCAATTGCTCGGCCTTGGCCTTGCCGGCGGACAACCTGGCCTTCAATTCGCCTTGCTGGCGGGCTTCATCCTGCAGCAAGCGGCGCAGGTGTTCGCGACCGGTTTCCTGCTGGCGCTGGGTGGCCCGCAGGGTTTGCAACTGGGTTTCCAAAGCCGCCAGGGTTTCTTCGCGCTCTTCGCGCTCCAGGCCCAACTGCTGGATTTCCTGGCCGCGGGCAAGCATGCCGCTTTCCGCTTCGCTGGCGCGGCGCACCCGCAGGAAATGTCGGCCGACCCAGAAGCCGTCGCGGCTGATCAGGCTTTCCCCGACCGCCAGTTGGCCGCGCAAGGCCAGGGCCTGCTCCAGGCTCTCGACGGGCCGGACCTGCCCCAGCCAAGGCGACAGATCGATATCCGCCTCGACTTTCTCCAGCAGGCTGCCGGGCACTCGCGTGCCGTCGGCCGCCGGACTGAGCAGGCGCAGGTCGCCCTGCTGGAAACCGCTCAAGTCGAGGCCGGCAAAATTGTCCACCAGCACCGCCTGCAAGTCGGCACCGAGCACGGTTTCCACCGCCAGTTCCCAGCCGGCTTCAACCTTCAAGCCCTGGGCCAGTCGCGGACGCTCGGCCAGATGCTGTTCGCGCAGCCATTCGGCGGTACCGGTGCCCGGATCGAGCGCCGCCTGCTGCAAGGCTTCCAGGGAAGCGAGACGGCCGTTGAGCCGTTGCAGGTCGCCCTGGGCCTGTTGCTGGTCCTGGGTGGCCTTGTGCAAATCCTGGCGCAGTTGTTCGAGGCGTTCGACCTGCGCATCTTCACTGGCCTGCAAATCTTCCAGCGTCTGCTCGCTTTCGGCCAACTGCTCGTTGAGTTCGAGGATCGCCGCGTCTTCCGGATCCGCCGCGAGCAAGGCGCGCTCTTCGGTCAGACGCCGCTGGCGCTCGGCCAGGCGCTCCATGTTGGCTTCCAGTTGCTGGATCCGCGACTGCTGGACTTCCGACTGCCGCCGGGGCTCGGCCGAGCGCAGGTTGAAGGCGTCCCACTGCTCCTGCCAGCCGTGCATGGTGGCCTCGGACTCTTCCAGCGCAGCGGCGGCCTCTTCGGCGGCGGCGCTGGTCAGTTCCTGCTCGGGCTCGAGCATCGCCAGCTCTTCACCGAGGGTCGCCAGCAAGGTGCGGTCATGGCCCAGGTGCGATTCGGTTTCCAGGCGCGCGCGCTCGGCCTCGCGCAGATCGTCCTGCAACTGGCGCAGGCGTTGCTGGCCGTGCTGGATGCTCTGCTCGACCCGGGCGATGTCGCCGCCGACCGAATAGAAGCGCCCCTGCACCAGATTGAAGCGTTCGGACAGTTCATGGTGCCCGTCGCGCAGGCGCTCGATACTGGCATCGGCGTTGCGCTGTTCGGCCACCAGGGCTTCGAAGCTGATTTCCTGGTTGCCGATGATCGACTCGCGCTGGCCGACCTGTTCATTCAGTGCCTGCCAGCGCAAGGCCGACAGTTGGGCCTTGAGCTGGCGCTCCTCGCCCTTGTATTCCTGATACTTCTCGGCGGCCTGGGCCTGGCGGTGCAGGCGTTCGAGCTGGCGCTCGAGCTCTTCGCGCAGGTCAGTCAGGCGCGCCAAGTTCTCGTGGGTCCGGCGGATACGGTTTTCGGTTTCCCGGCGGCGTTCCTTGTACTTGGAGATCCCCGCCGCTTCTTCGATGAAGTTGCGCAGGTCTTCCGGCTTGGCCTCGATCAGCTTGGAGATCATCCCTTGCTCGATGATCGAGTAGCTGCGCGGCCCCAGGCCGGTACCGAGGAAGATATCGGTAATGTCCCGGCGCCGGCATTTGGTGCCATTGAGGAAATAGCTGTTCTGGCTGTCGCGGGTCACTTTGCGGCGGATGGAAATTTCCGCGTAGGCCGCGTATTCGCCGATCAGGGTGCCATCGGAGTTGTCGAACACCAGTTCGATGCTCGCCTGGCTGACCGGCTTGCGGCTGGTGGAGCCGTTGAAGATGACGTCGGTCATCGACTCGCCGCGCAGGTTCTTTGCCGAGCTCTCGCCCATCACCCAGCGCACGGCGTCGATGATGTTCGACTTGCCGCAGCCATTGGGCCCGACCACCGCCGCCATGTTACTGGGGAAGTTCACCGTGGTCGGGTCGACGAAGGATTTGAACCCCGCCAACTTGATGCACTTGAGCCGCACGCTTAATCGACCGCCAGGGCAGACAGCACGATGTCACAGCTGCGCTGGGCGTAGCTGGCCAGGACTTCGCGGATCAGCGGCAGGTCACGGGCGATCACCGCCGCCAGCAGTTGCGCGAACAGCTCCAGGTATTCGGTCATTTCCGCCTTGCGCTGCTCCAGCGCCAGGTAATAGGCACGACTCATGGCCGGCTGCAGGTTCTCGACGGTTTCCTGCAGGTACGGGTTGTCGGCAAACGGATACGCGGCGCGCATCACGTTGAAGCTGTCTTCGACAAAGGTACGGATGTCCTGGCGTTCATAGCTGGCGCTCAGGCGCTGCTGCAATTGCAGGAACGGCGCCAGGTCGGTCTGCACTTTCCAGCGCTGGGCCACGGCATTGCCCAGCAGGATGTACAGCTCGCTCATCAGGGTGCACAGGCTCTGCACCTTGTGGGCGGTGAGCTCGGTCACGTGGGCGCCCCGGCGCGGCAGGATGGCGATCAGATGGCGGCGTTCGAGAATCAACAAGGCTTCGCGTACGGAGCCGCGACTGACATTGAGCGCCAGCGTGACTTTCTGTTCCTGGATGCGCTCTCCGGGTTTGAGTTCGCCGCGAATGATGCGTTCGGCGAGGTGGTGAGCAATTTGCTCGGCGAGGCTGTCCGGCGCCTTGAACGTCATGGTTTTCCTTCAAAATCTTTGATCAGTGCAAGCGGCGCAGTGTAGCGCAATTGGTACGTGATGGCGCAGGGCCCAGTGGGCGGAATTTGGCACGGAATACGCATTTGATCCACAGCTAGACTTAAAGCAGAGCCTGCCGTTCATCACTCCGGTTGGCGAAAGCCGCCTTTGAATTCAAAGGGGTTTTCCCGGATGGCGGAATTTCCTGACCTTTCGGTCAGATTTTTATTGACCTGAAAGTCAGACATCACTAGATTCTGCCTCAACGGTCAACAACAATAATGAGTCTGCGAGGCCTTCCGTGATCCAGTTTTTACTCAACCAGGAACTCCGTAGCGAGCACGCCCTGGACCCGAACCTGACGGTGCTCAACTATCTGCGCGAGCACCTGGGCAAGCCCGGCACCAAGGAAGGCTGCGCCAGTGGCGACTGCGGTGCCTGCACCGTGGTGGTCGGCGAACTGCACACGGACGATTCGGGCACCGAGCGGATTCGCTATCGCAGCCTCAACTCGTGCCTGACCTTCGTCTCCTCGCTGCACGGCAAGCAACTGATCAGCGTCGAGGATCTCAAGCACCAGGGCCAGTTGCACAGCGTGCAGAAGGCCATGGTCGAATGCCACGGTTCACAGTGCGGCTTCTGCACGCCGGGCTTTGTCATGTCGCTGTTCGCCCTGCAGAAGAACAGCGAGGCCCCGGACAGCCACAAGGCCCACGAAGCCCTGGCCGGCAACCTCTGCCGTTGCACCGGCTATCGGCCGATCCTCGCCGCCGCCGAGCAGGCCTGCTGCAACAAGCCCGCCGATCAGTTCGATGCCCGCGAAGCCCAGACCATCGCCCGCCTGAAGGCCATCGCCCCCACCGAAACCGGCGAACTGAACAGCGGCGACAAGCGCTGCCTGGTGCCGCTGACGGTCGCCGACCTGGCCGAACTCTACGGCTCGCACCCGGAAGCCCGACTGCTGGCCGGCGGTACCGACCTGGCCCTGGAAGTCACCCAGTTCCATCGTCCCCTGCCGGTGATGATCTACGTCGGTAACGTCGCCGAGCTCAAGCGTGTCGAGACCTTCGACGATCGCCTGGAAATCGGTGCCGCCACCCCGCTGTCGGATTGTTATGCCGCCCTGAAGGCCGAGTACCCGGATTTCGGCGAGTTGTTGCAGCGCTTCGCCTCGCTGCAGATTCGCAACCAGGGCACTCTCGGCGGCAATATCGGCAACGCCTCGCCCATCGGTGATTCACCACCCCTGCTGATCGCGCTGAATGCACAACTGGTCCTGCGCAAAGGCAGCGGCAGCCGCACCCTGGCACTGGAAGACTATTTCATCGATTACCGGGTGACCGCCCGCCAGGAAAGCGAATTCATCGAGAAGATCATCGTGCCACGGGCCAGCGCCGAACAGCGCTTCCGTGCCTATAAGGTGTCCAAGCGCCTGGATGACGATATTTCCGCGGTCTGCGCCGCGTTCAACCTGCGGATCGAGAACGGCGTGGTCGCCGACGCGCGGATCGCCTTCGGCGGCATGGCGGCGATTCCGAAACGCGCCAGGGCCTGCGAAGCCGCGCTGGTCGGTGCGGCCTGGAACCTTGCCGGCATCGAGCGCGCCTGCCGGGCGCTGGCCGAGGACTTCACACCGCTGTCGGACTTCCGCGCCAGCAAGGAATACCGCCTGCTCAGCGCCCAGAACCTGTTGCGCAAATACTTCATCGAACTGCAAACGCCGCATATCGAGACACGGGTGACCGCTTATGTCTAACCATCCTGTTGTGGAAAAAACCCAGGCCGAGCTCGCCGAGCTGTTCGCCCGGGACCTGACCACCGGTGTCGGCCGCAGCGTCAAGCACGACAGCGCCGACAAGCATGTGGCCGGCGAAGCGGTGTATATCGATGACCGCCTGGAATTCCCCAACCAGTTGCACGTCTATGCGCGCCTGTCAGACCGCGCCCATGCACGGATCATCAGCATCGACACCGCGCCCTGCCATGCCTTTGCCGGCGTGCGTATCGTCATCACCCACGAAGACATTCCCGGCCTCAAGGATATCGGCCCGCTGCTGCCCGGCGATCCCCTGCTGGCGATCGACAAGGTCGAGTTCGTCGGCCAGCCGGTGCTCGCCGTCGCCGCGAAGGACATGGAAACCGCGCGCAAGGCGGCCATGGCGGCGGTCATCGAATACGAAGACCTGGAGCCGGTGCTGGATGTGGTCGAGGCCCTGCGCAAGCGGCATTTCGTCCTCGACAGCCATACCCACAAGCGCGGCGACTCGGCTGCCGCGCTGGCCAGCGCCGAACACCGGATCCAGGGCAACCTGCATATCGGCGGCCAGGAACACTTCTACCTGGAGACCCAGATATCCTCGGTGATGCCCACCGAAGACGGCGGCATGATCGTCTATTGCTCGACCCAGAACCCCACCGAAGTGCAGAAACTGGTGGCCGAGGTGCTGGATGTGTCGATGAACAAGATCGTCGTCGACATGCGTCGCATGGGCGGCGGCTTCGGTGGCAAGGAAACCCAGGCGGCCAGCCCGGCATGCCTGTGCGCGGTGGTGGCGCGGCTGACCGGGCAACCGACCAAGATGCGCCTGCCACGGGTCGAAGACATGCTGATGACCGGCAAGCGCCATCCGTTCTATATCGAGTACGACGTCGGTTTCGACGGCAGCGGGCGCCTGCACGGGATCAACCTGGAACTGGCCGGCAACTGTGGCTGCTCGCCGGACCTCTCGGCGTCGATCGTCGACCGGGCGATGTTCCACTCCGACAATGCCTATTACCTGGGCGACGCGACGGTCAACGGCCATCGCTGCAAGACCCACACCGCCTCGAACACCGCCTACCGCGGCTTCGGCGGCCCGCAGGGGATGGTCGCCATCGAGGAAGTGATGGACAGCATCGCCCGCCACCTGGGCCTCGACCCGCTGGCGGTGCGCAAGGCCAACTACTACGGCAAGACCGAACGCAACGTCACCCATTACTACCAGACCGTCGAGCACAACATGCTCGAAGAGATGACCGCCGAGCTGGAAGCCAGCAGCCAGTACGCCGAGCGCCGGGAAACCATTCGCCGCTACAACGCCCACAGTCCGATCCTGAAAAAAGGCCTGGCGCTGACCCCGGTGAAGTTCGGCATCTCCTTCACCGCCAGCTTTCTCAACCAGGCCGGCGCGCTGGTGCACGTCTATACCGACGGCAGCATCCACCTGAACCACGGCGGCACGGAAATGGGCCAGGGCTTGAACACCAAGGTGGCCCAGGTGGTGGCCGAAGTGTTCCAGGTGGAAATCGACCGGGTGCAGATCACCGCCACCAACACCGACAAGGTGCCGAACACTTCGCCCACCGCCGCCTCCAGCGGTGCCGACCTGAACGGCAAGGCGGCGCAGAATGCCGCCGAAATCATCAAGCGGCGGCTGGTGGAGTTCGCTGCGCGGCAGTACAAGGTCAGCGAGGAAGATGTCGAGTTCCGCAACGGCCATGTGCGGGTGCGCGAGCAGATCCTGACGTTCGAGGCGCTGATCCAGCAGGCATATTTCGCCCAGGTGTCGCTGTCGAGCACCGGCTTCTACAAGACGCCGAAGATCTACTACGACCGCAGCCAGGCCCGTGGCCGTCCGTTCTACTATTTCGCCTATGGCGCGGCCTGCGCCGAGGTGATCGTCGATACCCTGACCGGCGAGTACAAGATGCTGCGCACCGATATCCTGCATGACGTCGGTGCCTCGCTGAACCCGGCCATCGATGTCGGCCAGGTCGAAGGCGGGTTCGTCCAGGGCATGGGTTGGCTGACCATGGAGGAACTGGTGTGGAACGCCAAGGGCAAGCTGATGACCAACGGCCCGGCCAGCTACAAGATCCCGGCGGTGGCGGACATGCCGCTGGACCTGCGGGTGAAGCTGGTGGAAAACCGCAAGAACCCGGAAGACACGGTGTTCCACTCCAAGGCCGTCGGCGAACCGCCGTTCATGCTGGGGATCGCGGTATGGTGCGCGCTCAAGGATGCGGTGGCGAGCCTGGCGGATTACCGGGTACAGCCGAAGATCGACGCCCCGGCGACGCCGGAGCGAGTGTTGTGGGGCTGCGAACAGATGCGTCAGGTCAAGGCAGGACAGACCGTGCCGGATGACCAGGAAACGGTGTCATCATGACCAGGCCCTACGTACCCGGATCGCCAGCAAGCCGGCTCCCACATTATGTGGGCCACCGGCGGGCCGTGAGCGAGGCAAAACCTGTAGGAGCCGGCTTGCTGGCGATAGCCTTCGAACAGACGACACGGAGGTGTCCATGAACGATTGGATCAGTGCCCTGGCCGACTTGCAGAACCAGGGTGACCCCTGCGTGCTGGTGACCATTATCGAGGAACTCGGCTCGACGCCGCGCAATGCCGGTTCGAAAATGGTCGTCAGCGCCAGTAGCACCTTCGATACCATTGGCGGCGGCCATCTGGAATACAAGGCCACCCAGATCGCCCGGGACATGCTCGCCAGCGGCCAGCAGAACACCCACCTGGAGCGCTTCAGCCTGGGCGCCAGCCTCGGCCAGTGTTGCGGCGGGGTCACGGTGCTGCTATTCGAACCAATGGGCCAAGTCCAGGCCGAGATCGCCGTGTTCGGCGCGGGCCACGTCGGCCGCGCCCTGGTGCCGCTGCTCGCCAGCCTGCCCTGCCGGGTGCGCTGGATCGATTCCCGGGAGCAGGAGTTTCCGCCGCAGATCCCCAGCGGCGTGCGCAAGATCATCAGTGACGAACCGGTGGAGGAAATCGACCGCCTGCCCGCCGGCAGCTATTGCATCGTCATGACCCACAACCACCCGCTCGACCTGGAACTCAGCGCCGCGATCCTCAAGCGCAACGACTTCGCCTACTTCGGCCTGATCGGTTCGAAGACCAAGCGGGTGAAGTTCGAACACCGCCTGCGCGAACGCGGCTACGACAATGCGCTGCTGCAACGCATGCGCTGCCCGATGGGCCTGGCCGAGGTCAAGGGCAAGTTGCCCGTGGAAATCGCCATCTCCATCGCCGGCGAGGTCATCGCCACCTATAACGCGAATTTCGGCCAGCACACCGCGAGCGCCGAACCCATTGCCAAACTGCTGCCGGCCTCGCGCCGCAGCCATGCTTCCAAATGAAAACTTCGCATGAAGCCTGGAAGTGAAAACCACGAATTGAGACAGACCATGCCCCAGACACGCAAAGCCTACCGCGCCGCCCTCCTGCACAGCATCGCCGACCCGGCCGAAGTCGGCATCGACGCCTCCTACGAGTATTTCGAGGACGGCCTGCTGGTGGTCGAGAACGGCAAGATCAGCGCCATCGGCCATGCCAGCGAGCTGCTGCCGACGCTGCCGGCCGATATCGCCGTCACTCACTACACCGACGCGCTGATCACCCCGGGCTTTATCGACACCCATATCCACCTGCCGCAGACCGGCATGGTCGGTGCCTATGGCGAACAATTGCTCGACTGGCTGAACACCTACACCTTCCCCTGTGAAAGCCAGTTCGCCGACCCGGCCCACGCCGAGGAAGTCGCGGATATCTTCATCAAGGAACTGCTGCGCAACGGCACCACTACCGCGCTGGTGTTCGGCAGCGTGCATCCGCAGTCGGTCAATGCCTTCTTCGAGGCCGCCGGGAAACTCGACCTGCGGATGATCGCCGGCAAGGTGATGATGGATCGCAATGCCCCCGACTACCTGACCGATACCGCCGAGTCGGGCTACCTGGAAAGCAAGGCGCTGATCGAGCGCTGGCATGGCAAGGGTCGCCTGCACTATGCGGTGACCCCACGCTTTGCCCCGACCTCGACCCCGGAACAATTGACCCTGGCCGGCCAGTTGCTGGGCGAATACCCGGATCTGTACATGCAGACCCATATCAGCGAAAACCTGCAGGAAGTGCAATGGGTCAAGGAACTGTTCCCGGAGCGCAAGGGCTACCTGGATGTCTATGACCATTACCAGTTGCTGGGAGAGCGCTCGGTGTTCGCCCACGGCGTGCACCTGTGCGACGACGAATGCGCGCGGCTGGCACAGACCGGATCGGCGGTGGCGTTCTGTCCGACCTCGAACTTCTTCCTCGGCAGCGGCCTGTTCAACCTGCCGATGGCCGAGAAGCACAAGCTGAATGTCGGGATCGGTACGGATGTCGGCGGCGGCACCAGCTTCTCGATCCTGCAGACACTGAACGAGGCGTACAAGGTCATGCAGTTGCAAGGGGCGCGGTTGAGCCCGTTCAAGTCGCTGTACCTGGCGACCCTCGGCGGCGCCCGGGCCTTGCGCCTGGAAGAGCGGATCGGCAACCTGCGGGCCGGCAGCGACGCCGACTTCCTGGTACTCGACTACCACGCCACGCCATTGCTCAGCTATCGCCTGAAGCAGGCCAGGAGCATCGACGAAACGCTGTTCGTGTTGATGACCCTGGGGGATGACCGCACGGTGCAGCAGACCTACGCGGCGGGGAACCTGGTGCACCAGCGATAAGTGCACAAACCCAGCCACTGAACTGATCGTTCCCACGCTCCGCGTGGGAATGTCTCTCTGGACGCTCTGCGTCCGCTGTTGTGACGCGGAGCGTCACGGACTGCATTCCCACGCGGAGCATGGGAACGATCAATCGCCAGCAAGCCGGCTCCCACAATGACCGCGTCGACTGCCGGTCAGGACGGCCTCTACAGCTTCGCCGCGGGCCGACCCGGCTTCTTCGCCAGCAGCAGGTGCGAGAACACCGCGTGCAGGTCGTCCGAAGCGCTCTCCTCGTCGAGGTTGAGCTTGCTGTCGATATGGTCCATGTGGTGCATCATCAGGTCCACGGCCAGGACCGCGTCCCGCGCCTCGATGGCATCGATCAGCTGGGTGTGCTCGTCGTAGGAGCAGTGCGAGCGGTTGCCGCTTTCATACTGGGCAATGATCAGCGAGGTCTGGGACACCAGGCTGCGCTGGAAGCTGATCAGCGGCGCATTCTTCGCCGCCTCCGCCAGCTTCAGGTGGAACTCGCCGGACAGGCGGATCCCCGCCCCGCGATCACCACGGGAAAAGCTCTCGCGCTCGTCGTGGACCATCTGCCGCAACTCGGCCAGTTGCTCGGCCGTCGCGTACTGCACCGCCAGCTCGGTGATCGCCTTCTCCACCATGCGCCGGGCAAAGAACACCTGACGGGCTTCCTCGACGCTCGGACTGGCCACCACCGCGCCGCGGTTGGGCCGCAGCAAGACCACGCCCTCGTGGGCCAGGCGCGACAAGGCACGGCGAATGATGGTCCGGCTGACCCCGAAAATCTCTCCCAGTGCCTCTTCGCTCAATTTGGTACCGGGCGCCAGGCGCTGTTCGAGGATCGCCTCGAAGATATGCGCATAGACAATATCGTCCTGGGTTCCGCTGCGGCCGGCCTTGCCTGCTCGCGGTTGTTTCTTGAGGGGCTGCAACTGTTCGTTCATGGGCACTCGAGTCGGAAAACGGCGGCGAATGGACTGTAATACAGCACAGTGGGTCGCTGACAAGTATCGCGTAAAATCATGGCACATTGTACACAACCTGTGTAGCCAACACGACTGTACGGCTATTTGCGGCATTGGCTGTATTGCAATAGACGGTTACTTTTGCGTTTAGGCTGCAAGAAGCATTCACGCCTGTTTTCCAGCAGCGTTTTCCAGAGCAAGGAATCCCGCCATGACCGACATCACTCAAGCGCGCCTGCGCCCCCTGGCCGACACCTCGCCTTCCGCGGTGGTCGCCGGTTTCATTGCGATGATGACCGGCTACACCAGCTCCCTGGTGTTGATGTTCCAGGCCGGACAAGCCGCCGGCCTGAGCGGCGGACAGATTTCCTCGTGGATCTGGGCGCTGTCCATCGGCATGGCAATCTGCAGCATCGGCCTGTCCCTGCGCTACCGAACGCCCGTGACGGTTGCCTGGTCGACCCCGGGTGCCGCACTGCTGATCACCAGCCTGTCCGGCGTCACCTACGGCGAAGCGATCGGTGCCTATATCACCTGCGCGGTGCTGGTGACGATCTGTGGCCTGACAGGCAGCTTCGAAAAACTGGTCAAGCGCCTGCCTTCGTCCCTGGCAGCGGCGCTGCTGGCCGGCATCCTGTTCAAGATCGGCAGCGAGATCTTTGTCGCCGCCCAGCACCGCACGGGCCTGGTGCTGGGGATGTTCTTCACCTATCTGGTGGCCAAGCGCCTGTCGCCACGCTACGCGGTGCTCGCGGCGCTGCTGGTCGGCACCGCCCTTTCCGGGTTGCTGGGCCTGCTGGACTTCAGTGGCTTTCACCTGGAGGTGGCAACACCGGTCTGGACCACCCCGTCGTTCTCGCTGGCGGCGACCATCAGTATCGGCATTCCGCTGTTCGTGGTGGCCATGACTTCGCAGAACATGCCGGGCATCGCCGTGCTGCGGGCAGACGGCTACGACGTGCCCGCCTCGCCCCTGATCAGCGTGACCGGCATCGCTTCGCTGCTACTGGCGCCGTTCGGCTCCCACGGGATCAACCTGGCGGCCATCAGCGCAGCGATCTGCACCGGGCCCCATGCCCATGAGGACAAGAGCAAGCGCTACACCGCGGCGGTGTGGTGCGGGATCTTCTACGGGATCGCCGGGACGTTCGGCGCCACGCTGGCCGCGCTGTTCGCCGCGCTGCCAAAAGAACTGGTGCTGTCGATTGCCGCGCTGGCGCTGTTCGGCTCGATCATCAACGGCCTGAGTATCGCCATGAACGAACCCCGGGAACGGGAAGCCGCGCTGATCACCTTCATGGTCACCGCATCGGGCTTCACCCTGTTTTCGGTAGGCTCGGCGTTCTGGGGGATTGTCGCGGGCGTGCTGACACTGATGATCCTCAACTGGCGCAAGGCCTGAATTCATCGATTCAACGTGTAGGAGCCGGCTTGCTGGCGACGAGGCCAGCGAGTCCTGCGCCGCGCGCCCATGGACGCCATCGCCGGCAAGCCGGCTCCCACAAAGAACCCGGGCAGCTCAGAGGCGGAAATGCCCGACCATGCCCTTCAGTTCCATCCCCAACTGCGCCAGTTCGATACTGGAGGCCGCGTTGCCCTGCATCGCCACCGCCGATTGATCGGCACTGGCCCGGATGCTGGTCACACTGCGATTGATCTCTTCCGCCACCGAGCTTTGCTCCTCGGCGGCCGCGGCAATCTGCTGGTTCATCTGCTGGATCAGCGACACCGCCGCGGCGATGCTGCCCAGGGCGCTTTCGGTCTGCAGGGCATCGCTGACCGCCAGCTTGACCAGTTCACCGCTGCTGCGGATCTGCTGCACCGACGATTGCGCGGCTGAACGCAGGGCGCTGACCAGCCGTTCGATTTCTTCCGTGGACTGCTGGGTGCGCTTGGCCAGGGCCCGCACCTCGTCCGCCACCACCGCGAAACCGCGTCCCTGCTCACCGGCACGGGCCGCCTCGATCGCGGCATTGAGCGCCAGCAGGTTGGTCTGCTCGGCCACGCTCTTGATCACACTCAGCACGGTGCCGATATTCTGGATTTCCGCACTCAGGCTTTCGATGCTCAGGCTGGCCGAGTTGGCCGAGTCCGCCAGTTGCTCGATACGTTGCATGCTCTGGCGCACCACCTGCTGGCCGCTGTCGACCTTGTCGTCGGCGGTCTGTGCCGCCTGCGCGGCCTCTTCGGCATTGCGCGCGACATCGTGGACCGTGGCGGTCATCTGGTTCATCGCCGTCGCCACCTGCTCGGTTTCTTCCTTCTGCGTGCTGACTTCCAGGTTGGTCTGCTCGGTCACCGCCGACAGGGAATGCGCCGAGGTCGCCAACTGCTCGATCCCGGCTTGCAAGCCACTGACGATGCCGCTCAGGCCGGCGCCCATCTGCTGCATCGCCTGCATCAACTGGCCGATCTCGTCACGACGCTGGACCTCCACCGTGCCGGTCAGGTCGCCGGCGGCGATCTGCTGGGCCACCCGGATCACGCTGCGCAGCGGCGCGACAATCAGGCGGGTGATCACCAGCGCCGCCACCAGACCGACCAACAAGGCCAGGGCGGACGAACCGATGATCAGTATCGAGTTCTTCTTCAGTTCGGCCTGCATCGACTGATCTTCAGCCGCGTAGGCCTGGTTGACCCGCTCGACCACCTGCGCGGCACGCTCGTGCAGTTGCTGGTAGACCTTCTTTTCCTGCTCCAGCAGGCCGGTGTACTCGGTGAGCTTTTCACCGAAACTGGCGATATGACCGCCAACCTCATTGAGTACCGTCTGGTAGCCGGGGTCCTTGACCGCGGTCTTGAGCTGTTCGACGCCGGCCAGGGCCTGGTCCGCCTGTTCGATCTTGCCCTGGGCCTGGTTTTCCTCGTCGCCCTTGCGGCTTTGATCGAGACGCACCCGCGCCTCGTTCATCGCCTGCAGCATCAACTGCGAGACGTGGCTGACCTGGCCGGCCTGCTCGATGAACTCGCTGCCTTCCTTGCCCTCGGACTGCTTGAGTCCATAGGCGCCATCATCGGCCAGGCCGGCCTGCAGGACATCGAGGTTGTTGGCCACACTGGAGACCGACCAACTGGCCATCTCCAGCGCCAGGTCCTTGGCCTGGGTCAGCTCGACAAATTCGTCGAACGCCTTGCGATAGGCCACCAGGGCTTGCTCGACATCGGTCATCACCGGCACGTTGGCCGGTGATTGCGCCTTGAGTGCCTCTGCCTGCGCCGCCAGGGCATCCACGCCCTCATGCAGCGCATCGACCGTCTTGGCGTCCGAATGCAGGGCATAGTCCTGCTCCAGCAGGCGCACCTTGAGCAGGCTGCTGTTGAGCGAGGACATCTGCTTCAGCCCTTCGAAACGCAGACTGATGGTCTGCAAGGACCAGACGCCGATTGCCGCCACCAATCCGGTCAGCAGCAATACCAGGGCAAAACCGATGCCCATCTTCTTCGCCATACCCAGGTTGGCAAAACGTCCTTGCACGGCAGAAATCATGGTGCTTAATCCCCGTTCGAATGCTGAAGGCGCACAAGCCATTCAAGATTCGTGCAGATTCGCAACCACGACCGGTGAAGCACAAGCCTTTGGCGCCGGAATAATGGCCAAAAGCTACACCCGCGTCGTTTTCAGAATGGTCGAGGTCGATTCGGTATCGCCCAGCAAACGGAAGAATTTCTGTGCCCGCTGATCCGCCGCATAGGCCACGTTGATCCGCAGCCAGCCCGCGGAAGTTGCCCTCGGGGTAAAGACCGCATCCTGTGCAAGCAATACCCCGAGTTTATGGGCACCGGCCTGGACCTGGGTAGGACTGTAACGTCGGCTGCGCGCCCAGACGAACATGCCGCCGGACGGCTCGCTGAAAACTTCCCAGCCCGTCTCTTCGAGCAGGTCCAGGGTCGTGGCCATCTCCGCCCCCAGCCGCTGGCGCAGGCGCTGTACCAGCTTGCGATAGGCGCCGTTGGCCAGCAGCGTGGCAACCACGCATTCGGCAAAGCGCGAAGCCCCCAGGCTGGTAATCATCTTCACCTCGGCCAGGCGCTGGATCAGCCCGGCGTGAGCGCGGATAAAGCCGACCTTCAGGGAACTGCTCAGGGTCTTGGAGAAACCACCCAGGTAGATGACCCGCTGCTGCGAGTCCAGTGCCGCCAGTTGCACTCCGGGGCCGCCCTGCAGATCGCTGAAGGCGCCGTCCTCGACAATCAGGAAATCCTCCGACTGCGCCAGTTGCAACAACTGCGTGGCGACCGGGAGGGTCAGGCTGCTGCCCGTCGGATTATGGTAGAGGCTGTTGATGAACAGGCACTTCGGCCGGTGCCTGCGCAGGTGTCCGCGCAACACCTCGATGTCAGGGCCCGTGCGCGTCCTGGGGACTTCCAGCAATTCGATGCCCTGCAAGGCCAGGAGCTTGTAGAGATTGCCATAACCCGGAGTCTCGACCAGCACGCAATCCCCCGGCTTGAGCAGCGTGCGCACCAGCAGGTCGAGGCCCTGGGTGATGCCCAGGGTCGTCAGGACTTCGCCGTCGCCGGACTGAATGCCTTTCTGGGTCAGGCGCTTGTGCAATTGCTGGCGCAAGGCGGGCAAGCCCAAGGGGGTGCTGTAGTGGAACAGGCCCTGCATCTGGGTCCGGCTGACTTCACGCACCGCATAACCGATATCGTCACTTTCCCGCCAGCCCTGGGGAATCCAGCCACAGCCCAGTTTCAACTCCCCCAATGGATGCTCGCTGAACGCTCCCCACTGGGTTTCCAACCCCTCGTACCACTCCGGCTCGGTACCGGGGGAGGACGCCGTGCCGCTGTCGGCGACAATGAACACCGAGCCATTGCGTGACGCCAGTACCCCCTGCATGACCAGGCGCTCATAGGCCTCGGTCACATTGGCCTGACTGAGAGAGTTTTCCTTGGCCAACTGTCGCACCGACGGCAGGCGCGTCCCCGGACAGGCCCGGGTCAGGCGGGTCCATTCGACGATCGCACTGACGATTTGCTGCACGACGGGCACCAGTGCCTGCCGATCAATTTCCAGATCCATTGTGTGTGACGCTCCAAAGCACGGTTATTTCTCGTTAAACAGTTAAACACAAAAGCCCGGCACCTCAGCTTGCACAAAAAGCTTCCCGGTACTCCCCTGCAAGCCCCGTATACCGCGGCCTGCAGCGCCTGACTGACGGCCGCGAGGGAATATACCGACGGGACGCGCCACACTGGCGGACATAAAAAAACCCGCACTGGGCGGGTTCCTTTACCGGGGGGCTACAGGCAGCGGCGAACAGCACGACAGATCAAATGGCCGTGGCTCCGCCATCCACTGCCAGGGCGTGACCGGTGGTGAACGCCGCGCCGTCGCTGCACAGGTAGAGCACCGCGCTGGCAATCTCCTCGACCTTGCCGATACGGCCGACCGGGTGCATCGCCGCGGCGAACTCGCCCTTCTTCGGATCGGCCTCATAGGCGCGCCGGAACATGTCGGTGTCGATCACCGCCGGGCATACGGCGTTGACACGAATTTTCTTCTTCGCGTATTCGATCGCCGCCGATTTGGTCAGGCCGATCACCGCGTGCTTGGAAGCCGCATAGATGCTCATCTTCGGCGCGGCCCCGAGGCCGGCGACCGACGCCGTGTTGACGATCGCGCCGCCGCCCTGGGCGAGCATCAACGGCAACTGGTACTTCATGCACAGCCAGACGCCTTTGACATTGACGCCCATGATCGCGTCGAACTCATCCAGGGTGCCATCGGCCAACTTGCCCTTCTCGATCTCGATCCCGGCATTGTTGAAGGCGTAGTCGACCCGACCGTAGGCAGCGACGGCCTGCTCCATGAGTTTCTGCACGTCGGCTTCCTGGGTGACATTGCAGCGGACGAAGATCGCCTCGCCACCGTCGGCACGGATCAGTTCGACGGTGCCCTCGCCCCCCGCCACATCCAGGTCGGCCACCACCACCTTCAGGCCTTCGGCGGCAAAAGCCTGGGCGGTTGCCCGGCCAATCCCGGCGGCAGCGCCGGTCACCAGGGCCACCTGGCCGGAAAACGTCATGCTCATGGTTCTGTCCTCGCTGAGTGGGTGAAAGGTCGCGTGAACCGAGTCTAGCCAGTGGCCGGCCCCGCGGGGCAGCACTATCAGAAGGCCGGTTATCGCCTTATGCACCGCAGTGATAAGTTGTGGTGATAACAGCGCGATGACCACCATCATTGCAGTGGATCGCAGCCTATTCGCCCGACGGGCAAAACTTGCCGTGATGCCGATCAGGGTCTATCTACAAGGCTTCATTGATCGCTTCGAGTGCCTGCCATGACCACCCAGAACAATCGCCAATTCCTCCTGGCCAAACGCCCGGTCGGGGCTGCGAACCGTGACACCTTCACCTATCAGGAAGTCCCGGTGGGCGAGCCGGGGGCGAACCAGATCCTGGTCCGCAACGAGTACCTGTCCCTGGACCCCGCGATGCGCGGCTGGATGAACGAAGGCAAGTCCTATATCCCGCCGGTGGGCCTGGGTGAGGTCATGCGTGCGCTGGGAGTCGGCAAGGTGATTGCCTCCAACAACCCGGGGTTTGCCGTCGGCGACTACGTCAACGGGGCGCTGGGCGTGCAGGATTATTTCCTCGGTGAGCCACGGGGCTTCTACAAGGTCGATCCGAAGCTGGCGCCGCTGCCGGTCTACCTGTCGGCGCTGGGCATGACCGGGATGACCGCCTACTTCGCCCTGCTCGATGTCGGTGCGCCGAAAGCCGGTGAAACCGTGGTGATCTCCGGCGCCGCCGGAGCCGTGGGCAGCATTGCCGGGCAGATCGCCAAGCTCAAGGGCTGCCGTGTGGTGGGGATTGCCGGCGGCGCGCAGAAGTGCCGGTTCCTGGTCGACGAACTGGGCTTCGACGGCACCATCGACTACAAGAACGAAGACGTTCAGGCCGGTCTGAAACGCGAGTGTCCGAAGGGTGTCGACGTGTATTTCGACAATGTCGGCGGCGATATCCTCGACGCCGTGCTGACCCGCCTGAACCTCAAGGCTCGCGTGGTGATCTGCGGGGCCATCAGCCAGTACAACAACAAGGAAGCCGTCAAGGGTCCGGCCAACTACCTGGCGCTGCTGGTCAATCGCGCACGCATGGAAGGTTTCGTGGTCATGGACTACGCCGCGCGCTTCGCCGCCGCCGGGCAGGAAATGGCCGGCTGGATGGCCAAGGGGCAGCTCAAGAGCAAGGAGGATATCGTCGAGGGCCTGCAGACTTTCCCCGAAACCCTGGGCAAGCTGTTCAGTGGCGAGAATTTCGGCAAGCTGGTGCTGAAGGTCTGAAAGGACTGCTCACCACGACCGGCAGGAGCGGGCTTGCCCGCTCCCGCACAAGCACCACTCCCCCACCGGCAGGCCGGATCAGGCCAGCTCGGCCACGACCGCCGCCAGGGCCTGGGCCGGGTCTGCCGCCTGGCTGATCGGGCGACCGATCACCAGGTAGTCGGAACCGGCCTGCAGTGCCTGGCGTGGCGTCAGGATCCGTCGTTGGTCGTCCTGGGCGCTGCCCGCCGGACGAATCCCCGGGGTCACCAGTTGCAGGCCCGGATGGGCACTCTTCAGCGCCGTGGCTTCCAGCGCCGAACACACCAGGCCATCGAGCCCGGCCTTCTCGGCCAGGGCCGCCAGACGCAGCACCTGCACCTGCGGCTCGACATCCAGGCCGATACCCGCCAGGTCTTCACGCTCCATGCTGGTCAGCACGGTCACGCCGATCAACAACGGCTTCGGACCGCTGCGCTGGTCGAGCACTTCACGACAGGCCGCCATCATGCGCAGGCCACCGGAGCAATGGACATTGACCATCCAGACCCCCATTTCCGCGGCTGCCTTGACCGCCATCGCGGTGGTGTTGGGAATGTCGTGGAACTTGAGATCCAGGAACACTTCGAAGCCCTTGTCGCGCAGGGTCCCGACAATTTCCGAGGCGCAGCTGGTGAACAGTTCCTTGCCGACTTTGACCCGGCACAGTTTCGGGTCCAGTTGATCGGCCAGCTTCAGGGCGGCGTCACGGGTGGGGTAATCCAGGGCGACGATGATAGGAGTCTGGCAGGCGGACATGGATGGGCTCTCAGGCAAGTCGAAATCGGCGCGGATTGTAGCGCAAGCCGGGGCTGATCGGGACCCGGTGATCGGCAAATGTGCCCACGGCGCGCCATAAAGGTCCCCACTCGCACCAATTAAAGTCGAAATCCCGGGCAACATCGGCGAAATATCCTCGATACGACAGCTTTTTCACCCTTTGCGACGCATTCCCCGGCGCTGGCACGTCCGCTGCACCCGCCTGTTCCGAGCGGTATCCAAACGGTTCAGGGAGAAACATATGAACACTCGACTCAAGCCCACGCTGGGCACGTTGCATCTGTGGGGCATCGCCGTCGGCCTGGTGATTTCCGGCGAGTATTTCGGCTGGAGCTACGGCTGGGGCGTCGCCGGTACGCTCGGATTCCTGGTGACATCGTTGATGGTCGCGGCGATGTACACCTGCTTCATCTTCAGCTTTACCGAACTGACCACCGCCATTCCCCACGCGGGCGGCCCCTTTGCCTACAGCCGCCGGGCCTTTGGCGAGAAAGGCGGGCTGATCGCCGGCCTGGCGACACTGATCGAGTTTGTCTTCGCGCCACCGGCCATTGCCCTGGCCATCGGTGCCTACCTGAATGTGCAGTTCCCCGCGCTTGATCCCAAGCATGCCGCCGTGGGCGCCTACATTGTGTTCATGGGCCTGAACATCCTCGGGGTGAAACTGGCCGCCACCTTCGAACTGGTGGTCTGCGTCCTGGCGGTGGCCGAGTTGCTGGTATTCATGGGCGTGGTCGCACCGGCCTTCAGCTTCAGCCATTTCGCCCTGAACGGCTGGGCCGGAGCCGACAGCTTCGGCGCGCCGGCGATTGCCGGGATGTTCGCAGCCATTCCGTTTGCCATCTGGTTTTTCCTCGCGATCGAAGGCGCCGCCATGGCCGCCGAAGAAGCCAAGGATCCGAAACGCACCATTCCCAAGGCCTATATCAGCGGCATCCTGACCCTGGTGCTGCTGGCGATGGGCGTGATGTTCTTCGCCGGTGGCGTCGGTGACTGGCGTACCTTGTCGAACATCAACGATCCCCTGCCACAGGCGATGAAAGCTGTGGTCGGCGACAGCTCCGGCTGGCTGCACATGCTGGTGTGGATCGGCCTGTTCGGCCTGGTGGCGAGTTTCCACGGGATCATCCTCGGTTATTCGCGCCAGTTCTTCGCCCTGGCCCGCGCCGGCTACCTGCCCGCGTCCCTGGCCAAGCTCTCGCGCTTCCAGACCCCGCATCGCGCCATTATCGTCGGCGGCCTGATCGGCATCGCCGCCATCTACAGCGACGGCCTGATCAACCTCAGCGGCATGACCCTCACCGCGGCCATGATCACCATGGCGGTATTCGGCGCGATCGTCATGTACATCATGAGCATGCTCAGCCTGTTCAAACTGCGCAAAACCGAGCCGGACCTGGAGCGCACCTTCCGCGCGCCGGGCTATCCGCTCGTCCCGGCCATCGCGCTGTTCCTGGCCGTGGTCTGCCTGGTCGCCATGGCCTGGTTCAACGCGCTGATCGGCCTGATCTTCGTCGGCTTCATGGCCGCCGGCTTCCTGTACTTCCTGCTGACCGCGCAGTTGCGCGCCGACGCCCCGGCGGATGCGATGCTGACCGGGCAGTAAGAGCTATCGGAGCAGAACGGGCTTACAATTGAACCACTGAGAAATCCCGTGACTCAAAGTGGTAAGGGCCGGCATCCCGCACGAACTTCTCGCGCGGGATCGGTCCATCAAGGAGAATCCCATGCCCTGGTATGCCTGGTTGATCATCGTGGTTGCCATCGGCTCCATCGTCGGCGGCCTGATGATGTTGCGCGACACCGCCACCAAAGTGGAGCTCACCGACGAACAGCGCAAGCGCGTCCAGGAGCGCAACGCCGAGATGGATGCCAAGGACGCGCAGGACCGCTGACACCCCCTCCTGCATTTGAACGGATTTGAACCAACCTTCAAAAAATCCAACCCTCTGCCGACAACTCACAGTTATCATTGGCCGGAGATTTGGAGGTTGAGCCATGCGCTATTCACACGATCATAAAGCCCAGACCCACGAGCGCATCATCAAGGAAGCGGCGGCCCGCTTTCGCCGTGACGGTATTGGCGCGACCGGCCTGCAGCCCTTGATGAAAGCCCTGGGCCTGACCCACGGCGGCTTCTACGCGCACTTCAAATCCAAGGACGAACTGGTCGAGAAAGCCCTGCAGGAAGCCGCGGCGGAACTGGACGTGCATTGCGACACGCTGTTCAGCCAGGACAAGCCGGTACAGGCGTTCATCGACAGCTACCTGTCCGAGTGGCACCTGACCACGCCGGAACACGGATGCCCATTGCCGACCATGTGCTCGGAGCTGGGACAACGTGGCGCACCGAGCCCGACCACCGACACGGTGATCGAGTCCCGGCTCAAGCAGGTCGAGGAGGCGCTGGGTGGCGGACCGGATGCACAGGACCAGAGTATCGTGATGCTGGCGACGCTGGTCGGGGCGCTGGTGCTCTCGCGCAGTGCGGAAGACGCCGAACTGGCGCAGAAAATCCTGGATGTAACCAGGGCGCATTTGAAGGATCAGGTGGAGTAAGGCTCGCCAGGGGCTGCGACAACCAGGGCCCCTGACGAAAAAGAGACCGATCCCCGGACCGGTCTCGAGCGCCGGATCGACGCCGTCAGTTGATCGCCAGTTGGTCGCGATTCTTGTCGAGAATCGCCTTGCCGATCCCCTTGACCTCAAGCAACTCATCCACCGAAGAGAAAGGTCCGTTCGCTTCCCGATAGGCGACGATGGCCTGGGCCTTGGCCTCGCCGATGCCCGACAGTTCACGCTGGATGGTTTCGGCATCGGCGGTGTTCAGGTTGACCTTGCCGGCTTTTGGAGCAGACTCTGCCTGACTCGCGGGTGCGGCTTGCTGGCCGGTCTGGGCGGCTGGCGCCGCATTGACCGCCGCGGTGGCGCCGAGCAGAACGGTTAACAACAGGGAGGGGAAAAAGCCTGTACGCATAGGTGACACTCCATGACATCGTAGGGGAAAGCAGCTTTTCCGAAGCTGCTTTCCAAACCTAGGTGATGCTGGAGCCTTGTCAAAAACGAGGCCGTTACCGGGTGTGTAGCTTCAGGGATCCATGCGCCGTTGCTGATAGATCCAGTCCACTATCTCACCGTCCGGAGCGTAGCCACTGACGGTGTCCCGCAACAACTGACGCACACGTGCGTAGTCATCGCTCTCCACGGCCGCAAGCAATTCGGACAGGCGCAACTTGAGCGCCTCCCAGGGCAGCAGGTCTTCATTGGCGGTCATGATCATCGGATGCTGGGTCGCCGCCACGTTGTCGCCGATCAGCAACTCTTCGTAAAGCTTTTCTCCAGGTCGCAACCCCGAGAACTCGATCGCGATATCACCATGAGGGTTCTTGTCGGAACGGATACTCAGGCCGGAAAGGTGAATCATCTTTTCCGCCAGCTCGACAATCCTGACCGGTTCGCCCATGTCCAGGACAAACACATCGCCCCCCTGCCCCATCGAGCCGGCCTGGATGACCAGTTGGGCGGCTTCAGGGATAGTCATGAAGTAACGCGTGATCTTCGGATGGGTCACCGTCAGCGGCCCACCCGCCTTGATCTGCTTGTGGAACAACGGAATAACCGACCCCGACGAACCCAGCACGTTGCCAAACCGAACCATGGTGAAACGGGTCTTGTTGACCCGGGACACATTGCTAGAATCACCAAAGAGCACCGGTGCCAGCTCACGACTGAGGGCCTGCAGGGTCATCTCGGCCAGACGCTTGGTGCTGCCCATGACATTGGTCGGCCGCACCGCCTTGTCGGTGGAAATGAGCACGAAGTTCGCCACGCCGGCCTGCAATGCCGCCTGAGCGGTGTTCAGGGTGCCGATCACATTGTTCAGCACGCCTTCGGCGATGTTGTGCTCGACCATGGGCACGTGCTTGTACGCCGCCGCATGGTAGACCGTTTCCACACGCCAGGTTTTCATGACAGACAGCAACTTGTCCGGATTACGCACGGAGCCGAGGATCGGCAGCAGGCGCACGGACAGGGACTCACGGGCCACGCGCCGCTCAAGCTCCGACAAGATGCTGTAGAGATTGAACTCACTGTGCTCGAAAAGCAGAAGCGTCGTTGGGCGCAAGGCAAGAATCTGCCGGCAAAGCTCCGAACCAATGGAGCCGCCGGCTCCGGTGACAAGCACCGCACGGCCCTTGATGCAATGCTCAAGCAGTTCAGCCTGGGCAGGCACGGCGTCACGCCCGAGCAGATCGGCGATATCGACTTCCTGGATATCGTCGACCTTGACCCGCCCGCTGGCCAGATCCATGAACCCGGGCACACTGCGTACATGCAAGGGGTAACCTTCCAGGAAACCAAGAATCTCACGGCGGCGCCCGCGGGAAGAGGAAGGAATCGCCAGCAGGATTTCCTGGGCTCCCGTGGTATCGATCATCTGCTGGATATGCTTGGGTTTGTAGACCTGCAACCCGGAAATACTGCGATCGGCAATACTGCTGTCATCGTCAATAAAGGCAACGGGCTGCATGGCGCGGCCCATGCGCAGCGCAGCAACCAGTTGGTTACCCGCCGAACCGGCTCCGTACACTGCCACCTTCGTCAGCCCGCTATCACGATTGGCAAAAGGCATGTGCTGGGAGGCACCAAACCAATCCCCCAGGAAGTACTGGCGCATCACCAGACGCAGACCACCGATCATGATCAGGCTCAACCACCAGTAGTTGAACATGATGGATCGCGGCACCACTGTCTGGTGGTTGCTATAGAGATAGACCACCACACCGAGGATCAGCGCGGACAGGCTCACCGCCTTGACGATGGCGATCAGGGCATCATTGCCGAAATAACGCATCACCGCCCGGTACAACCCGAATTTTACAAACAGCGGAATAGCCACCACAGGCGCGGAGAGAAACAACCAGCGGTGCTGGGTAAACGGGTTGATCACGTCGTCCAGCCCCAGCCTGACGACAAACGACATCCACAGCGCCAACCACACCAGCACAATGTCGGCGATGACCTGAAGAACGCGTTTTTGCCGACGCGGGAGGCCTAACAAAAAGGCTCGTATCTTATCCATAACCCCTCTAAGGCCAGTATCCAAAAAACGGCAATACACATGCTGTATCCGATACAGGCATGTCCAAGCCAACTGGAAAAACGATAACGCTCAGCCCGCTTTTTCCAGCTCGCCCGCGTGAAACCTGAAGGCCAGGAAAACCAACGGCACATACGCGACAATCAGCCCGATGGCGCCGTCCACTATCGACAATCCGACACATAGGGCAATCGGCAACAACCAGCCAAGATTGATCCCGGTTACCGCCAGAGTCACCGGCAGATGGCTGCCCACCTGCCGCGAGGCAAATTGATAGGCATGACTGCGATGCGCCTCGTACACCTTGTCACCACGCAGTAAACGTCGTATCAACGTAAACGTCGCGTCGACGACGAACACGCCCAGCAAAATCAACCACACCCACAGCAACCGGGGTTCAGCCCAGGCCGCATGGAGGGAAAGCCCGCCGAGCATCACGCCGAGAAAACCGCTGCCGGCATCACCCATGAAAATCCTGGCAGGTGGAAAATTCCAGTATAGAAAACCACCGACCGCCATCGCCAGCAGCAACGGCGGCCAGATCAGGCCTGCATTGTCTGTGAGTGTATAGACAAGACACGCGCCGAGGCACGCCGTCAGCGCTTCTACGCTGGCAATCCCGTCGATTCCATCCATGAAATTATAAAGATTGAGCATCCACACCAGATAGAAGGCGGCCAAGACATCACCGACCAACCCCAGGTTGATACGTGCGCCCATGATATCAAGAGTCGGCAGGCCACCCATCCAGAAAAGCAACCAGGCCGCCGCCGAAAAATGAGCCAACAAGCGCCAGCGAGCAGCTACATGGCCATGATCGTCGAGAAACCCCACCAGCGCGATACAGGCGCCGGCACCCAGCAGCGCCCAGACGATGGGCCAAAGCACGATGCCGGTAAACGCCAGGACAGGCAAGACAGCCAGGAAACTGACGACGATGGCCACGCCACCACCACGGGGAGTGGCGACGGAATGAGAGCTGCGCTCGTTGGGAATATCCATCAGGCTGCGCGCCAACGCGTAATGACGAAGAGCGCCCGTCAACAATAACGACGCCATCAACACGACCAAACAGCACAACAAAATCATCATCAAGCCAAGATCCTTGCCACACTTAAATAACGATATTCACGAGCAGCTTTTACTCGCCAGACCCGGAAACTTTACGCGTCGTAAAAAACAGGAGGCCAAGCCAGAAAATACTCGACCTGGCAGTTGGGCCCGCGAATATAGACGACTCTACGCAATAACTCGACACTTGCCACCATGGACAAGAAAACCAGCGAAATACAGAGGGGAAGAGATAACGGGGAAATAGCCGCTACGACCGGACATGATCCCGGAGCACAAAGGGAGACAGTGAACCGAACGGGTCAATCCCGGATGCCATCCAATAAACGGAATGCCGATTTATCGGGATAGATACAATCGCCCGCAGGGTGATGAACAACGGGACAGATCACCAGGCCAGACGCATACGCACCTGGCGAAGATGATCAGGCATCATCATGCTCTTCATCTTCATTCACCCGATCCCGAAGCTCCTTCCCCGGTTTGAAGTGCGGTACAAACTTCCCATCCAGGCTGACCGACTGCCCGGTCTTGGGATTGCGCCCCACGCGCGGTGCGCGATAGTGCAGGGAAAAGCTACCGAATCCACGAATTTCGATCCGGTCCCCAGTCGCCAGGCACTGGGACATTTGCTCAAGCATGGTCTTGATGGCCAACTCGACATCCTTGGATGAGAGCAGCCCCTGATGGGTGACAATTCGTTCGATCAACTCCGACTTCGTCATATTTTTCCCTTCTTTTTCAAGCAGCTAGGAAAAGCGCTTCGAAGGTTTTAGCATGACCTGAGGATTTTGAACAGCCCATCTATTGACTTATCTGCATACCAGATACGTCCGGGCCTGGAGGTGTGTATATCGACTAGTTGCAGATCACCAGCATCGTCCGGGTGGCATAGCCTGCCGGATTCCAGCCAAAGAGATAGTCACCTTCATCATCCTTGGCATCACTGGACTTGGTGACGACCTTGTAGCCCTGAGCCTTGCACTCGCGAGCCGCCCGTTTGTAGCACTTTTCCCAGCCGGAACCCAATCCCGAGCAGTCGATCTCGATACCGCTCACACCGTGCCTGACGTGGGTCTTGGCGTTGGTGGTACATCCGGCAAGCAACGCCAGGGCAAATACTGCTATGAGCTTGCTCATTCACATCCTTATCAAGGTGACACCCTGAGAAAAGCCTTCGACAGCTGACAATGGCTGATCCAGACACACAGATCTTTACACTTATAAATGTGACCGTAGCACGTCCGATTTGGTTTCACCCGTGAAACACTCAAATCCCGGCCATAAAAAAGGGCGACCGAAGTCGCCCTTTTTTCAACAGTCAGACAGAACTCAGTTCTGTTTGGCCATTGCTTGACGCAGCAGAGCAGCCATGGTGGTGTCAGCTGCTTCGCCTTCCGGAGCTGCTTTCAGGCTCTGGATGGCTTCTTTCTCGTCTTCAACGTCTTTCGACTTGATCGACAGCTGGATCACGCGGCTCTTGCGGTCAACGCTGATGATCTTGGCTTCTACTTCTTCGCCTTCCTTCAGGACGTTACGCGCGTCTTCAACGCGGTCACGGCTGATTTCGGAGGCTTTCAGAGTCGCTTCGATATCGTCGGCCAGAACGATGATGGCGCCTTTGGCGTCAACTTCTTTCACAGTGCCTTTAACGATGGCGCCTTTGTCGTTAACCGAGACGTACTCGGAGAACGGGTCGCTTTCCAGTTGCTTGATGCCCAGGGAGATGCGCTCACGCTCTGGGTCAACCGACAGGATGACGGTGTCCAGCTCGTCGCCCTTCTTGAAACGACGTACGGCTTCTTCGCCCACTTCGTTCCAGGAGATGTCGGACAGGTGAACCAGACCGTCGATGCCGCCGTCCAGACCAATGAAGATACCGAAATCGGTGATCGACTTGATGGTGCCGGAGATCTTGTCGCCCTTGTTGAACTGGCCAGAGAAGTCTTCCCATGGGTTCGACTTGCACTGCTTGATGCCCAGGGAGATACGACGACGCTCTTCGTCGATGTCCAGAACCATGACTTCCACTTCGTCGCCGACTTGTACGACTTTCGAAGGGTGGATGTTCTTGTTGGTCCAGTCCATTTCCGAAACGTGCACCAGACCTTCAACGCCTTCTTCCAGCTCAGCGAAGCAGCCGTAGTCGGTCAGGTTGGTTACACGCGCGGTAACGCGGGTGCTTTCTGGGTAACGGGCTTTGATAGCAACCCATGGATCTTCGCCCAGCTGCTTCAGGCCCAGGGAAACACGATTGCGCTCGCGATCGTACTTCAGAACCTTGACATCGATCTCGTCGCCAACGTTGACGATTTCCGATGGATGCTTGATGCGCTTCCAGGCCATGTCGGTGATGTGCAGCAGGCCATCGACGCCACCCAGATCGACGAATGCGCCGTAGTCGGTGAGGTTCTTGACGATACCCTTGACTTGCTGACCTTCCTGCAGGGATTCCAGCAGAGCTTCACGCTCGGCGGAGTTCTCGGCTTCCAGGACGCTGCGGCGGGAAACGACAACGTTGTTGCGTTTCTGGTCGAGCTTGATGACCTTGAACTCGAGCTCTTTGCCTTCCAGGTGCGTGGTGTCGCGCACTGGACGGACGTCAACCAGGGAACCTGGCAGGAACGCACGGATGCCGTTAACGTCGACAGTGAAGCCGCCTTTAACCTTACCGTTGATAACGCCCTTGACCACTTCCTCGGCTGCGAAGGCTGCTTCCAGAACGATCCAGCATTCAGCGCGCTTGGCTTTTTCACGGGACAGCTTGGTTTCACCAAAGCCGTCTTCAACCGAATCCAGCGCCACGTGAACTTCGTCACCGACGTTGATGTTCAGCTCGCCAGCATCGTTGTAGAACTGTTCCAGCGGGATCAGAGCTTCAGACTTCAGACCAGCGTGGACAGTGACCCAACGAGCTTGGTAATCGATATCAACGATAACACCGGTGATGATCGAACCAGCCTGAAGATTAAGGGTCTTCAAGCTCTCTTCAAAGAGTTCCGCAAAGCTTTCGCTCATTTTAATTCCTGTTGATAAGGGCGAAGAATACGCCCATCTGCCACACCCCAGACGGTGTGGGTTACGTTCATATGAAAGAAGCCATGCAGGACTATGACTGGTCCCCTGCACGCTTCTTGGTCACCCGGCGATATCGCGAATGGCGATCTCGCTCATGATGCGTTCCAGCACCTGCTCGATGGACAACTCCGTGGAATCCAGCTGTATGGCGTCAGCCGCCGGCTTGAGCGGGGCTACCGCTCGCTGGGTGTCACGCTCATCGCGTGCACGTATCTCATCTAGCAGACTCGACAGACTAACATCATCGCCCTTGGCCTTCAACTGCAAGTACCGGCGACGCGCCCGCTCCTCGGAACTGGCGGTGAGGAAAATCTTCAGCGGCGCATCGGGAAACACTACGGTCCCCATGTCGCGACCGTCGGCCACCAGTCCCGGCGGCTCCTGGAATGCGCGCTGGCGCTGCAGCAAGGCGTCGCGCACCGCCGGCAGGGCCGCGACCTGGGAAGCACCGGCACCGATCGACTCGTTGCGGATATCCTGGGTGACATCGTCCCCTTCGAGAATGATGCGCTGCGGCTGGCCGTCGGTCGCACCGATGAACTGCACGTCGAGATGGGCGGCCAGCAGCTTGAGGGACTCTTCGTTGGTCAGGTCGACACCGTGATTGCGCGCGGCGAAGGCCAGCAACCGATACAGCGCACCAGAGTCCAGCAGGCACCAGCCCAGACGCTTGGCCAGCAGACCGGCGATAGTGCCCTTGCCCGAGCCGCTGGGTCCGTCGATGGCGATGACTGGAGCTTGAATATTCACGACTGAGCCTCTTTGTGATCATCGTTGGCGTTCATTGTGTCCTTGCGGGCCCGTCGGGCCAAGATCCTGCCGAAATGTTCGCGTGCCGCCTGGGCCCGCTCGAACACATCCAGCAGTTGATGCCCATCCCCCGCGTCGACGGCATCGCGCAAGACATCCAGGTCGCTGCGGAAGGTGTCCAGTGCACGCAACACCGCCTCGCGATTGGCCAGGAAGATGTCGTGCCACATGACCGGATCGCTGCCGGCAATTCGCGTGAAATCACGGAATCCACCGGCGGCGTAACGGAAAATCTCCAGGTTCTCGTTGCGCTTGGCCAGGGAATCCACCAGGCCGAAAGCCAGCAGGTGCGGCAAATGACTGGTGGCCGCCAGGACTTCGTCGTGGCGCTGGACCTGCATATGCTCGACATCCGCGCCCAGGGCACGCCACAGCCGGTCGACCGTGGCCACCGCCGCCGGATCGGTTTCATCCAGCGGGGTCAGGATCACCTTGTGCCGGCGGAACAGCTTGCCGTTGGAAGCCTGCACCCCGCTCTGTTCGGATCCGGCAATCGGGTGCCCGGGCACGAACCGCGGCGGCATGGCGCCAAACGCCGAGCAGGCGGCACGCACCACATTGCCCTTGGCACTGCCGACATCCGTCAGGATCGCTTGCCCCAGGTCCATGCCCGCCAACAGGCCGAGCATCTTCTCCATGGCCAGGATCGGCACCGCCAGTTGAATCACATCGGCTCCCCGACAAGCGGTCGCCAGATCTTCCTCGCAGCGATCGACCACCCCCAGCTCCACCGCCAACTGGCGTGATTGCGGATCGAGATCGACACCGACCACTTCCCGGCAGAGGCCGCTTTCCCGCAGCCCCTTGGCGAAGGAACCGCCAATCAGCCCGAGACCGACCACCACCAGGCGGCCGATCATAGGCGTCACAGATTGCATCGGCATGACATCAACCACGAGCCAGGACCTTGGCCAGGGCCTCGAGCAAACGACTGTTTTCACTGGCCAGGCCAATACTGATGCGCAGGTGCCGCGGCAAACCATAACCGGCGATCGGACGCACGATCACGCCCTCGCGCAGCAGGCCCTGGTAAACCGGCCCCGCGTCGCGACCGACATCGACAGCGAGGAAATTGGCGCGCGAGGGAATCCAGCCCAGGCCCATCTGCCGGAAACCTTCCTCCAGTTGCCGCATGCCGGCTTCGTTCAGCTCGCGACTGCGTGCCACGTACTCGACATCGTCCAGCGCGGCATGGGCCGCCACCAGGGCGAGACTGTTCACGTTGAACGGCTGGCGCACCCGATTGAGGATGTCCGCCACCGCCGGCGACGACAGCCCGTAGCCGACACGCAGCGCCGCGAGGCCGTAGGCCTTGGAGAACGTGCGGGAAACCAGCAGGTTCGGATAGGTCGACAGGTAGTTCAGGCCATTCGGCAGATCTTCGCCCTGGGCGTACTCGATATACGCCTCGTCCAGCACCACCAGCACATTGCCGGGCACCTTCGCCAGGAAGGCTTCCAGCGCCTGCGGGCCGAACCAGGTGCCGGTCGGGTTGTTCGGGTTGGCGATAAACACCACGCGGGTGTTCTCGTCGATCGCCGCCAGCATCGCCGGCAGGTCATGTCCGAAATCCCTGGCCGGAGCCACGCGGGCGTCGGCGGCCACGGCCTGGGTCACGATCGGATAGATCGCGAAGGCATGCTCGCTGAAGACCGCATTCAGGCCCGGCGCCAGGTAGGCACGGGCGACCAGTTCGAGGATATCGTTGGAACCGTTGCCCAGGGTCACCTGGCTGGCCTGCACGCCGCACAACTCGGACAGGCGCTGCTTCAGCTCGAAGCCGTTGCCGTCCGGGTAGCGGGTCAGGTCGGCCAACGCCTCGCCAATCGCCGCCAGGGCCCTGGGACTGGCGCCCAGCGGGTTTTCATTGCTCGCCAGCTTGATGATGCGCGCCGGATCGATATCCAGCTCGCGCGCCAATTCGTCCACGGGCTTGCCCGGAACGTAAGGCGAAAGTTGTTGCACGCCCGGCTGCGCCAGGGCGAGGAAGTCGCCACTCATGTTCAACGCCTTTAGAGAACCGCTTTCGGGTAGGAACCCAGCACCTTGAGGGCCACCGCTTCCTGACTGATCTTCTCCAGCACACCCTTGACCAGCGGATCACGGTGATGGCCGACGAAGTCGATAAAGAACACGTACGTCCATTTACCGCTGCGCGAAGGTCGGGTTTCGATTCGCGTCAGGTCAATCCCGTTGTCGTGGAACGGCACCAGCAGCTCATGGAGCGCGCCGGGCTTGTTGCTCATGGAAACAATGATCGAGGTCTTGTCGTCGCCGGTCGGCGGCACTTCCTGGCTGCCGATCATCAGGAACCGCGTGGAGTTGTCCGGACGGTCCTCGATTTTCTCGGCCAGGCGGGTCAACCCATACAGGCCTGCCGCCATATCGCCGGCAATCGCCGCCGAATTCCACTCACCCTTGACCCGCTTGGCCGCCTCGGCGTTGCTCGACACCGCCACGCGCTCGACATTCGGATAATGGGCGTCCAGCCATTTGCGGCACTGGGCCAGCGACTGGGCATGGGAGTAGATGCGACTGATGCTGTCGGTCTTGGTATTTTCGCCCACCAGCAGATGGTGGTGGATACGCAGCTCGACTTCGCCACAGATCACCATGTCGTGCTCGAGGAAACTGTCGAGGGTGTGGTTGACCGCACCCTCGGTGGAGTTTTCCACCGGCACCACGCCGAAGTTCACCGCACCGGCGGCGACTTCACGGAATACTTCATCGATGGCCGCCATCGGCTTGCTGATCACCGCATGACCGAAGTGCTTCATCGCCGCCGCCTGGGTAAAGGTACCCTCGGGGCCCAGATAAGCCACTTTCAGCGGCTGCTCCAGCGCCAGGCAGGAGGACATGATCTCGCGGAACAACCGCGCCATCTCCTCATTGCCCAGCGGCCCCTGGTTGCGCTCCATGACTCGCTTGAGCACCTGGGCTTCACGCTCCGGGCGATAGAACACCGGCACTTCGCCTTCGGCCAGCGAGGCCATCTTTACCCGCGCGACTTCCTGGGCGCAGCGTGCGCGCTCGCTGATCAGCTCGAGGACTTTCTCGTCGAGACTGTCGATGCGCAGGCGCAGTGCCTTGAGTTCTTGCTCAGACATTAGCCGTGTTCCTTCTCGAACTCTGCCATGTACGCCACCAGCGCATTGACTGCATTGATGTCGACGGCGTTATAGATGGAGGCACGCATGCCGCCCACCGAACGGTGACCCTTGAGGTTCAACAGGCCGCGGGCGTCGGCGCCGGCCAGGAACGGTTTGTCCAGGCGGTCGTCAGCCAGACGGAACGGCACGTTCATCCACGAGCGGTCGGTCTTGTTGATCGGGTTGCTGTACAGGCCGCTGGCATCGATGAAGTCATACAGAGTGCGCTGCTTGACCTCATTGAGCTTGCCGATGGCCGCTACACCACCCTGCTCCTTCAGCCACTCGAATACCAGCCCGGAGAGGTACCAGGCCAGGGTCGGCGGCGTGTTGTACATGGAGCCGTTGTCGGCCGCGACCTTGTAGTTGAGCATGGTCGGGCAGATCGAACGCGCGTGCCCCAGGAGGTCTTCGCGAATGATGTTCACGACGATGCCGCTCGGGCCGATGTTCTTCTGCGCACCGGCGTAGATCATGCCGAAGCGGGAGATATCCACAGGGCGCGAGAGAATGTCCGAGGACATGTCGGCGACCAGCGGCACATCGCCGGTTTCCGGAATCCAGTTGAATTCCAGGCCACCGATGGTTTCGTTCGGCGCGTAGTGAACGTAGGCAGCATCCTTGGACAGGTTCCACTCGCTCTGCCCGGGAATGGCGAAGTAGTCGTAGGGCTTGGCCGTGGCCGCCACATTGACAGCACCATAACGCGAGGCTTCTTCGATGGCTTTCTGCGACCAGATACCGGTATCGATATAGTCGGCCTTGCCGTTTTCAGGCAGCAGGTTCAATGGAATCTGGGAAAACTGCTGGCTGGCGCCACCTTGCAGGAACAGCACCTTGTAGTTCGAGGGGATATCCAGCAGGTCGCGCAGATCCTGCTCGGCCTTGGTGGCGATGGAGACGAATTCATCGCTGCGATGACTCATTTCCATGACCGACAGCCCTTTGCCGTGCCAGTCCAGCAATTCCGACTGGGCACGCAACAGGACAGCTTCAGGCAGCGCAGCGGGACCCGCGCAGAAGTTATAGGCTCGTTTGCTCACATCCACTCTCGCTTTGCTTGGAGATATACACGCCGCCCGTCCTGCCCGGCGCCCTGCAGGAAAGAATCGCCGGCCGAGCGGGCCGGGGAATCTCGATACTCCTGACACGACGAAGCGGTCCGACAACGACCGCTCCGCGTTCGATCACAACCGATCACACCTCGATCGGTTGTCCTACAGTAGCTACAACGTCAGGCGCAGGCGCTTGATTAATCCTGCGGTTCAACTTCGTCGGCCGCAGCATCCAGCGACGAATCGTCGGCCACGCCGTCGATCATCACCTCGCCGCCGAACTCGACGCCTTCTTCACTTTCCAGGTCCTCGCCTTCGACTTCCGATGGCTCCTGCACACGCTCCAGGCCGACCAGGGTCTCGTCGCTGGCCAGCTTGATCAGGGTCACGCCCTGGGTGTTACGGCCCAGGCTGGAAACCTCGTCGACACGGGTACGCACCAGCGTGCCCTGGTCGGAAATCAGCATGATTTCCTCGCCTTCCTGCACCTGGATCGCGCCAATCAGCTGGCCGTTGCGGTCCTTGGTGACCATGGCGATCACGCCCTGGCCGCCACGTCCGCGCCGCGGGAACTTGCTCAGCGGAGTGCGCTTGCCGAAACCGCGCTCGGAAGCGGTCAGGATCTGCGCCCCCGATTCCGGGATCAGCATGGAGATCAACTGCTGGCCCTTGCCGATACGCATGCCGCGGATACCACGGGCGCCACGGCCCATCTCGCGAACCACGCTCTCGGCGAAACGAATCACCTTGCCGGCGTTGGAGAACAGCATGACTTCCTTGGCGCCATCGGTGATCGCCGCGGCAATCAGGGTATCGCCTTCCTTCAGCTTCAGGGCGATCAGGCCGCTGGAGCGTGGACGGCTGAATTGTGCCAGCGGGGTTTTCTTGACCGTACCAAAGGCCGTGGCCATGAAGATATAGGCACCGGTCGGCTCGGCCACCAGCTCTGCCGTGTCGCCATCGACTTCTTCGGCCGCATCGGCCGCTTCATCGGCTTCGATCACTTCGCCTTCGATCACCGCATCATCGGCATCGTCCAGGTCGTCATCGGCACCGGCGCTCTGCTGCAGGGCCTCCAGGTCGATCTGCAGCATGGTGGTGATGTACTCACCTTCGTCCAGCGGCAGCAGGTTGACCAGCGGACGGCCGCGAGCGGCGCGGGACGCTTCGGGAATTTCATAGGTCTTGAGCCAGTACACCTTGCCCTTGCTGGAGAACAGCAGGAGCGTGGCATGGCTGTTGGCGACCAGCAGGTGGGAGATGTAGTCCTCATCCTTGACGCCGGTCGCCGACTTGCCCTTACCACCGCGACGCTGGGCCTGGTAGGCCGACAACGGCTGGGTCTTGGCGTAGCCGCTGTGGGAAATGGTCACCACGCGCTCTTCTTCCGGGATCATGTCGCCCAGGGTCAGGTCGAGACGCGCATCGAGGATTTCGGTGCGACGCGCATCGCCGTACTCGGCGCGAATGACTTCCAGCTCTTCGCGGATCACTTCCATCAGGCGCGTGGCGCTGTTGAGGATGCGGATCAGCTCGCCGATCTGGTTGAGGATCTCCTGGTATTCGGCCAGCAGCTTCTCGTGCTCCAGGCCGGTCAGGCGGTGCAGGCGCAGCTCCAGGATGGCTTGTGCCTGTTCCGGCGACAGGAAATACTTGCCGTCGCGCAGGCCGTATTGCGGATCGAGGTTTTCCGGACGGCAGGAGTCTGCCCCGGCACGCTCGACCATGGTCATCACCGCACTGGATTCCCAGGGCGTGCTGATCAGCGCTTCCTTGGCTTCCGACGGCGTCGGCGAAGCCTTGATCAGGGCGATCACCGGGTCGATGTTCGACAGGGCCACGGCCTGGCCTTCGAGGATATGTCCACGCTCGCGGGCCTTGCGCAGTTCGAACACGGTACGCCGGGTGACGACTTCGCGACGGTGACGGACGAAGGCTTCCAGCAGGTCCTTGAGATTGAGGATCCGCGGACGACCGTCGATCAGCGCAACGATGTTGATGCCGAACACACTCTGCAACTGGGTCTGGGCGTAGAGGTTGTTGAGAATCACCTCGGGCACTTCGCCACGACGCAGCTCGATCACGACGCGCATACCGTCCTTGTCGGACTCGTCGCGCAGCTCGGTGATGCCTTCGAGCTTCTTCTCTTTGACCAGCTCGGCGATCTTCTCGATCAGGCGAGCCTTGTTCAATTGATAAGGCAGTTCGGTGATGACGATCTGCTGGCGACCACCGACCTTGTCGATATCCTCGACGGTCGAGCGGGCACGCATGTAGATGCGTCCGCGACCGGTGCGGTAGGCCTCGATGATCCCGGCGCGGCCGTTGATGATCGCGGCGGTCGGGAAGTCCGGCCCCGGGATGAACTGCATCAGTTCGTCGACGGTCAGCTCGGGGTTGTCGATCAGCGCCAGGCAGCCGTCGATCACTTCACCGAGGTTGTGCGGCGGGATGTTGGTCGCCATGCCCACGGCGATACCGCTGGAACCGTTGACCAGCAGGTTGGGGATACGGGTCGGCATGACCGCCGGTATCTGCTCGGTGCCGTCATAGTTCGGCACCCAGTCCACGGTTTCCTTGTGCAGGTCGGCCAGCAGCTCGTGCGCCAGCTTGGTCATGCGCACTTCGGTGTATCGCATGGCCGCGGCATTGTCACCGTCGACCGAACCGAAGTTGCCCTGGCCATCGACCAGGAGATAACGCAGGGAGAATGGCTGCGCCATCCGAACAATGGTGTCGTACACCGCGGTATCACCGTGAGGGTGATACTTACCGATCACGTCACCGACCACACGGGCAGATTTCTTGTACGGCTTGTTCCAGTCGTTACCCAGCTCGCTCATCGCAAACAGGACACGCCGGTGCACGGGCTTCAAGCCATCGCGCGCATCGGGCAATGCCCGCCCGACAATCACGCTCATCGCGTAGTCGAGGTAGGACTGTTTCAGCTCGTCTTCGATATTGACCGGGAGGATTTCTTTGGCCAGTTCGCCCATGAGAAGCCTGATTCCTTTTTCTGGTGAAACTTCGTCGCATCCATATGGGACGAACGAAGCTTGCCGCTGCCGACCTGATGCCTGGCAACGACTTACGACAAATCAACGAGTTATGCCATGGATCTGCGCAGTAAGGGCAGTCGGTTCGGACAGCCCTGGAAACCGCCGAATGTTATCACAATCGCCGCCACGCACCTATCCCCGGATACATAAGGATGTAGACAGGCGACCAACGAAACCCTTCGAGAGCGCATCGGGAGGGGCTTAAAAGCAAAATGCCTGCATCCAGACCCCGAAAAAATCACCTGGCCGGAAAAAAACCGGCTCAGTGCAGGCGCTTGCGACACATCAATTGAGTCATCTTCGCGGCGTCCGGTCGTTCGACTATGCCCTTTTCGGTCACGATGACATCGATCAGGTCCGCCGGCGTCACATCGAATACCGGATTGAACGCTTCGACCGGCACACCGAGCCGCTGCCCGCCGACGCTGAGCAATTCGTCGCCATCGCGCTCTTCCAGCACGATATCGTCGCCGCTGGCCAGGTTCATGTCGATGGTCGAGCTCGCGGCCACGACCATGAACCGCACGCCATGGTGCATGGCACAGACGGCCAGCTGGTAGGTGCCGATCTTGCTCGCCACATCGCCGTTCGCGGTGATCCGGTCGGCCCCGACGATGACCCAGGTCACGCCCTTGGTCTTCAGGATGTGGGCGGCGGCGGAATCGGCGTTCACGGTCACCGGGATGTCCGCGTTGGCCAGCTCCCAGGCGGTCAGGCGCGATCCCTGCAGCCAGGGCCGGGTTTCGTCGACGTAGACCCGCTCGACCATGCCTTCGAGGAACGCACCGCGAATCACCCCCAGCGCGGTACCGAAGCCACCGGTCGCCAGGGCGCCGGTATTGCCGTGGGTGAGGATCGCCTGGGCATTGCCCTGATGCTTGCGGATCAGGTCGACACCCAACTGCGCCATGGTCAGGTTGGCCTCACGATCACTTTCATGGATGGCAATGGCCTCGGCCTCCAGCGCCGCCAGCGGATCAGCGAGGTCACGGGCGCGCTCCAGGCGTTCGCGCATCCGCCCGAGCGCCCAGGAAAGATTGACCGCGGTCGGTCGCGCAGCAGCCAGCAAGGCAAAATCCTCTTCCAGCGCCGCCACCCAGCCACGCCCGTCGGCAAACCGCGCGCGCGCCGCCAGCACCAGGCCGTAGGCGGCAGCGATACCGATGACCGGCGCGCCGCGCACGACCCTCTCGCGAATCGCCTCGGCCACCCCGGCCGCGCTGTTACAGGCCAACCAGCTGTTCTCGAACGGCAGGATGCGCTGGTCGAGCAGATACAAGGCCCCCTGGCGCCAATCGATGGCCTTGACCTTTTCCGCTGCCAACAACCGATCGCGCATGATTCACTCCGCACTGGGAAACAAAAGCCGCCGATTATAGCGAGCCCCCCGCCAAGACGCTCGGGTATACTTCGCCGTCCTTTTGTATAAAGCCTGGAAGCCGTCCTCGATGCCGAACATCGCCGCCCCGCTCGACTTGCTGTTGCTGCCCACCTGGCTGGTGCCTGTCGAACCCGCCGGCGTGGTCCTCAAGGAGCACGGCCTGGGCATCCGCGACGGGCGTATCGTCTTTATCGGCCCGCGGGCCGAGGCCTTGAAACTCAAGGCCGGCGAAGTCCGCGAGCTGCCGGGGGCACTGCTCGCCCCGGGACTGGTGAATGCCCATGGCCATGCCGCCATGACCCTGTTCCGTGGCCTGGCCGACGACCTGCCGCTGATGACCTGGCTGGAACAACATATCTGGCCCGCCGAAGGCAAGTGGGTCGACGAAACCTTCGTCCGCGACGGCACCGACCTGGCCATTGCCGAACAGCTCAAGGGCGGCATCAGCTGTTTCTCGGACATGTACTTTTTCCCGAAAGTTGCCAGCGAGTGCGTCCATGACAGCGGCATTCGCGCCCAGATCGCCGTGCCCATCCTCGACTTCCCGATCCCCGGCGCGGCCAGCAGCGACGAATCCCTGCGCCAGGCCATCGAACTGTTCGGCGACCTCAAGCATCACCCCCGTATCAAGATAGCCTTCGGTCCCCATGCACCCTATACCGTCGGCGACGAAAACCTGGAAAAAATCCGCGTCATCGCCGAAGAGCTCGACGCCGCGATCCATATGCATGTGCATGAGACCGCCTTCGAGGTCCAGCAGGCGGTTGAACAGAACGGCGAACGGCCACTGACCCGCCTGGCTCGCCTCGGCCTGCTGGGACCGCGCTTCCAGGCCGTGCACATGACGCAGATCAGCGATGACGACCTGGCCTTGCTGGTAGAAAGCAACACCAGCGTGATCCACTGCCCGGAATCGAACCTGAAACTGGCCAGCGGCTTCTGCCCGGTGGAACGCCTGTGGCAGGCCGGCGTCAATGTGGCAGTAGGCACCGATGGCGCGGCGAGCAACAATGACCTCGACCTGCTGGGTGAAACCCGTACCGCCGCCCTGCTGGCCAAGGCCGTTGCCGGTTCCGCCAGCGCCCTGGATGCCCATCGCGCCCTGCGCATGGCGACCCTGAACGGCGCGCGCGCCCTGGGCCTGGAGAGTGAAATCGGCACCCTGGAAGTCGGCAAGGCCGCGGATATCGTCGCCTTCGACCTTTCCGGCATGGCCCAGCAACCGGTCTATGATCCGGTGTCCACCCTGATCTACGCCAGCGGCCGCGAGTGTGTGCAACACCTGTGGGTTGGCGGCAAGCAACTGCTCGACGACCGGCGCCTGACCCGCCTGGACGAACAACGACTGAGCGCCACGGCCCGGACCTGGGGCCGGCGCATCGGCGGTCATGCGCACTGATTTGATCATCCCGGGCCCGAACGGTCCTGGATCACCCTGGTTTCCAAGTTTTCAGAGGATAGTTCCATGAGCAACGTCGACCACGCCGAAATCGCCAAATTCGAAGCCCTCGCCCATCGCTGGTGGGACCGTGAAAGCGAGTTCAAGCCGCTGCACGACATCAATCCGCTGCGGGTCAACTGGATCGACGAGCGGGTCAAGCTGGCCGGCAAGAAAGTCCTCGACGTCGGTTGCGGCGGCGGCATCCTCAGTGAAGCCATGGCCCAGCGCGGCGCCACGGTCATGGGCATCGACATGGGCGAGGCGCCCCTGGCCGTGGCCCAACTGCACCAACTGGAATCGGGTGTCAGCGTCGAGTACCGGCAGATCACCGCCGAAGCCCTGGCCGAGGAAATGCCCAAGCAGTTCGACGTGGTCACCTGCCTGGAAATGCTGGAGCACGTACCCGATCCATCGTCGGTGATTCGCGCCTGCTTCCGCATGGTCAAGCCCGGCGGCCAGGTGTTCTTCTCCACCATCAACCGCAACCCGAAGGCCTATCTGTTCGCCATCGTCGGCGCCGAATACATCATGGGCCTGCTGCCACGCGGCACCCACGACTTCAAGAAATTCATCCGTCCTTCCGAGCTGGGCTCCTGGAGCCGCGACGCCGGCCTGTCGGTCAAGGACATCATCGGCCTGACCTACAACCCGCTGACCAAGCACTACAAGCTGGCTCCGGACGTGGCGGTGAACTACATGATCCAGACCCTGCGCGAGGAATGACCGATGCGTTTGAGAGCGGTTCTCTTCGACATGGACGGTACCCTGCTCGATACCGCGCCGGACTTTATCGCCATCTGCCAGGCCATGCTGGCTGATCGCGGGCTGCCGGCGATTGCCGACAGGCTGATCCGCGACGAAATTTCCGGCGGTGCCCGCGCGATGGTCGCGGTGACCTTCATGATGGACCCCGAGTCGCCAGGCTTCGAGGAACTGCGCCAGGAGTTCCTCGAGCGCTACCTGAAGGCCTGCGCCGTCCACAGCAAGCTGTTCGACGGCATGGGCGAGTTGCTGGCGGATATCGAGAAAGCCAATCTGCTCTGGGGCGTGGTCACCAACAAACCATTGCGCTTCGCCGAGCCGATCATGCAGCAGCTCGGCCTGGCCGAACGCTCGGCCCTGCTGATCTGCCCGGACCATGTGAAGAACAGCAAACCCGACCCGGAGCCGCTGATCCTGGCGTGCAAGATGCTCGACCTGGACCCGGCCAGTGTCCTGTTTGTCGGCGACGACCTGCGCGATATCGAATCGGGCCGCGACGCCGGGACCCGGACCGCCGCCGTGCGCTACGGCTACATCCACCCGGACGACAACCCCGATCACTGGGGCGCCGACGTCGTGGTGGATCATCCACTGGACCTGCGCAAGGTCCTGGATAACGCGCTGTGCAGTTGTTGAGCTGATTCCTGCGGGAGCCGGCTTGCCGGCGATAGCTTCGACGCGGGGTATCTGTCCGATCACGCCGCCTGGATCGCCAGCAAGCCGGCTCCCATGGATAGCGTCATTCTTACATTTGTTGAGGTTCAGCCATGTTTGATTACTCCGCCCGCCCCGAATTGCTCAAGGATCGGGTGATCCTGGTCACCGGTGCCGGCCGCGGCATCGGCGCGGCCGCCGCCAGGACCTATGCCGCCCACGGCGCCACCGTGCTGTTGCTGGGCAAGACCGAGGCCAACCTGACCCAGGTCTATGACGAGATCGAAGCCGCCGGCCATCCACAACCGGCGGTGATTCCGTTCAACCTGGAAACCGCCCTGCCGCACCAGTACGACGAACTGGCGGCGATGATCGAGACCGAGTTCGGCCACCTCGACGGCCTGCTCCACAACGCTTCGATCATTGGCCCGCGCACGCCGATCGAACAGCTCTCGGGCGAAAACTTCATGCGGGTCATGCAAGTCAACGTCAACGCGATGTTCATGCTGACCAGCACTCTGCTGCCATTGCTCAAGCTGTCCCAAGACGCCTCGGTGATCTTCACTTCCAGCAGCGTCGGCCGCAAGGGCCGTGCCTACTGGGGCGCCTACGGGGTCTCCAAGTTCGCCACCGAGGGCCTGATGCAGACCCTGGCCGACGAACTCGACAACGTTGCCCCCGTGCGCGCCAACAGCATCAATCCCGGCGCCACTCGCACCAGCATGCGCGCCCAGGCCTATCCCGGAGAGGACCCGCAGAACAATCCGACGCCTGAAGAGATCATGCCGGTCTACCTGTACCTGATGGGCCCGGACAGCACCGGCATCAACGGCCAGGCCTTCAACGCCCAGTAATCCAACCCGCCTCATGCCCCCGTGCCGGAATACCGGCACGGCAAGTCGGGCATTTCAAAAAGCCAGTACGGCAAGTCAAACAACTGCCGCCCGCTCCCGGCTTTGCCCTTCAAGCAAAAAACAACCTGATGAATTGCAACGAGTTTTATTTGATTGAACCGGTTGGCACGACTTTCGCTCTAACTTCCCTCAGACAGGTTGTGTGAAAGCCGCGGGCGTTCCATCGGCTCGGGCTACCAAGCCCGGGCGAAACGATTAGACTGTTGCCAATTGTCCTACGGGACTGATGGATCAGTACGACGCGCAGCCCCCAAGCCGCTCTCACCAGCCTGTAAGACCGCATGCTGTACCCAGGGGCTGACCACCATGAAGACACCGATCCAGACCAACACCATTGACTTCGACAGTGCCAAGTTGCAGCGCCTGGGTTTCGGTCAGGCCCCCAGTCTTTTCCAACGCCCCACCACCCTCACCCAGCTGCGCCAGCAACTCGGCCTGCAGTTGCAGACCAGCCTTGAGCCGGAACGCATCCTCGGCCTGTTCTTCCGCGAGATTCAGCGCCTGGTCCCCCTGCACTCACTGATCTACGTGCATCAAAGCAGCGACCTGCGCCTCGAATTCGGCCAGCGCGGTCATCACTCGGTGAGCTACAGCCTCAGCCACGAGGGCGAGCACCTGGGGCAGTTGCTGTTCCGGCGCAACCAGCGCTTCACCGAACAGGAACTGGGCAACCTGGAGTCACTGCTCTCCTGCCTGCTCTATCCGGTACGCAACGCCTTGCTGTACCGCGCCGCCACCCAGAGCGCGCTGCGCGACCCACTGACCGAGACCGGCAACCGCATTGCCATGGACCAGACCCTGCAACGGGAAATCGAATTGGCCCGTCGCCACAGCCAACCGCTCTCGTTGTTGATGCTCGATATCGATCACTTCAAGCGCATCAACGACAGCCACGGCCACAGCGCCGGCGACCAGGTACTCAAGGCCGTCGCCGCCTCGATCAAGAGCCAGCTGCGCAATATTGACATGGTGTTCCGGTATGGCGGGGAAGAGTTCCTGATCGTCCTGTCCAACACCAGTCGCGAAGCGGCGGCCATGGTCGGTGAACGCCTGCGCCAGGCGGCGCAGAGCCAGGATTATCCGGCCAACGAGCAGACCATCGCCCTGACGGTGAGCCTGGGCTGCGCCACCTTGCTGGCGGGGGAGTCAACGGAAAGCCTGCTGCGGCGCGCGGACAGCGCCTTGTATGTGGCCAAGCGCGAAGGTCGCAACCGACTGGCAATGGCGGGGTAACCCCCGCCACCTGTCAACTCAGCCTGCAGCGAGTTCTGCCTGGCGCTCACGGGCGACCGGGACCTTTTCCAGCTGCATGCAACGTTCCAGGAACAGGTACATGTAGTCGTAGCTCTTGCAGACGGCCTGGCGCAGCTCGACCTGCAAAGCCTTGCTCGGATTCATGCCCGCCAGGGTGCAGACGATCTCCAGCGCTTCCCACGGATGAGCATCGTCATACTGGGCGTGCATCTTCAGCCATTTCATCGCCCGCTTGCGCTCCTCCTCGGGGAATGCCGCCGCGTAGACGCCAGAGGAGCAGACCACCGCCGACCATTCGCCGGTGGCCCCTTCGATGGCGTAGTTGGTCGCGGCAATCGCCACCACCAGCGAATCCGCCGAGCTGGTATGCCAGCACCAGTGGCTCAAGGCATGCAGTTCAGGGGCGACCTGTTGCGCCTGCAGGTCTTCGAGCGTCACGCCATGGGCTCGACTCCAGTGCACCCAGTAGTCGGCATGGTTCAACTCCACGCGGATATTGCGCATCAGCCAGCGACGCGCCATGTCCTCGCCAGGATGGCGGGCAAAGCGGGTCTTGGTGAGATTCTGGGCCATGTACAACGCAAACTGTTCTACCACCGGCCAGCCGCCAATCAGGTACTGGCGCATGGTTTTCGCGCTCAGCTTGTTGTCGCGCATCCGCTGGTAAAGTTCGTGTTCGACAACCCGGCGCTTGCTCTCGCTACAGTCCCGAATAAGCTGTTGTGCCCATGCGGGGTAGCTGGAGGCTTCCATAAGCGGGCCGGTTCTGCTGAATGTGTCGATCACTGTCGAGCTCCTTTTGAGTGGTGATGTGTGCAGACCTGCAAAGGTTTCAGCGGAACGTGCCAGGCGCCCTGAACAACAAGGGTCGAGGTCGCGCGGGTCGACACAGCAGACTGTCGCACGTGAACAGCTGCGGGCGTTCGATCACATAGCCCTGAGCATAATCGACACCGATCTCCAGCAATGCCTGCTCGATCTGCGGCGTTTCAACAAACTCGGCAATGGTTCGCTTCCCCATGACATGGCCGATGTGATTGATCACTTCGACCATGGCGCGGTTAATCGGGTCGTCCAGCATATCCTTTACGAAACTTCCATCGATCTTCAGGAAGTCTACAGGCAAATGTTTAAGATATGCGAATGAAGACATACCGGCACAAAAGTCATCCAGAGAGAAGTGACAACCCAACCCTTTGAGCTCATTGATAAAACGAATGGCACTCCCGAGGTTGGAAATAGCGCTGGTTTCAGTGATTTCAAAACAGATCAGCCGCGGCGGAATCCCGTGCAGGGCAAATTGCTCGTGGAGGAAGCCGAGGAAGTTCTCGTCGCCGATGGTCGTGCCTGACAGATTGATCGCACACATCGCCATCGGCTCTTCACGCTCCAGGGCAATGCACTGCGCCACCACCTTGAACACGTTCTGCACCACCCAGCGGTCCAGCTGGTTCATCAGACCGTAGCGCTCGGCCGCCGGGATAAAGCTGTCAGGGAGGATCATCCGCCCTGCTTCATCATGCAACCTGAGCAGGATTTCTACATGACCATCTGCATGATCGGTCTGACCCAGCGCGGAAATTTCCTGCGAGTACAGGCAAAAACGATCCTCCTCCAGGGCCATGTGCAGACGCTGGACCCAGGCCATTTCGCCGAAGCGCAGGGACAACTCCGAATCGTCGGCGTGATACACCTGAACCCGGTTGCGACCTTTTTCCTTGGCCATGTAGCACGCCATGTCCGCCGCCCGCAGGGAGGATTCCAGCGTCGCGGGCGTCTGCTGGATATGCACCAGACCGATACTGACCGTGGTGACAAAGGGCCGCCCTTTCCAGACAAAGTGCAGATTCTGCACAGTCTGACGTAATCCTTCCGCGATTTTTTCAGAGACGTCTGAAGGGCAATTCTCCAGCAAAATGCCGAACTCATCACCGCCCAGCCGCGCCAGGGTATCGCCTTCGCGCAGGCCGGATTGCAACAGCGCGCAGATATGCCGGAGCAGTTCGTCACCGGCGGCATGCCCACAGGTGTCGTTGACCAGCTTGAACTGGTCCAGGTCGAGGAACATCAGAGCGTGTCGACCGGGCTGGCGCCCCAGGTTATGCAGCGCCTGCTCCAGGCGGTATTCGAATTCGCGCCGGTTCGCCAGGCCGGTCAAGGCATCGTGGGTGGCCTGCCAGGACAGGTTGGCGATGTATTGCCGCTCCTGGGTCATGTCGTGCAGCACCAGCACCGCACCACTGACCTTCCCCGCATTGCGGATCGGCGCCCCGACCAGGGTCACCGACACGGTACTGCCGTCCAGCCGCTGGATCAGCTTGGAGTGCTCGCTGCCGCCGCCCAACTGCCCGCTGAGAATATGTTCGATCAGGGTAAAACCTTCCTCCTGGGCATTTTCGTCCAGCAGGTTGAACAGTGCCGCCAGAGGTAATCCGTAGGCCTGGGCTGCTTTCCAGTGGGTCAGGTGCTCCGCGGCGGGGTTCATATAGGCAATGGCCCCCTCGACATCGGTGGTGATCACCCCGTCGCCGATGGACTCCAGGGTGATCTGCGCCCGCTCCTTTTCCAGTTGCAGGGCGTCGGCAAAGGCATGGCGCTGGGCCAGCAGCTTGTGCGTGCGCAGCAAAGCCAGGGCGATCAGCCCGAGGGCCGTGGCGAGGTTGGTGATCAGCAGCAGTCGCAGGATCACCCGCGAGCCTTCGCCCAGGGCATCGCTGAAGGCCCTGGCAGCCGGGGTCACCCCGTCGTTGATGGCGAAGATCCGGCCTTTCCAGTGCTGGATGTCGGCAGCGCTTGCCATATTGGCGGAAATCGCCCGGTGCATCTGCTGGGCAACCTCATCCAGTTGCACCAGGTAGCCATCGCCCACCGTCCACTTTTCGATGGCCTGTTCGAGGTAACTGAAATGGCGAAAATTGAGGTACAGCCAGATCAGGCTGGAGACGTCATCCGGGTGATTGCCGCCCTGCAGGATCCCCCGACGCGCCGCTTCCAGGTCGGGTGTCGCGGCATCCAGGGCGATGCGCAGCTCATGCCCGCCCTGGGGCACGGCAATCGCCTGCTGGTACTTGAGGAAAATCGCCTCGTCGCGGCTGTCGGCATACAGGTTGAGGTAGTAGATCGCGTCCTTCTGCCCCTTTGACCAGAGACTCTCGCCAGCCACATAACCCCGCACGGCAGAAAGCACATAGAGGCTGAGACAACCGAGCAATGCCTGAAACAGCACGACGGCGATAAAGGGCCAGACGATGCCCAACAGCCGTGGCGTTCCGAGAGTTTGCTTGCGCTTCATGAGTTCCCTTGCATCAGCACAGCCAGATGGACAGCCGAGAGAATTTCACCCCTGATAGCACAGCCTAGGCTAATTTCAGCAACCTCGAATGGATCGTTGATCGACTCGAAACCACCGCTTCTGGCCAGGTATCCACCGACAACAAGGGAAAAATATTTCTTCCAGTCAATTCAACCACTAAGCACAGAAATTCGCGAAAAACTCAAGAGCGTCAAATTTTCTGCAGGTGCCCGTAAAGCTTGGCGTACAGGCCACCTTCGGCGATCAGCTGTTGATGGTCGCCATCTTCGGCTATCCGGCCGCCATCGAACACCAGCACGCGATCGGCCTGTTTTACCGCCGACAGGCGATGGGCAATGATCAAGGTGGTACGACCGCTGAGAAACCGGCTCAAGGCCTGATGCAGGTTGTATTCGGTGGCGGCGTCCAGTGCCGAGGTCGCCTCGTCGAGAATCACCACCTTGGGTTCGGCCAGTACCATCCGGGCAATCGCCAGGCGCTGGCGCTGCCCGCCGGACAGGCGCACGCCGGAACGCCCGACAATGCTGTCCAGGCCCTGGGGCAGGACCCTGATGGTGCTGTCGAGTTGGGCGATTTCCAGGGCGCGCCAGCAGGCTTCGTCACTGCGTTCGCGGCCCATGGTGAGATTGGCGCGGACCGTGTCGTTGAACAGCGCCGGGTGCTGCAGCACCACTGCGACATGCTCGCGCACGGTCTCCAGGCCGATTTCGGCCTGGGACGAGCCGCCAAACCTGATGGTCCCGGACTGCGGCGTATAGAGACCGAGCAGCAATTGCACCAGGGTGCTCTTGCCACCGCCGCTGGCACCGACGATCGCGACCTTTTCACCCGGCGCGATGGACAGGTCCAGTTGATCGAGAACCGGCTCGTCGCCATAGGCAAAGCTCAGCCCGCGCACTTCGATCCCGACCGTATCCCGCCCGACAAACGGGTCGACGCCACCCGGATACTGCGGCTCGTCGGCACGCGCCAGCAATTCGTTGATCCGCGTCAGCGCGCCGCCTGCCGCGTAGAAGGCGTATTGCAGGTTGAGCAGTTGTTCCACCGGACCGATCATGAACCACAGGTAACTGAACACCGCGAGCATCTGACCGATCGACAGGTCCGAAAACAGCACGGTGAGCATGGCCGCCGCGCGGAAGATATCGATGCCGAACTGGAACAGCAGGCCACTGGCCCGACTCGACGCGTCGCTTTTCCACTGCGAGGCCACGGCATAGTCGCGCACTTCCCGGGCCCGCTGTCCGAGGCGGCCGAGAAAAAAGCCCTGGCGATTGCCGGCGCGGACTTCCTGGATGGCATCGAGGGTTTCCGTCAGTGCCTGGGTGAACCGCGAAGTGCTGTCGTTCTCCAGCTTCTTCAGGTGCTTGACGCGCTTGCCCAGTTGCACCGTGAAGTAGATCACCAGCGGATTGAACAGCAGGATCAGCAGCGCCAGCTTCCAGTGCATCCACACCAGGATGCCGGAGGTGCCGACCAGCGTCAGCATCGCCACCAGGAAACGGCTCAGGGTTTCCCCGACAAATTTGTCGAGGGTATCCAGGTCGGTGACCAGGTGCGTGGTCACCGTGCCACTGCCGAGGCTTTCGTACTCACCCAGGGAAATCCGCTTCAGGCGCTCGATCAGGCGGGTGCGGATGCGATAGACGATATCCTTCGCCAGCCCGGCAAACAGCCGGGCCTGGAGGACGTTGAACAACAGCGCGCCACAACGCAGGCACAAGGTGATCAGCAGCATCAGGCCGATATAACCGACCGCGCTCTGCCAACCGCCGGGCAGCAGATGGTTCATCACCTGCAACGCCGCGTCGCCGTGCTTGAGCAGCACCTCGTCCACCAGCAATGGCAGCAACAGCGGGATCGGCACGCTGCACAGGGTCGCCATGACCGCGACGCCATTGGCAATCCACAAGGCCTTTCTGTGCTGCAGTGCCAGGCGCCGGATTTCCGCCCAGCTCAGGCGGTCGGCGGGTTGTCGCGAAGCGTCGGGATCAGGCACAGGCCGCACGCTCCAGCCAGCGGCCGAGCAGCGGTGACAACTCGGAAAGGGGCTGGTAGCCATTGGTCAACAGCGCCAGCTGGCCATTGCGCTCGGCCAGCAGGGTCGGGAAACCGGCGATGCCCAGGTCCTGGACCCAGGTAAAGTCCGCCGCCGTGGCCGCATGCTGCTCGGCCTTGTCGTAGGCCTCGGCAAACTCGATGCGCGGCACGCCGGCCGCCTCGGCCAACTCCACCAGCACACTGGCCTGGGTGACATCCCGTCCTTCAACGTAGAAAGCCCGCTGGATCAGCCCCACCAGCCGCCAGGCGCAGTCCGCCGCCAGGCTTCGTGCGGTGATCACCGCCCGGCACGCCGGCTCGGTGTCGTAGACAAAACCCTCGGGCAAGGCGCCTTCGAAGGTGAAGGGCTGGCCGGTGGCCTCGGTGACCGCCTGCCAGTGCTCGAGGATGTAACGCCGGGTGGTCGGTTCCAGGGCCGTGCCGCTGCCGGTGCGCAAGCCACCCATCACCAGGTGCAACTCGACGCCCGCGGCCTGCGCCTGCTTGACCAGGGCCTCGGCCACCGGGGCAAAGCCCCAGCACCAGGAGCACATCGGATCCATCACATAGAGCAGGCGCGCGGACATGGTTCAGGCCTCGGAAGGTTGGCGATAGTTGTAGCCGATCGGATGGGGTTGATTGCGCGCCTTGGCCAACTCGATCTGCTTCTGCCGGTCGATGGCACTGCGGCGGGTCTTCTCGCTCAGTGTGTTCCAGCAATGCGGACAACTGATGCCGGCCACATAGTGTTCCGACGCACGGTCTTCGACGCTGACAGGCGTACGGCAGGCGTGGCACTGATCGTAGTCGCCTTCGCTCAGGTCATGGCGAACGGTCACGCGGTTATCGAACACGAAGCAGTCGCCACGCCATTGGCTCTGTTCCTGGGGCACTTCCTCGAGGTACTTGAGGATCCCGCCCTTGAGGTGATAGACCTCGTCGAAACCCTGGCCGAGCATATAGCTCGAGGCCTTCTCGCAACGAATGCCGCCGGTGCAGAACATGGCGACCTTCTTGTGCCGGGCCGGGTCGAAGTTGGCCTTGATGTAGTCGGGAAACTCGCGAAAGCTGGTGGTTTTCGGATCGATGGCGCCTTCGAAGGTACCGATCGAGACCTCGTAGTCGTTGCGGGTATCGATCAGCAGCACTTCCGGATCGGCAATCAGGGCGTTCCAGTCCTGCGGATCGACATAGGTACCGACCTGCTTGTTCGGGTCCACGCCTTCGACGCCCAAGGTTACGATTTCCTTCTTCAGCTTGACCTTGGTCCGATAGAACGGCTGGTCGTCGCAGTAGGATTCCTTGTGGTCGATATCCACCATGCGCGGATCTTTCTTCAGCCAGGCCATCAGCCCGTCGATGCCTTCGCGGCTACCGGACACGGTGCCGTTGATGCCTTCCTCGGCGATCAGCAGCGTGCCCTTGATGCCGTTGTCGACCATCGCCTGCAACAGTGGCTCGCGCAGGGCGACGTAATCTTCGAGGGTGACGAACTTGTACAGTGCCGCCACGACGATAGGTTGGGTCATGGGTATTTCTCTCCAGGTGGCTGCCCTCGCAAAGGGCGAACCGGACGCAAAAAAAACGCGCCGACTGAGCGGCGCGTTGCGGATTCTAGCAAAAAGCGAACTTAGTGCCCACCGCCGGCGCAGGTCGGCGAAGCCGGTGCCGAACCGATTTTCACCCACTCTTCAGGGGTGTAGGTATGCAAGGCCAACGCATGGAACTGCCCCATCAGGTCACCCAGGGTGGCGTAGACCTTCTGGTGGCGCTTGACGCTGTTCAACCCGGCAAACTGCTCGCTGACCAGCACCGCCTTGAAGTGGGTCTGCAACCCGCGGCTATGCATGTGGCTTTCATCCAGCACTTGCAGATGCTCGGGGTGCAAGGCGCCCAAGGCGGTTTCGATACGTTGTTGCATGGTCATCGCGGGCTCCGCTTACTTCTTCTTCGCCGGTGCAGCCTTGGCCGGCGCCAGTTCGTTGGTCATGTCTTCCAGCAGCTTGTTGACCACGGGCACCGCGCTTTCCAGCTTGGCCTGGGTCATCTGGGCCGATTGCTGGGTCAGCTGCGGCATTTTTTCCAGGACTTTCTTGCCCAGTGGCGACTGGTAGAACGCGACCAGGTCCTTGAGTTCGGATTCGCTGAAATTGTCGGTGTAGAGCTTGACCATGTCAGGCTTGAGCTTGTTCCAGCCGATGGCCTGGTCCAGGGCGGCATTGGCCTTGGCCTGGTAGGTATCGAGCAGCGGCTTTTTCGAGTCCGGCGCCTGGGTCTGGGCGAAGCGCTGGGCGAACATCTGCTGCACTTGCGAGTAGACCGGGGTTCCGAGCTTGTCGGCATGGGCCAGCGTCAGGAAAGCTTCGGCACTGGCGTTGTGGCTGGCGGTATCGGCGAAAACCTGGCCGCTGGCGCATACCAGAGCAACCGCGGTACAGATGGCACGAAGACGGGTCATCGAGTTTCCTTTAACTAACAGGCGAGGTAAAACCCCAAGGGCGACCATTCTGCGCCTAACAAAGTGTGTCACTCAACCCCGGCACCGTTTGTGACACTCCCGAGGCGGGCCCCAGGTGGTAAAAACCGACGCAAGGAACCTACCAGGCCGATCAGGGCCTAAACTGCGCTATCAGACCTTGAGGAGTGTGCCCCATGAGCCGTATCGAAACCGACAGCCTTGGCCAGGTGAATGTCCCGGAAGACGCCTACTGGGGCGCCCAGACCCAGCGTTCACTGATCAATTTCGCCATCGGCGACGAAAAGATGCCGCTGGCGGTGATGCATGCCCTGGCCCTGATCAAGAAGGCCGCGGCCCGGGTCAACGACCGCAATGGCGACCTGCCCGCCGATGTCGCCCGGCTGATCGAACAGGCCGCCGACGAAGTGCTGGCCGGCGAACATGACAGCCAGTTCCCCCTGGCGGTCTGGCAGACCGGCAGTGGCACCCAGAGCAACATGAACGCCAACGAGGTCATCGCCGGACGCGCCAACGAACTGGCCGGCAAGGGCCGTGGCGGCAAGTCGCCAGTACACCCGAACGATCACGTCAATCGCTCGCAAAGCTCCAACGACTGTTTCCCCACTGCCATGCATATCGCCGCGGTCCAGGCGGTGCACCGGCAACTGCTGCCGGCGATAGCCGAGCTGTCCGGTGGCCTGGCGGAACTGGCCGCGCGCCATATGAAGCTGGTCAAGACCGGGCGCACCCACATGATGGATGCCACGCCGATCACTTTCGGCCAGGAAGTCTCCGCCTACATCGCGCAACTCGACTATGCCGAGCGGGCCATCCGCGCGACATTGCCGGCGGTTTGCGAACTGGCCCAGGGCGGGACGGCGGTCGGCACCGGGCTCAACGCGCCCCACGGTTTTTCCGAAGCGATCGCCGCCGAACTGGCGGCCCTGGCCGGCCTGCCGTTCGTCAGCGCACCGAACAAATTCGCCGCCCTGGCCGGCCATGAACCCCTCACCAGCCTGTCCGGCGCCCTGAAGACCCTGGCCGTGGCCCTGATGAAGATCGCCAACGACCTGCGTCTGCTGGGCTCCGGCCCCCGTGCAGGGTTCGCCGAGGTCAGGTTGCCGGCCAATGAGCCGGGTAGCTCGATCATGCCCGGCAAGGTCAACCCGACCCAGTGTGAAGCCCTGTCGATGCTGGCCTGCCAGGTCATGGGCAACGATGTGACCATCGGGTTTGCCGCCAGCCAGGGCCACCTGCAATTGAACGTGTACAAGCCGGTGATCATCCACAACCTGCTGCAATCGATCCGCCTGCTGGCAGATGGCTGCAGCAACTTCCAGGCCCATTGCATCGCCGGCCTGGAACCGGACCCGGTGCAGATGGCCGCGCACCTGGAACGAGGACTGATGCTGGTCACCGCGCTGAACCCGCATATCGGCTACGACAAGGCGGCGGAAATCGCCAAGAAGGCCTACGGCGAGAACCTTACCCTGCGCGAAGCGGCGCTGGAGCTGGGCTATCTCACCGACGAAGAGTTCGACGCCTGGGTACGTCCGGAAAACATGCTGGAATCGGGCAAGAACGGCTGATACCCGTCCGCTTGTCGTTGCAGGAGCCGGCTTGCTGGCGATAGCGCCGGGGCAGTCGATAAAGATGTCGGCTCGTTATCGCCAGCAAGCCGGCTCCTACAGGCCGCATCACGAGCTACAAGGTGGGCTGCCCCGCCAACCGCGCTCGCCGGGCCTTGAGCCCGGCAATCAGCGAAGGGCCGAGCGCCACCAGCGCGGAACCGACCACCACCAGTACCGCCCCGCCATACCCCAGGCCGTTGATCTCTTCGGCATGCACATATTCCGGCCAGATCCACGCTGCCAGCGCCACCGAACCGAAAGTCACCAGCGGCGTGATAGCCAGGGTCGCACTGACCCGTGATGCCTCCCAATGCGCCAGCGCCTCGGCAAACGCGCCATAGGCCACCAGCGTATTCAGGCAGCACCCCAGCAGCAGCCAGCCCTGCAACGGGCTCAACTGCAAGGCCTCGGCGGGATGCGCCCAGGGGGTCAGCAGCAAGGCACAGAACAGGTAGATCACCATCATCACCTGCAACGAATTCCAGACCGTCAGCAACTGCTTCTGGCTCAGGGCGTAAAAGGTCCAGACCGTCGAGGCCAGCAGCACCAGCAACACACCGGCGGTGTAGTTTCCGAGGGAGGTCAGCAACTCGCTCAAGCGCTGGTTGAAGAACAACCCGAAGCCGACCAGCAGCACCAGCAGCCCGATGCCCTGGCCCAGGCTGAAGCGTTCCTTGAACACGAACAGACTGGCGATCAGCAGGAAGATCGGCCCCATCTGCACCACCAGTTGCGCGGTGCCCGGACTCAGCAGGTTCAGGCCCATCAGGTACAACACATAGTTGCCGGTGAGGCCGAACACCGCCAGCAGCACCAGCCAGCCACCCCGCGGGCCCAGCGCGCGCCAGCTCGGCAGGCGGCGCGTGGCCGCCAGGTAGAAGAACAGGAAACCGCCGGAGACGACCAGCCGGCACCAGGTCACGCTCACCGGGTCCATCACCAGCAGGACCTGCTTGAGCTTGATGGGCAGGATGCCCCAGAGCACGGCGGTCAACAGGGCGAGGAACATCCCATAGCCCCAGCGGCCGGATGAAATATGCATGGACAGTCCTGTGGGCCGAGGGATTCAAGCCGCCATTCTAAGCGGCTCACGATCCGCTCCACAGCCGCCAGGGCAGACAAAAGCGACATTGATCGACGCCTGAGCGCCGCCAGTAAATTGGCTTCAACCGTTGATCGGACGATTAGGCGACGTATCTCTATAAGTTTTATGCTGGTTTTCTGAAAGCCACCTTCTATCCACGGAATTTTCTCCATGTTCGGCAAACGCGCCCAGGACAGCACCGAGGCCACGCGCTTTCGTAGCGACCGTGTCACTGCAATCAATGGCCTGTATTTTTTCAGCACCCGGGAGAACACCCTGGAAGGACCGTTTTTCACCCGCGACGATGCCCAGCGGGGAACCCGGCTCTATATACAGCGGATGCAACTGGCAAAGGATATCCAGGCCGGTCTCTGACAAAAGTACAGCCGCCTTGTGGCAGAAGGCTATATAGGGGCGGGCTTGTGTGGGAGCGAGCTTGCCCGCGAAGGCGTCCTCAGGAGCCCCAAAAGCTTCGCGGGCAAGCCCGCTCCCACATGAACAGAGCTCCCCTACAGACAGCATTCCCCTCCAGGCAGCACTCCCCTAAAGACTACCTACACCTGTCATCAGCGCACCGCTTCAAACAACCCCGTCGCGCCCATCCCGCCACCCACGCACATGGTCACGATGCCATAGCGCAGGTTGCGCCGTTGCAGCTCGCGCACCAGATGCCCGACCTGGCGTGAACCGGTCATGCCGAATGGATGGCCGATGGAAATCGAACCGCCGTTGACGTTGTACCTGGCATTGTCGATCTCCAGCCGGTCGCGGCTGTACAGGCATTGCGAGGCAAAGGCTTCATTGAGCTCCCACAGGTCGATGTCCGCCACCGTCAAGCCCTTGGCCTTGAGCAGCTTCGGCACCGAGAACACCGGGCCGATGCCCATCTCGTCCGGCTCGCAACCGGCCACGGTGAAACCACGGAAAAACGCCTTGGGTTTCAGCCCCAGTTGCAGTGCCCTCTCCAGGCTCATGACCAGGGTCATCGACGCGCCATCGGACAACTGCGACGAGTTCCCCGCCGTCACCGAACCGTCTTCGGCAAATACCGGCTTGAGTCCGGCCAGGCTGTCGAGGGTGGTGTCCGGGCGATTGCAATCATCCCGGTCGACCACGCCTTGCAGGCGCTGGATCTGCCCGCTGGCCTTGTCCTCGACCGCGTAGGTTACCGTCATCGGCACGATTTCATCGTCGAACAGGCCCGCGGCCTGGGCGGCGGCGGTGCGCTGCTGGCTTTGCAGGGCATACAGGTCCTGCTGCTCGCGACTGACGTCATAACGCCGGGCGACCACCTCCGCCGTCTGCCCCATGGGGAAGTAGATACCCGGAACCTGCTCCTTGAGCAGCGGGTTGATCAGGTTCTCGGTATTGACGCTTTTCATCGTCAGGCTGATGGACTCGACACCACCGGCGACGATGATATCGCTGCACCCGGAGGCGATCTGGTTGGCGGCAATGGCAATCGCCTGCAGGCCCGAGGAACAGAAGCGGTTGAGGGTCATGCCCGCCGTGCCGGTGCCCAGTTGCGACAGCACCGCGACGTTGCGCCCGATGTTGTAGCCCTGGGCGCCTTCGTTGGAGCCGGCACCGACAATGCAATCCTCGACGCTGGCCGGATCGATGCCGTTGCGCACCAGCAGGGCGTTGACACAATGGGCGGCCATGTCGTCGGGCCGGGTCTGGTTGAACTTGCCGCGGAACGACTTGGCCAGGCCAGTACGCACGCTATCGACGATCACCACTTCACGCATGGGAACACCTCATTGTCATTGTCGGTCCAGGAGAGCACGAGCATAAGCTCGCCCAATCCGGGACTGCGACAATCATTCACTGGGCGTATGCGTCATCATCGTCTTATTTCGACTTCTTGCCCTTCTTGTCGTGTTTGTCGGACTTGGCGAAGGCCTCTTCGATCGCCTGGTTGACCGTGCGCAGGACCTTGACCCGGGCCCAGCGCTTGTCGTTGGCCTCCACCAGGGTCCAGGGCGAGATCTCGGTGCTGGTGCGGTCGACCATGTCGCCCACCGCCGCGCGGTAGAGGTCCCATTTCTCGCGGTTGCGCCAGTCGTCCTCGGTGATCTTGAAGCGCTTGAACGGAATCTCTTCACGCTGCTGGAAACGTTCCAGCTGGGTCTGCTTGTCGATGGCCAGCCAGAACTTCACTACGATCACCCCGGCGTCGCTCAACTGTTCCTCGAAATCGTTGATCTCGCCGTAGGCACGCAACCAGTCGCTGACGCTACAGAAGCCCTCCACCCGCTCCACCAGCACCCGGCCGTACCAGGATCGGTCGAACACGGTGAACTTGCCCCGCGCCGGGATCTGCCGCCAGAAGCGCCACAGATAAGGCTGGGCCCGCTCGTCTTCACTGGGCGCGGCAATCGGCACGATGCTGTACTGGCGCGGATCGAGGGCCGCGGCCAGGCGGCGGATCGCCCCACCCTTGCCCGCCGCGTCATTGCCTTCGAACACCGCGACCAGTGCGTGCTTGCGCATGCGCTTGTCACGCATCAGGCCCGACAGTCGCGCCTGCTCGGTGATCAGTTGTTCCTCGTAGTCGGCCTTCTCCAGGCTCAGGGTCATGTCCAGGCTGTCGAGCAGGCTCATCTGGTCGACGCCCGCCGGCAGCGGCGCGCTATTGGTCGGCCGCGACTCGACCTGGGAAGCCTTCAACGCCGCCTGCAGGCCCTCGAGGAGGATTTTCCCCACCGTCAGGCTGCGGTAGTGCGGGTCGACGCCTTCGATCACATGCCACGGGGCATAATCGCGGCTGGTCCGGCGCAGCACCCGCTCGCCGAAATGCACGAAGGTGTCGTAGGTTTCCGACTGCTGCCAGTCCAGCGGGCTGATGCGCCAGCTGTGCAGCGGGTCATCCTGCAAGGCCTTGAGCCGGGCCTTCATCTGCTTCTTGGACAGATGGAACCAGAACTTGAAGATCAGCGCGCCTTCGTCGCAGAGCATCTTCTCCAGGCGCTCGGCCCCGGCAATCGCCTGGTCGAGTACCGCATCCTTGAACAGGCCGTGTACCCGTCCCTGCAGCATCTGGCTGTACCAGTTGCCGAAAAACACCCCCATCCGCCCCTTGGCCGGCAACATCCGCCAGTAGCGCCAGGCCGGCGGGTGGGCCAGTTCTTCATCGGTCTGCTGGTCGAAGGTGCGGACCTCGATCAGCCGCGGGTCCATCCATTCATTGAGCAACTTGACGGTTTCGCCCTTGCCGGCCCCTTCGATGCCGTTGATCAGGACGATCACCGGGAAACGCTTCTGCTGTTGCAATTCGAACTGCACTTCGAGCAGGGCCTCGCGCAGGGCGGGCACCTCGGCGTCGAAGGTGTCTTTGTCGATGGCGTGACCGATTTCAGCGGATTCGAACATGGAGGGCTCCTTCCAGAATTGAGCAAGATTAGCGGATCAGACCGCACCGTGGGCCGCTAAGTCCCTGGCATTTGCCCTGGATCAATCCGGTGCCGGCCAATCGGCTAGAATGGCCGACTGTTTGTTCACGAGTTCCACCATGAGCCGCGTACCGCCCCACGCCCAGATCGACTGGGACGACCAGGGATTGCCCCACTCCCGGGTGTTCGACGATGTGTATTTTTCCGATGCCTCGGGCCTGGAAGAAACCCGCTATGTCTTTATCGAACAGAATCGCCTGAAGGAACGCTTCGAAGCCCTGGAGCCGAACGGGCGGCTGGTGATCGGCGAGACGGGGTTCGGTACCGGACTGAATTTTCTCTGCGCCTGGCAACTCTTCGAACAATGCGCGGTGCCCGGTGCGCGCCTGCATTTCGTCAGCGTCGAGAAGTACCCGCTGAGCCATGCCGACCTGCAACGGGCCCTGGCCCTCTGGCCCGAACTGGCGGCGTTTGCCACCCCGCTGCTCAAGCAATACGTGGCGATCCACCCGGGCTTCCAGCGCCTGCTGCTGGATAACGGACGGGTCACCCTGACCCTGCTGATCGGCGATGTGCTGGAGCAACTGCCGCAACTGGATGCCCAGGTCGATGCCTGGTTCCTCGACGGTTTCGCCCCGGCGAAAAACCCCGAGATGTGGACCGCCGGGCTGTTCGCCGAACTGGCGCGCCTGGCAGCCCCCGGCTCGACCATCAGCACCTTTACCAGCACCGGCTGGGTCCGCCGCTCGCTGAACGCGGCCGGTTTCAAGATGAAGCGCACGCCGGGCATCGGCCACAAATGGGAAATCCTGCGGGGCGAGTTCGTCGGCTGGCCGCCGGAGGTGCCGGCGCCGCTGCCGGCCAAACCCTGGTTTGCCCGCCCCGCCCCCCGGATCGGCGAACGCCGGGCCCTGGTGATCGGCGGCGGCCTGGCCGGTTGTGCCAGCGCCGCGAGCCTGGCTGCCCGTGGCTGGCAGGTCTGCCTGCTGGAACGCCACGAGGCCCTGGCCCGGGAAGCCTCGGGCAACCCCCAGGGTGTGCTGTACCTCAAGCTGTCGGCCCATGGCACCGCGCTGTCGCAGCTGATTCTCAGTGGTTTCGGGCACACCCGGCGCCTGCTCGAACAGTTGCACAGAGGCGTCGACTGGGACGGCTGCGGCGTGCTGCAACTGGCCTTCGACGAGAAGGAAGCCGAGCGCCAGGCGCAACTGGCCGCCGCCTTCAGCACCGAGTTGCTGCAGGTGCTGGATCGCGAGCAGGCCGAAGCCCGGGCCGGCGTGACGCTTGAACACGGCGGGCTGTTCTTCCCCGAGGGCGGCTGGGTCCACCCGCCGGCCCTGTGTGATTGGCAGGCCGCACAACCGAACATCGAGGTCCGTCCCCACAGCGATGCCGTCGAACTGCGCAAGGTCGACGGCCAGTGGCAGGCCTGGGACGCCGATGCCCTGCTGGCCAGCGCCCCGGTGCTGGTCCTCGCCGGGGCCGCCGAAGTGACGCGTTTCGCCGCCGCCGCGGCCTTGCCGCTCAAGCGCATTCGCGGGCAGATCACCCGCCTGGCCCAGACCGCCGACAGTGCCGCCCTGAGCACGGTGGTCTGCGCCGAAGGCTATGTCGCGCCGGCACGCCTCGGCGAACACACCCTCGGTGCCAGCTTCGATTTCAAGAACGCTGACCTGGCCCCGACCACGGCGGAGCACATCGGCAACCTGGCGCTGTTGCAGGACATCTCCGCCGATCTGGCGACACGCCTGAACGCCGTCGGACAGGACCCGGAGCAGTTGCAAGGGCGTGCCGCCTTTCGCTGCACCAGCGCCGACTATCTGCCCATCGTCGGTCCGCTGGCCGACCCGGCAGCGTTCGCCGAGGCCTACGGCATCCTGGCCAAGGATGCGCGGCAGATACCGCAGGTGCCCTGCCCCTGGCTCGAAGGGCTGTACATCAACAGCGGCCATGGTTCCCGTGGCCTGATCACCGCACCGCTGTCGGGCGAGTTGCTGGCCGCCTGGCTGGAGAACGAACCACTGCCACTGCCCCGCAGCGTCGCCGAGGCCTGCCATCCGAACCGCTTCGCCTGGCGGGCGCTGGTCCGCGGCCAGCCCCCGCGCAAGGCCGACGCCTGAATCAGTCACCCGGCAACGGCGCGGGCTGCTGGTTCAGCTCGTGCTGGGTCAGCCCCTCGAGAAACACCCGTTCCTCGGCCATGCGGGTTTCCATCAACGCCGACAGGCGCCGGGAGTAACTGTCACTGAGCATCTCCGGCGACTGCTGCAACAGCAGCTCCTCCTGTTCATGAAACGGCCTGTTGAACCGTGAGAAATCACGCGGGTATTTCTTCCTCAGGAAGTCGATCCAGAAGTCGCGCGAAGCGATAAAGGTTTTCATCGCCGGTTTTATCTCGGCCTGTCGGATCCGATTGCGCGCTGCAAGGATCTGTTCTTCGGTGACATTGGCAATCTTCCTGAAGAGTATTTCCCGTGGCTGTCCGGGCAAATACAGCGAACGTCCCAGCCCGACCCGGTACGCCAGGTTCACCTCGATCTCGTCGACCGACTCGGACGAAGGCACTTCGGGACGATCGACCAGGTCGCGCACATGCTCGCGGGCAATGGCATCGATCTGCTCCAGGCGAAACAGGCCACGCGCCAGCCTGAGCAGCTCGGTCGGATCATCGCTGCCACTCGCCAGGCTCCGCGCCCGGTTCAACAACACCCGAACTTCCAGGTCGCTGAAATTCTTCGCCGCGCTGTCAACGCAGGTCATGGGGTTGGCCGCGAGGTCGAACAGTTCGCCGCGCAACTGGCTGTCCCGGGCCGCGGCCTCGAGCACCTTCCAGACCCGTCGTGTCAGGTCCGTGCGGGTCTTCATGTATTCCGCGCTCCCTCCCAGTCGGCCCAACAATACGAAAAACTCGTCGGCCCCCTCTTCCAGTCGTAGCTCTTGCCACAACTCCTGCAAGGCAGTTCGTCGTTCACCCTCGATACCGAACAGCCAACGCTGGCGCGCGGCGTATTCGTCCAGTGGCAGTTCTGTCTCCGGGATGCCAAAGGTGACGCCGGTACGCAATCGGTAATCGGCCAAAGTGCTCTGGGCGGCAGACTCCAGGGGATTGTTACGCAGGATGATGCGCCGGGTGATCGGTGAAGGCGCCAGGTAGAGCTCGCTGGGCAAGGCCTGGATCTGGTTGCCGCGCAGATCCGCCTCGGAGAGGGACGTGCGCGTCAGCAGCCCCGACGGCAGGTGGTCGATGCCCGTCCCGCGCACGAACAGGCGGCGCAGGTGCGGCATCTGGCTGACGTCCAGCAGGCCGATGTCGAAGTTGCCGTTCATGTTCAGCACCTCGAGATGCCGCAAGTGCGACAGCACGCGGACCGAGTGACGGGTCAGCGCGATCCGGTTGTCCTGCAGGTTCAGCACCCGCAGCTCGGTCATGTCGGCAATCGCGCTCGGCAGGAACTCCAGCTGATTGTTGTTCAGCTCCAGTTTGCGCAGCTTGGTAAACCGCTCGAGAAAGCCTGGGGGAATGGTCTTCAGTCGCATGTTCTGCAAGGACAGTTCGGTGACGTGCTCGAAGCTGACGCCCTTGGGCAGACCCGGCAAGGTGGCGACGCGCAGGCCCGCCAGGCTCAGGCTATGACCGATGGCCACGCCATTCTCGTCATAGGTCCGTGGGGTTTGCCGACGCCAGCAGCGCTTGATGATTTGCGCGGCCTGCTGGCGGCTTTCGGCCAGTCCGCCCAGCCAGAGGTGCTGCCCGTACATCCAGGGCGATGCTCCACGCCAGGTGCGCAGCGTCGAACGCAGCAGGGCGGATTCTTCTTCCAATGCCCGCAACCTGCGCCGGGCGTCGATCGGGTCTTCGCCCAGGGACAACAGGAAATTGCGCGCTTCCGGTTCGCACAGATCAGGGTACAACCGGGTCACTCGCCGCAACACGCGCTGCGAGCCCTGCACGCCGCCGCGCCTGACGCGCAGGCAACCCGCGCCCTCGCCCTCGCGCCATGCTGGCAAGCGCTGGTCCGGTCTTCGCGGGGCAAAGCCGAGCGTTTCTTCCAGCACCGGTCGCGGACGCTCCACAACCTTGGACATCAGCAGTTTGTGCAACAGGCCCGCCTCGTCCAGCTTGAGACCCATGGCGCCCCGCTCGCTCAAGGTCAGGGCGCTCAACAGCGCCCCGCTCAGCGCATTCGGCCCCCTGGTCTGCGGCCCCAGGGTCAGGCCTTCGCCATCGAATGCCCGATACCCGTCGAGGCTCCTGACCAGGACCCGGCGCCTGGGCAGGTCGACCTCGCCCATTTCGATCAGCAAGGGACCGTCGGACCTGCCCTGGCGGATTTCCAGTCGCAGATCCCCCGGCCAGCCCCCTAAAATGCCGATCATCGGCACCTGCAATCGCGCCGTGTCCAGATTGCTCGTCCCTTGCAGGAAGCCGGCGTCCAGCGCCTGGTTGAGACGCACCTCGCGCAGGCTGTCGCTCGCCGCCTCGATCAGTCGTAGCTGCGGACTCTGGCCGCTGGCCAGGCGCTCCCTCGCGACATCGTCGGTCTGCGCGAGGATTTCCCGCAGGACACCGTCCGGCAGGTCGGGAAAACGTTGCTTCAGGCGCAAGGGCAAATCCTTGCCATTGAGGTAGTGGAGCTTGTAGAGGCGCCGGAACACCGCGGCCCGATGATCACGCACATGCGCGCCCAGGATCGGGGCCAGCAGGCTGGCCTCGTCACCGGGCGGCACGCCGGGCCCGAGCAATGCACGCCGTTGCTCCTGAGCCAGGTTGCGCAGGACCACCGTCAGCCCCTCGGCCTCGATTTCCCTGGCCGATAACACCATCGTTGTCGGCTTGGCCGTCAGGTCCGCGCCATACTCGCGCAGCGGTCGACGCAATCCATCCAGCAACATGAGGGTGTGGTTCTCGGGCCAGCCCTTGAGGCTGGGCAGCACCTGCAACTGCAGTTCGAGCAGGCGCGCGGCGGCCGATGCCGGAGCCTCGGCGGGGGTGATCAGCCAACTCAATTCGTGGTCCAACCTGAAGCGCTGGATCGAATCGAGCAAGGATGCCGGGATTGCCGAGAGGTTCATATGGAGTCGACGCAACTGTGATTCGTCCAACTGATGAATCGCCAGGATCTGCTCGATATCTTCATCGCTCAGCCAACGCAGCGCCGGGCCCAGGCGACGAAACAGATGGACCGGGTCATGCCAGCGCCAGGGCCACTCGTGGGCCAGGCGCCAGGCGCCGCCGCCGTTGTGCTCCAGCAACGGCGAATAGGCCGATTCACGAGCGGGATGACGCAGGCGCCAGGCTCCGGCGTCCTCATCGTGATAGGCGCGGTAAGGCTCGCCGGCGATTTCCAGGTAACGATGGCCTTCACCGGCTTCGCCCCTGTCGCCATGGAAACCCTGCTCATCCGGCACCCGTGTCGCCAGCCAGGGTGCCTCATGACGGTAGGCACGCAGGTCAGGCTGCCACAGGCGATAACGCCCGTCGCCCGACTTGACGGGTATCAGGTCGTCGAAGAAATCCGAGTAGCGCCGCAGCAGGCCCTTGACCGCCTTGCCGCCCCAGTGCACGGCGGTGCCCAGGGCAACCATGGTGGCAATGTCCTCGGCCACCGACATCATGTGCGAAATGGCCTCGTCACGCTCACCGCGCCGCCAGTCCTCATACCCTTCATAGGTTTCGGCCAGCAGTTGCCCGACCGCCACCCCCATCATCAGCAAGCCCAGCCAGGGATTGGCGAACGCGGCCAGGTTCAGCAGCGTCATCCCCAGTCCCAGCAGGGACTGGTTTCTGGCGGTACGGGCATCCTGATCGACATCCTCGGTCGGCACCGCCACGGTCCGCGCATCCGCCTGCAGGCGCAGGATCTGTTGCTGGTAGAGGGAGAAAAACAGCTCGCGGCTCAAGGGTTGCGCTTTCAACTGCAGATCGGCCCGGGTATTCAGGGACGTCGTGCCCTGGTCGAGGGCACGCCCGCTCCCGATGGTCAGGCGCTTGCGCAATGTCGAGAGAAAGGCCGGCAGCTCGCGCTGGCTGACAAAGCCGCAGAAGAACCGTTCATAGGCGGGTTGCCAGAGACGACGGCGCAGTTCCGCCTCGAAGTCCTCAAGCGAGGCATAGAGCTTGAAGGGGCTGAGCGGGTCATTGGGAATATGCACCAGGACCCGCTTCTCCATGCCGCCGGGCTCGATCCGAGGCATATCCACCAGGGTGAACAGGCAGATGCCGGACAAGGTGACGCCCAGCAACCTCAACTCATTGGCGATCATCCTGGAGCCATCCGCGCCCACGGCAACATTCAACTCGATCAACCGGCAGACCTGCTGGTGAGCCAGAGAGTCGATGTCTTTCTTCAGGTAGGCGATACAGGCATCGACCAGCATATCGGCCTTTTTCTGTTGGCCGATGGCGAACTCGATCCGGAACTCATCGTTATCGGGTTGCTGCCCGGTGTTCTTCGGCAGATGAAAGACCTCGCACAGATGCTGCTGGTACAACTTGCCCAGATCCAGGCTGCGGACCAGATCGATAAATGAAGGGACGGCGATCTTCGGCCGCGGATTCGCCCCGGGGCCGAGCTGGATATGCGATTGCGGCGGCAGCTGTTCATCCGGCCCGAAGTTCTGCAGCGCAGCCACCAGCAGGCTGCTGCTGGAATAGGTCATCGGCAGGCTGTAGCCCGGACCGATCGGCGGTGGCAGCGGCGGCCAGCGATCGGCGATGGCCAGTTGATCCTGGTGAATATCCAGGCCCGGCCCGAAACGCTCGCGCAGGGCCGCCTCCAGCAAGGGTTCGGAAAAATCCCGGACGGATTTCAGGTCCTTGAGCCAGGTAGAAATCTCTTCCTTGAAGAACTGGCTCCTGCGCATGTACTCGCGCAATTGCGCGATATCCTCGGCGCGGGCCGCCAACAGCCAGGGGGGCGCGTTGGCCCTGATCACCTCTTCGTTATCGCTGTGCTCGTCCAGGTCGGACGGTGCAAGACTGACAATCGCTGACATTTCAAACATCCTTATTTCAAAAGCTCGTCGTCGCGACCAGCTGTTCCAGGTCGACGAGCTGGGTTTCCAGCGTCTCGGTGCACCCGCGCGGGCCATCGGCGTAGAGAAACACCGCCTCGCGCAAGGTGCCGTGGTTCACGCAGGCCTCGACCAGCGTAGCGACCCGGCGGGCAGTATCCTCCTGCGTTGCCACGTCGAGCTCCTGCGCCCACAGGTGCAGACGCCAGAGCAACACGAAAAAGCCGTCGGCCATGGGTTCGGCGCGCAGGCGTCGCCAGTTCGTCCGTGGCGCCGACAGCGGCGCGTGAGAGCCCAGGGTCGTCAGGGCTGCCGGAGCGTAGGGCTCGATCCAGGCATCTTCTTGCGCCTGCTCGCCGCCACGGGGTGGAAACGGCAGGACGCCCAGGCTGACACCGGGGTTCTGCCTGAGCCCCGCCAGTTGGCCAAGACTTTCGACGGACCAGGGATTGTTCTGCAGGCCGATATGGCGCGTAAGGACAGCCGGCACGTTGAACAAGCCGGTGGGCAACTGCGTGAGGCGGTTATCCCGCAGATCCAGTGCCTCCAGGGACGAACGCGGGAACAGTCCCACGGGCCAGCGGTCGATCCCGGTGGCCCGCAACATCAGTTGCCGCAAGGCCGGCAAGCCACTCAGGTCAGGCACTTGGCCGAGGGGGTTATCGTTGAGGTTGAGGCATTCAAGCGCACTCATTTGCGCCAGCAGCGCGACACCGGGAGCATCCAGGCCAATCCGGTTGCCTTGCAGGCATAGTCGAGTCAGATGCGGCATCTCGGACAGGGCGTCCGGCAAGGCCGTCAGGCGGTTGTCGCTCAGGTCCAGCCGGCGCAGGCCGGTGAAGCCCGTGAAAAACGCCTGGTCGGCGTCAGTCAACGCCATGTCCCGGCCGATCAGTTCGCTGACGTGGCTGAAATCGATCTGCCAATGCAGTTCGGGCAAACGCCCAACGTGCATGCCCTGCATATCGAGTGTCACCCGTCGTGTTTCCCCTGCGTGTTGCCAACCCCCCTGCTCCCAGGCCCGCTTGATCGAATACGCCAGCTGCCTGCGGCTCGCCGCGCGGTCCGACGAGTCGTCGGCCGACTCGGCCCAGAAAAGCAACTGGCTCCTGAGCTGCTCGCACTCACGCTCGCGTGTGGCAAGCTGGCGGTCGGCCTGCTCGAGGGTGCCCGCCGATTGCAGATAGACGCTGATCTGCGTCGCCGACAGCAATGGGTAGAGCCGGCTCACGCGGTTGCTCAGGCACTGCCATTGCCGATCCTCCCCGGCCAGCTCCCACAGCGGGTAACCCTGGGGAGGTTCCGGCAACGCCAATGGTCCTGAAGCCTGCAATCGCGCCACCAGCCGGCGCTGCTTGGCCGCCAGTTCGGCCAGCGCCTCGCGCAGTGCCCCCGGCTGGCTCGAGTCGAATCCCAGGGCGCTGCGCTGTTCGGGCAACAGCGCCAGCAGTACCGCCTGCATCAGGCTGCCGGCCGAGGCCGTCGGCTTGTCGAGCGCATTCAGTACACGGTACTCGTCGCGACGCTGCTCGCTGGCCGACAAACGCCAGGCCAGCGCCGCCGATTCCGGCCCCAGGACGAAGGTCTGGGGCTGCCCGCCGTCCTTGCGTTCATAGCGCAATTCCACGCGCAGGCTGTCCGGCCAGCCCGGCAAATGCTCCAGCAGGTGGAAGGCCAGGCGGTCGGTTTCGAATGTCGCCGGGGCATTGAGAAAAAGGTCGCCGATGACGCGATTGACCGCCAACTCCAACTGGCACCCTCGGGCGGCCTCGGACAGGCTCAGGGGAATGTGTTCGTCGGTCACCAGCCGGCGCCGCTGCCTGTCGCAGGCATCGGCCATCAGTTCCTGTTCCACCGGTAGCGGCAGCTCGGGGAAAAACCGTCGGGGTGCCTGCGTGACCGCGGCAACGGTCACCGCTTCGACGTCCAGCAGCATCTTATGCCGTCGCCAGCGCTGGATACTCTCCCGGAGCACCCCGGGCACCGGCAGCAGTTCAATGTGCAGCCGCCGCAACAACGCGGCATGGGTGTTCGTCACCTTGAGCAATTGCCTGATGCTGCTATCGCAGAGCCCCTCGGCAATCGGCCCCAGGCGCCGGAACAGATACAGTTCGTCGCTCCATTTCCCCGGCTGCTCGAAGGCAAACCGCCAGGCGCCCTCACCGTTGTGCAGCAGCAAAGGGCCGTAGGCATCCGGACAGGTCGGGTGCAACAGGCGCCTGCGGCCATCGAATGCCTGGGGATCCAACCGATAGAGCCGGGCATCGATACGGACATAACACGCGTCCCCGTCATGGAATATCCCCTGGGCATCCGGCTCGTCCAACTCCGGCGGTTCCCGCCGTTGCTCATAGACCCGTGGATCAGGATTCCACAGGCGCAGGACGCGCTGCCTGTCCATGATCACGATCAGGCCGTCACTGAAAGCCGATACCCGCGGTTCACCCCGCTCGCGGAAAACCTGCTCGCGTTGGCCCGGTTCCAGCTCCAGCAGCTCGATGACCTGCGCCATCATTGAACCGACCATTTCATGTCGATTCCTGGGTTGCCAGTCCCGCCAGCCCTCGTAGAAAAGATCCAACAGGCCCTGGGCGCGCGCTGCCTGGGCCAGCCACCCCGGTTCCGGCGGGTCATAGAGCGCCTGTTGTCCGGTGGACAGGCCCAACCCCTCCCAGCCTTGTCGCGGTGCGCCGCCTGTCGTCCGCTCCCCGGAATCGGCCGGCACGACCTGGCTACCCGCCTCCGAGAGGAGCTTGTCGATCTGCAGGCGGACCAGTTCGCTGAACAGCTCCCGGCCTGCGGGCTGCGTGGTGAATGCCCAGTGCGCGCCACCACGAGAATGTTCCCGCGCCTGCTCCAGCAGCGCCGGGATGAATTCAGGCACCCGACGGTAGTCCACCCGGCGGGCGATCACATGCCGATAGTCGGTGTCGCCATTGATCTTCTGCGCCAGCCAGAGGGAAAGCGCCGCCATCGACGCATGTTCCCGGAAAGGACAGTCGGGCTCATTCGGCAGGTACACCACGCAGGCGCGCGTCTCTTCGCTCAAGGCGTCTTCGGCGGCAAGGAGCAGCGCCCCTTCCAGCGCATGACCGAGCATCGACAGATGGCTGACCCGGACCGCCTGCCCGGCCCACTGCCCCGCCGGCTGGTGGTTCAGTACCCGGCAGAGCATGTCGTAGGCGGGCCGGGCGATATCATCGTTCAGGCAGGCGACATGGGCATCGAGCAACAGGCTCGCCTGGCGCTGGCGTTCCAGCAGGAACGATAACCGCGCGTCGGGCCTCGCCAGCCGTTCGGCAAAGGCTGCGGGGGCCGTGCAGGCTCCCAGGCTCGTCTCTATTTCAGCGCGGTAGTACTCGCTCAGCCTCATGCTTTCGCCCAGGGCGGCCCAGAGATCACACCCGCCGGACCGACGCCTCAGGTAACGCGGGGCATTCTGGGCAAAAACGTTGTAGCTGCGAAAACTGCGCTGTTCGTCCGGCAGCAGATGCTGTTCTCCGGCCCCCAACCATTTCAACATGTGGAAGTGTCCTTATCGTCCATGTCGGCCGAGATTAACAGTCCACTTCATGTTGAAAACCGCAAAAAACTCATTATTTATCAGCCAGTTAAATCAATCATTCGAACCTTTCCGATACCCCGGTAGCACCGTTCCCGGCGCGACCGCGCAGGGCCGCGGGCCGACTCCGCTTTGGCCTCCCCCCATCGCTTATAACGGATCGATATAAAACTCCCGGTTTCGTCACGGGTCAGTTTCAGAGTCACCCACCCTCCCCAACGGATAACCGGTAAGGAATTTATGTGCGGATTAGCTGGAGAACTACGTTTCGATCGACGCCCCGCGGACCTCGCCGCGCTTGAGCGGATCACCCACCATATGGCCCCGCGCGGCCCCGATGCCTGGGGTTTCCATAGCCAGGGGCCGATAGCCCTCGGCCATCGTCGACTGAAAATCATGGACCTGTCGGACGCCTCGGCGCAGCCGATGATCGACCCGGACCTGGGCCTGTCCCTGGCCTTCAATGGCGCGATCTACAACTTCCCCGAACTGCGCCGCGAACTGGAACAGCTGGGCTACGCCTTCCATTCCGGCGGCGATACCGAAGTCCTGCTCAAGGGCTACCACGCCTGGGGCGAAGCGCTGCTGCCCAAGCTCAATGGCATGTTCGCGTTCGCCATCTGGGAGCGCGATGCCCAACGGCTGTTCATCGCCCGCGACCGCCTCGGGGTCAAGCCGCTGTACCTGTCGCGTACCGCCCAGCGCCTGCGCTTTGCTTCCAGCCTGCCGGCACTGCTCAAAGGCGGTGATATCAACCCGCTGCTGGACCCCGTCGCGCTCAACCACTACCTGAACTTCCACGCCGTGGTCCCCGCCCCGCGCACCTTGCTGGCCGGGATCGAGAAACTGCCGCCGGCCACCTGGATGCGTATCGACGCCGATGGCCGCGGCGAACAGAAAACCTGGTGGACCCTGCCCTATGGCCCGCATGCCGACGAGGCCAACCTGAGCCTGGAAGACTGGCGCGACTGCGTGCTCGACAGCACCCGTGAAGCCGTGGCGATCCGCCAGCGGGCGGCGGTCGATGTCGGTGTGCTGCTGTCCGGCGGCGTCGACTCCAGCATGCTGGTCGGCCTGCTGCGCGAAGTCGGGGTCGAGCAGTTGTCGACCTTCTCCATCGGCTTCCAGGATGCCGGTGGCGAGCGCGGCGACGAATTCCAATATTCGGACCTGATCGCCCGCCATTACGGAACGCGGCACCATCAGCTGCGCATCGACGAACGGGAAATCATCGAGCAGTTGCCGGCGGCCTTCCGCGCCATGAGCGAGCCGATGGTCAGCCATGACTGCATCGCGTTCTACCTGCTGTCCCGTGAGGTGGCCAAGCACTGCAAAGTGGTGCAAAGCGGCCAAGGCGCCGACGAACTCTTCGCCGGCTACCACTGGTACCCGCAGGTGGACGGTGCCGCCGATCCCCATGCCGCCTACCGCGAGGCCTTCTTCGACCGCAGCTACGCCGACTATGCCGATACCGTGCAGCCGCAGTGGCGCGTCGAGCAGGATGCCGCCGGTGATTTCGTCCGCGAGCACTTCGCCCAACCCGGCGCCAGTGCCGCGGTGGACAAGGCCTTGCGCCTGGATAGCACGGTGATGCTGGTGGACGACCCGGTCAAGCGCGTCGACAACATGACCATGGCCTGGGGCCTGGAAGCCCGCACGCCGTTTCTCGACTACCGGCTGGTGGAACTCTCAGCCCGTGTGCCGGCGAAATTCAAGCTGCCGGACGGCGGCAAGCAGGTCCTCAAGGAAGCGGCACGGCTGGTCATTCCCAGCGAAGTCATCGATCGCAAGAAAGGCTATTTCCCGGTTCCCGGCCTCAAGCACCTGCAGGGCGACACCCTGAACTGGGTGCGCGAGCTGCTGCTCGACCCGAGCCAGGACCGTGGCCTGTTCAACCCGGCGACCCTCGATCGCCTGCTGACCGACCCCCACGGTCAACTGACCCCGCTGCGCGGTTCGAAGCTGTGGCAACTGGCGGCCCTGAACCTGTGGCTCAGCGAACAAGGAATCTGACCCGATGAAAGCTCATGCCACGGCTTACAGCCAACGCCTGCTGCGCGGCCAGCCGCCGTCCTACGAACGCCTGCAGGCACGCCTGGCCGAAGACGGCAACGAACCGGCCACCCGCCCGGTGGTGCTGCATTGCGGCTGGGGCCGGCTGCTGATCGGGCACACCTTCGCCGATCCCGCCGGGCTGGCCGAAGAGCTGTTGAACGAACAGTCCGGCGAACGCGATATCGCCCTGTATGTCGCCGCGCCCCAACAGGTGCTCGCCCAGGCTCCGCAACAGTTGTTTCTCGATCCGTCGGACACCCTGCGCCTGTGGTTCAGCGACTATCGCCCGGCCACCCGGGTCTTTCGCGGCTTCCGCATTCGCCGGGCGCAGAGTGCCGAGGACTGGCTGGCGATCAACCAGTTGTACATCGCCCGCGGCATGCTGCCCATCGACCCGCAACTGCTCACCCCACGCCACCAGGGCGGTCCGGTCTACTGGCTGGCGGAAGACGAGGACAGCGGCGCCCTGATCGGCAGCGTCATGGGCCTCAACCACCACAAGGCCTTCCACGATCCGGAGCACGGTTGCAGCCTCTGGTGCCTGGCGGTCGACCCACAGTGCAGCCGGCCGGGGGTCGGCGAGGTGCTGGTGCGCCATCTGATCGAGCACTTCATGAGTCGCGGCCTGAACCACCTGGACCTGTCGGTACTGCACGATAATCGCCAGGCCAAGAGCCTCTACGCCAAGCTCGGCTTCCGCACCCTGAGCACCTTTGCCATCAAGCGCAAGAACGGCATCAACCAGCCGCTGTTTCTCGGCCCGGGCCCCCAGGCCGGGTTCAACCCCTACGCGCGGATCCTGGTGGAGGAGGCCCATCGACGCGGCATCGACGTGCAGGTCGACGACGCCGCGGCCGGCATGTTCACCCTCAGCCATGGCGGCCGCCGCGTGCGCTGCCGGGAATCGCTGACCGACTTGACCAGCGCCATCAGCATGAGCCTGTGCCAGGACAAGAGCCTGACCCATCGGGTACTGCTCGAAGCCGGCCTGAACGTACCCAGCCAGCAGCGCGCCGGCACTGCCGAAGACAATCTGGCCTTTCTCCAAGCCCATGGACGTATCGTCGTCAAACCTCTCGACGGCGAACAGGGCCAGGGCGTGGCCGTGGACCTGCGCAACGCCGACGAGGTGGAAAAAGCCATCGAGGCCGCCCGCGCCTTCGACAGCCGGGTCCTGCTGGAAAGCTTTCACGAAGGGCTGGACCTGCGCATCGTGGTGATCGGTTTCGAGGTGGTGGCGGCCGCCATTCGCCATCCGGCCCAGGTGGTCGGCGACGGCCACCACAGCATCGGCGCGCTGATCGAAGCGCAGAGCCGGCGGCGCCAGGCCGCTACCGGCGGCGAGAGCCGGATTCCCCTCGACGCGGAAACCCAGCGCACCCTGCATGCGGCCGGTCATGACTACAACACGGTACTGGCCCGGGGTGAACAACTGGCGGTGCGGCGCACCGCCAACCTGCACACCGGTGGGTGCCTGGAGGACGTGACGGCGATCCTCCATCCGACCCTGGCCGAGGCCGCCGTACGGGCGGCAAGGGCCCTGGATATCCCGGTGGTCGGGCTCGACCTGATGGTCCCCGCGGCAGACCAGCCGGAGTACGTCTTCATCGAAGCCAATGAACGTTGCGGGCTGGCCAACCATGAGCCACAGCCCACGGCCGAGCGCTTTATCGACCTGCTGTTTCCCCACAGCCTGCCGGCGTGATGAAGCAGCGCGGATCGTTCCCTTTTACCCGCGGGAGTTCTCCAGCAGGCATTGCGCTGGAAGCATTCTCCTGCAAGAAGGAGCAGCCATGAACACTGCCATCCCCCAACCCGACCTCGACTACCTGCAACGGGTTCTCCTGGAAATGCTCGCCATTCCCAGCCCGACGGGGTTCACCGATACCATCGTGCGTTATGTCGCCGAGCGCCTGGAAGAACTGGGCATTCCCTTCGAACTGACCCGGCGCGGCACCATTCGCGCCACCCTCAAGGGGCGCCAGAACAGTCCCGACCGCGCCGTATCGGCCCACCTCGACACCATCGGCGCCGCCGTCCGGGCGATCAAGGACAACGGGCGCCTGACCCTGGCGCCTGTCGGTTGCTGGTCGAGTCGCTTTGCCGAGGGCAGCCGGGTCAGCCTGTTCACCGACACCGGGGTGATCCGTGGCAGCGTATTGCCGCTGCTGGCTTCCGGACACGCCTTCAACACCGCGGTGGATGAACTGCCGGTCAGTTGGGATCACGTCGAACTGCGCCTGGACGCCTACTGCACCACCCGCGCCGACTGCGACTCGCTGGGCATCAGCATCGGCGATTTCGTCGCCTTCGACCCGTTGCCGGAGTTCACCGACAGCGGTCATATCAGCGCCCGCCACCTCGACGACAAGGCCGGCGTGGCCGCGCTGCTGGCGGCACTCAAGGCGATTGTCGAAAGTGGCGCGCAACCGCCGATCGACTGCCATCCGCTGTTCACCATTACCGAGGAAACCGGCAGCGGCGCGGCGGCGGCCCTGCCCTGGGACGTCAGTGAGTTCGTCGGCATCGATATCGCCCCGGTCGCGCCGGGCCAGCATTCGAACGAACACGCGGTGAGCGTGGCGATGCAGGACTCCGGCGGCCCCTATGACTATCATCTGTCGCGCCACCTGCTGAGCCTGGCGGCCGATAACGAGTTGCCGGTGCGCCGCGACCTGTTTCGCTACTACTTCAGCGATGCCCACTCGGCTGCCACCGCCGGGCACGACAGCCGCATGGCACTGCTGGCATTCGGCTGCGATGCCACCCATGGCTACGAGCGCACCCATATCGACAGCCTGGCGGCGTTGAGTCGCCTGCTCGGCGCCTATATGCTCAGCCCGCCGGTCTTCGCCAGCGATGCCCAGCCGGCCACCGGCTCCCTCGACCGTTTCAGCCATCAACTGGAACACGAGACCCAGATGGAAAGCGATACCCGGGTGCCCTCAGTGGACAGCCTGATCGGCCAGCGCAATCCGCTCGACTGAAGGTATCCAGGCCGGGGCTCGCTGCCCGCCGCCCCGGTCACCCGCTGCATCGCCGGTAGCCGGACCCGGCTGGTGGCAGTAGCATGCCGCAGATTCCTGAAGAGAACTTTCCATGCTGATTCCCTACGACCAACTCGAACCCGACACCCTGACCCGGCTGATCGAGGATTTCGTCAGCCGCGACGGCACCGACAACGGCGATGACACCCCCCAGGAAACCCGTGTACTACGGGTGCGCCAGGCACTGGGCAAAGGCCAGGCGGTGATTTTCTTCGATCTGGAAAGCCAGCAGTGCCAGTTGCTGCCCAGGCACGCAGTGCCCAAGGAATTCTTCGACTGACCTCAGGCCACCGGATCGCGGATCTCGCGAAGGGGGACACCCGGCTCCACCTTCGTCAGGATCCGGCGGTAGATCTCGGCACGATGCACATTGACGTGTTTCGGTGCTTCCACACCAAAACGCACATGGTTGCCGTTGACGGCGAGAATTCGCACGGTGATGTTATCGCCGATGGAAATCATCTCGCCCACGACGCGGCTCAATACAAGCATGGCACTCATCCTCAAGGGTTTATGAGCGGCCAAGACTGCCCGGCCCGACCACGGCCTTCAATGCAGCGGCGGCAAATCAGCCCGCCCTTACCGACACGGCCGATTCGCCCTACAGAATCAGATTTCATACTTCAGCCCATCAGAAGTTTCGCTGCGCGCAGACCTGAGCGAAGCTTCCCCGGGACAGCCTATTGCCTGGCCTTGGCTCGCATCTTGTCGGCCATCACGGTCATTTCGTCATAGAGCAGTTGCGGGTTCTTCTGCTTCAGGGCCCAGGCCATGCGTCCCTGTTCATGAGGCAGGATCATGAACTCGCCCTGCGCGACATGCTGGTAGATGTAGTCGGCGATATCGCCGGCGGTAATCGGCGAGCTTTCCAGCAACTTGCCGACCTGGGCCTTCATGGCCGGGGTCGGACCGCGGAACGAATCCAGCAGGTTGGTCTGGAAAAACGACGGGCAGACCACGTGCACGCCGATTTCCTGCTGCGCCAGTTCGACCAGCAGGCTTTCCGACAACGCCACCACACCCGCCTTGGCGACGTTGTAGTTGCTCATGGCCGGGCCCTGCATCAGCGCCGCCATGGATGCGATATTGATGATCTTGCCCTTGCTCTGCTCCAGCAGCGGCAGGAAGGCCTTGCAGCCCTTGACCACACCCATGAGGTTGATCGCGATCTGCCATTCCCAGTCTTCCAGGGACAGCTCGCTGAAGAAGCCGCCGGAGGCCACACCGGCATTGTTGACGATCACATCGATACCGCCGAACTTGACCTCACAGGCCTGGGCGAATGCCGTCAGCTGGCTGTAGTCACGCACGTCGCAACGCTGGGTGAAGCCGTCACCGCCCGCCTCGCGCACCTGCCTCAGGGTTTCCTGCAGGCCTGCCTCACTGACGTCGGACAAGGCCAGCCGCCAGCCTTCGCGAGCCCAGCGCAATGCGATTTCGCGGCCAAGGCCGGAGCCGGCGCCCGTGATCATGATGCGATTTTGCATAGGAGATGCCTTGTGCGTTCGGAGGAAGATGAGCCGCAGTGTAGCGAAGGAATATCAGCCGCCGATGCACCATCAGATTGCTGAATGCCCCAGGCAAAGTCGCACCCGAGGACGACTGTCGGCGCGCTTGCAAGTTCAACGATGAAAACCTGCGAAGTGAATAAACGGCAATAATCAAAAGAAATAAAAGACGGATCAAAATACCTTGATAAAAAACTGAATTTTCCAAGCCCGGCTCCAGTCGGAGATGTTAAGCCGTTGGTTATTTAACGACTGAATCAAACACTGAATGAAAGTCTGCAATGGCAGAACAACCGATAAGGAAAAAGCCATGGGTACTATTCTGATCGTCATCCTGATCCTGCTGCTGATTGGCGGCCTGCCGGTCTTTCCACACTCCAGAAGTTGGGGTTACGGCCCATCGGGCATTATCGGTACGGTGCTGGTCGTACTCTTGATTCTGTTGTTGCTCGGCAAGATATGACGGCATTGCCCACGGATCATTCTTGATCCCAGGCAATGAAAAACGCCCCGACAAGTCGGGGCGTTTTTTATTCGACGGATAATCCGCGCAAGACGTTACTTGGTCGGTGCGACACCCGCGGTGTTATCCAGCAGGCTCTTGGTCGCGGTCTGGATGAAAGAACCCAGCTTCTGCTTCAGCTCGGCCTCGTCCGGCGAGTTCGGAATCACTTCGCCACCAGGATTGGCGCCCAACTGGTAGCGCCAGACCTTGGCCGGTACATCCTTGGGCTGGACCAGGACGTGATCGCCGCTGATGATCGCCACGGTCGGTTCGTTACCCGACGGCTTGATCATGCCGATGCCCTTGTCGCCTTCCGGCAGGTTGAGCAGGTCACGTCCCCAGCACTGCTGGCGGAACTCGCCGCCCAGGCGGCCCATGATGGTGGGCACGATATCGATCTGGGTGCCCACGGTGTCGCGGCGCGCGCCGAACTTCTCCTGGATGCCCGGACCGATCAGCAACAACGGTACGTTGAAGCGGCCCAGGTCCATTTCGGTGATCTGCTCGTCGTTGCCAAAACCATGGTCACCGACCACCACGAACAGGGTTTCCTTGAAGTAGGGCTCCTTGCGGGCCTTCTCGAAGAACTGGCCCAGGGCCCAGTCGGCATAACGCATGGCCGTCAGGTGCTCGTTGAGGGAGCCACGGTCGGTCACCCGCTCGACCGGCAACGGCGTCGGCAGCGCATACGGCGTGTGGTTGGACAGGGTCTGCAGCAACGCGTAGAACGGCTTGCCGGCTTCACCACGGGTCTTGAGCTCTTCCAGGCTGCGATCGAACATGTCCTGATCGGAGACGCCCCAGGTCGGATCGGAGAACACCGGATTGACGAAGTCGTTACGGCCGATAAAGGTGGTCATGCCCTGGCTGCCGAAGAAGCCCGACTGGTTGTCCCAGGCGAAGTCGCCGTTGTAGACATACACGTCGTCATACTTGCGGGCGCTGAGCAGTTGCGGCAGGCCCGACAGCTTGTGGCTGCCCTCCGGCGTCTGCATCAGGTACTCGAAGCCCGGCAGGTTGGGGAAACAGGCCATGGTCGCGAACATGCCCTGGTGGGTATGGGTACCGTTGGAGAAGAAGCGATCGAACAACAGGCCTTCCTTCGACAGCTTGTCGAAGTACGGGGTGATGTTGCCCGGACGACCCAGGGCGCCCACCGAGTGGCCGGCGAAGCTTTCCATCAGGATCACCACCACGTTCTTGATCGGCAGGGTGTTCTGCGCCGGCGGCGTGGTGTCGCGGCGGATCGCGGCGATATCGCTTTCGACCAGCTTGTCGTCGCCGGTCAGCAGCATGTCGCGCACGGTCTGCTGGGCCAATGGCTGCTGCAGGGTGGCTTTCCAGATATTGTCGCGATCATCGGACAAGCGACTCTGGGCCGCCGAGATCAGCGTCAACGAGCCGTTGAGGCCCAGCTGGTTGGCGAAGTTCGAGTTGGTGGTATAGGCATCCCCCCAGCGCAGCGGCGGGCCCTGGCGCAGGGTGCCGCGGGCGGCGACCACGCAGATCAGCAACAGCACCACGAACACCACCGCCCGGGCATACCAGGGCGCAACCGTACGGGTGCCGACACTGGCATTGAAGGTGGCACGGGGCCGGGTGATGCGGTCGGCGCCCTTGAACAGCAGGCTCAACACCACGGTGCCCACGGCCCACGCCAGCAGGTAGCGGACCACCGGGAAACCGTACCAGAGCATGCTCATGACGGTTTTCGGGTCTTCCTTCACATACTGGAACACCAGGCCGTTGAGGCGCTGGTGGAACTCGCGATAGAAGTCCATCTCCATCAGCCCGCAGAACAGCGCCAGGCTCGACGCCGCGGTCAGCCAGAGGCGGAACAGACCGCGAGCGGCCATCGCCCGGGCGCTGAGGAAGGCCAGGGTCAATGGAATGCAGAGGTAGACCACGATACGGATATCGAAGCGCAGGCCGTTGCCGAACGCCTCGATGAAGGTCGAAGCCGGGGTGTCGAGAATCATCTCGCGGTTGTAGACCAGCAATGCAACCCGCAGCAGGGTGAACATCACCATCATGATCAATGCACACAACAGCGTGTAGGCCAGATGAGACTTAACTGTCGGTTGCAGCAGGCGCGTTGAGGGGCGCTGCTTGCTCAGGGCGTCCGGGTTTGCCATGTCGGTTTGGGACTCGTTGGATTCAAGTTGAAAAGTCGGGTTCAGCGGCGCCCAGCCCTCGATGGACCACAAGAGGGGCGCGAAGCCGGCAAATGTTGCACGATCATCGATGGTTTACCACCCGTGCGTTGCCGGTCGCTGTTGAAATCTTTCCTCGCCCAGGCCGAAAACCGTTCTGGAACAGCGGATTGCAAGGAGCGGGAGGTCAATCGGGCGCAGGAATTGTCTGCGACAGAATGTGAAAATTTCGTCTGGCGCATGTTTTGACACATAAAAAACCGGAAGCCGCCGAAGCAGCAGTCACTGCTCCGGCGAGAGGTCGTCACCTGTCGTGGACGAGGGACCCTCTAGAACCGCACGTTGCCCCTGGGTCCGGCAATCGCCCAGATAATCAGGCCCAGCACCGGCAACAGGATGATCAACAGGATCCAGAGGACTTTCATCCCGGTTTCAGCGCCGCTTTTCAGCACATTGAGGATGGCCCAGATATCCAGGGCCAGAATGATCAGGCCGACGAGGCCGTTGAAGGTTGAACCCATGGTGTTGCTCCCTAATGAGGACGTGCCTTCCTTAGGATAGCCCGCGCGGGACAGGGTTCCGTTTATTCTGCGGCCAGGATGATCCCGTCGCTCAGACGTGCAACGCGATCCGCAGGGCTTCCAGGGACGGTGCGGCGGTAATGCCGACCTGCTCGCACAGTTCCAGTACTCGTGGCAGGTCATTGCCATAGACCAGGACCGCCTGCAATTCGTCATCCAGCGGCTGGCTGAAGTCCATCAGGACGTAGCCGCCCATTTCCGGATTCATGCTGCCGAGCTGGATCTGGATGCGGTTCAGTGCCGTCAGCGCCTCGACCTTGGCCAGTTGCTTGGGCTTGATGTTGAACGGGACGTCCTTGCCGAAGGAGTCGACGATCTGCGCGAACAGATCCATATAGGTATCCGCCTGGAACAGCACGGTTTCCGGCAGGCTGCCGACCACCACCCATTCGCCCAGGGGAATCGGGAAGCTGTCGTCATAGTTGATATCCGGATTGGCCGCCAGGAACCCCGCCGCGTCGGCATAGGCCTGGGCCGCCTCGTCGGCGATCTGCTGGATCTCGGCCTCGCCCATGCAGCCGGAGCTGATTTTACTGATGAGTTCGATAAGGGCGGTTTTCATGACGGGATCCTGCGACCTGGGGCTGTTCGGGGTCGCGAAGGATAGCGCAAATGCCGGCACGGCGCAGGAGCAAAGCCTGCGCCGCGGCACAAATCTCAGGCGGTGAGTCGTTGCAACTGGGCCACCGTGTCGGTCGCCCCCATGGTCTGGGCCGCCGCCAGCGCGGTGACGCCATTGGCGTCCCTGGCCTGGGGATCGGCACCCTGGCCGAGCAGGTACTCGACGATGCTGGTGCGGTTGAACATCGCGGCCATCATCAAGGCCGTACGACCGTCCGCCGACGCGCCCTCGACCTGGGCACCGCCTTCGATCAGCAGCTTGACCATCGGCAGGTCGCCCTTGAAGGCGGCCCCGGCAATCGGGCTCTGGCCATTGTCGTTGCGGATTTCCGGATCGGCCTTGTGCTCGAGCAGTACCCGTACGGCGTCGACGTGCCCGTGGTAACTGGCAAGCATCAACAGGGTATCGCCCTTGTGATTGCGCAGGTTCGCCGGCAGGCCCTTGTTCAACAGGGCCGCCAGCATGGCCGCATCGCCTTTGCGCGCCACGTCGAATACCTGTTCGGCAAACTCGGCGGCTTCTTCTTCGGTCATTTGTCGGGCTTGATCGGACATGGTGGACTCCCTGTGGCTGCACGAGAAACTGGATAACTGATGGAGTCAGTTTCCCGAGCCTGAGTTTCCTTGTCATGCCTTATTTTTCAAGCATTTCCATAGACAGAATCAATAACGGAACTTGCCGGCATGAATATCCTCATGGACCTGTCCCGTCACCTGCACGTAGGTTTCCGAGCCGGGCAACCAGGCATAGATCGGATCCTCGCCGACTTTCCCGGGGTCGAACGCCTCGTCCCTGAGCCGGCCCTTCTGGTACTTGAAGGTTCCGGTGGTTTCCATCTTCAGCTTCACCCGCAGGAACAACGGCACCGCGTAGGGTGGCATCTGCTCCCGGGCAAAATTCAGCAGCTCGGTGAAATCCAGGGTCGCCAGTGACTCGGCGGGGGTGATCGCGGCCATGCCGGCACGCCCGTTGGTATTGCTGATTTCCACCCCGTAGGCCACCACTTCGGCGATATGCGGATGTTGCAGCAGGATGTTCTCCACTTCGGTGGTGGAGACGTTTTCGCCCTTCCAGCGATAGGAATCCCCCAGGCGATCGACGAACTGGGCGTGACCGAAGCCGATATCGCGCAACAGGTCGCCGGTATTGAAATAGCGGTCGCCTTTTTCGAACACATCGCACAGCACGACCTTCTGGGTCTTGGCCGACTCGGTGTAGCCGTCCAGCGGCGCCTTGTCATCGATCCTGGCCAGCAGCAGGCCCTGGCCGCCCTTGGGCACCTTGCGCATGAAACCATCGGCATCGCGCAACGGCGTGCCGCAATCCGGGGCGTATTCCACCAGAGCCCAGGACATCAGGGAAAAACCGATGGTGTTGTTGAAATTGAGCGCGTTGGTAAAACCGATATTGCCATCGCTTGCAGCATAGAACTCACTGATGTGATCGATGCCGAAGCGCTGCTTGAACTCGCGCCAGACGCCGGGTCGCAAGCCGTTGCCAATCATCTTGCTGACCTTGTTGTGCGCATCGCCGGGGCTGGGCGGCTGGTCGAGCAGGTAGCGGCACAACTCGCCGACATAACCCAGGGTCGTGGCATTGAAGCGCCGGGCCTCGTCCCAGAACTGGCTGGCGCTGAACTTGCGCCGGAAGGCGAACCCCGACGCCCCGGCAATCGCCGAGCCCCAGCACACGCACAGGCCCGTGGCGTGGTACAGCGGCAGCGTGCAATAGATGACGTCCTGCGGCCCCATGTCGAGGGCGATCAGGCCAAAACTGGCATAGGTCTTCATCCAGCGACCGTGGCGGAAAATCCCCGCCTTGGGCAGGCCGGTGGTGCCGGAGGTGTAGATGTAGAAACACGGGTCATTGCTGAAGATCTGCTGGCTGCTGGCCGGATTGGCATCGGACGCGCCGACGCTAGCGGCCATCAGGTTGTTCCAGCCCGCGGGTGCCTCGCCGGGGTCGGCGGCGGTGTCCTGGTCCGCCACGAAGTAATGCCGCGCCGGGTCGATCGCCACCTGCTCGCGCACCGCCGAATAGGCCTCCAGCAGTTCCGAACCGACCACCATCGCCACTGGCGAGACCAGGGTAATGCTGTGGACCAGGGCGCTCTGCGTCTGCGAGGTATTGAGCATCGCGCAGACGCCACCGACCTTGGCCACCGCCAGCACCGTCACCAGCAGTTCGATACGGTTCTCGATGAGGATCCCCAGCACATCGCCCTTGCCGATGCCCTGTGCGATCAGGTAGTGGGCGATACGATTGGCCCATTGATTGGCCTGTTGATAACTGAGGCTACGGTTGCCGTACAGCAGTGCCGGCCCCGACGGGTTGCGCGCAACGGCCTGCTCGAAACTCCAGCCGAGCCCGCAAGGCTGGTCGGGTTTCTTCACATTGGACAGCTTGAGCCCGCGGATCACCCGCGGCAGGGCTTTGGCAACGGTGGGCAGCTTGCGGAGCATCATGCCCCAGGTAATCACGTCGTCTGTTCGAACGTTCATGGGTCGCATCCTGTCTTTATTATTATCGAGCGAACGTCGCCTGGGAGGACAACCTCGCCAACATTCCTTGTCACAGCCGCAGGGCTTCGGCAGTTCCTTGAGGCCCGCCTCACCGCGAAAAATACGTCACCCCGCGCGAGGCTGTACACGAAGGTTTTGAAAAGTTTTGTATCCTCGATCGCGACTGCCGCACGCCTCGGCGACCAATGGGCAAAATGCAGGATGCACGATGGCTATTCTTGCAATTTGCACGATCCCTTGAAGTTCAACAAAACTTAAATCATTGATTTATATCGATTTTTTAAAACACCAATGCTGGCACAATCGCTGCACCTATCACTCCATGCCTAGCCATTCATGAGCTGACGGAGCTGATCGACATGAACCTGATCCAGGAAAAATTCTCTTCTGTGTTCTCCAACTACGAAGTAACCACCCAACCGCGTCCTGATGGTGGTGTGTTGCTGACGCTGCGTGGCAGCGATGGCAAGCAGGTCAAACGCTCGATTTCCTACGCCCAGTTGCATACCGCGGAACAACTGACCTGGGTGATTAGCGCGATTCGTCGCGATCTTGCCGGCGAGGCCAGCGAACTGCCGTCGATTTCCCTGCTGCAGAGCCAGAATCGCTTTGCCCTGCCAACCTATCACTGAAACCACGGCAGACATCCAGCCGCGGGTCGCGAACAGGGACGGAACCCACCGCTCCGACTTGCCGCCCGTGGCTCACTCCCTTATCCCCCCGCACACTCCCCCTAAACCAGGCCACGATTAACCGCCTCGCCAACCGCGTGCGCGCGATTGCTCACCCCCAGCTTGTGATAGATGTTGCGCAAGTGAAACTTCACGGTGGCTTCCGACACGTTGCGGATCACGCTGATTTCCCAGACCGTCTTGCCCGCCCTCGCCCACCTGAGTACTTCCAGTTCCTTCTCGCTGAGGTTCTTGGCCTTGGAGAGACGGTTTCTCCTGGGCTTGCTCAAACCCGGCAGGAGTACCACCTGGACAACATCCTGTTTAAGCGGCTCCCCCAAATCCACAATGTCGACCGACCGGTGCCTGGGCGCGGGGCCGCCCCCGGCACTCAGCATCTTGGGAATGCTCATGTCTGTTTCTCCCTGTGAATTTCAATAAGTCGCACGGCTGCCGCCAGGTCTCTCCGGCAACAAATGAACAACCATCAAAAAACAGAGAGTTACACAGAAGCGGGATTTAACAACCAACTACAAACACAAACAGGGATGGCCGACATTTCAATAGGTAACGTCCTACAACTTGAAACATGCAACTCTGACTCAAGCTTTAATCGTTCCTGCCGGCCATCACTTGTTTAATGTCGGTTCCCTGTAGATTCAGTCGTCAAGACGCGGGAAGTGACTGGCGATATCTTCACCGGTAAAACTGACCACTCGTCCTTCAGACTTGTCGAACAGGCGAATAACCACGCAACGCGGGTTCTCCCCCATGTCGAACCAGTGACGTGTACCGGCCGGCAGCGAAACCAGATCGTTCCTCTCACACAACACGGCATAGACATAGTCGCCGATATGCAGGCTGAGCAAACCACGGCCGGCGACGAAGAAGCGCACTTCGCTGGCCGCGTGCTGCTGTTCAGCGAAGCCTGCCGCGCACAGCTCGGCAGACTGCGGATGGTCGCCGTCGAGGCTGATGACCTCGACGCTCACGCTACCGCGCTCGCTCATCAACTGGTCGATCTGCCCGCGGTAGGCGGCCAGCACCTCCTCGTGACCGGCACCCGCGCGAACGGGCGTCGTGGCTGGCAGGCGCTCGAAACGGACACCGTGTTCCGCCAGGGTCGAGGCAATGTCGTCGACATGGGTCAGGACCTTGTTGGGAAGATCCGGAGTGGCAACGGGGTAAACGGACAGGCTGCTCATGGGGCTCTCTTTCCTCGGTTCGGGCTCAGGGCCGATCCTCTTGCATGCGTGTGGCAATGATAATCGCGGCGGCCAGGGCCGCCAGGCTTGCGATACTGAACGTCAGGGTCGGTCCCAGGGCATTCCAGCTGTAGCCGGCGTACAAGGCGCCCAGGGCTCCACCGGTGCCGGACAGGGCGGCGTACAGCGCCTGGCCCTGCCCTTGCTGGCGCGCACCGAAGCTGCGTTGCACGAAATGGATGGCCGAGGCGTGGAAGCTGCCGAAGGTCGCGGCGTGCAACAGCTGGGCGAACAACAATACCCACAGGTGCTCGGCGAACGACCCCAGCAGCAGCCAGCGCAAGGCGGCCAGGAGAAAACTGGCCAGCAGCACCCGGCGCACGGAGAAACGCGTGAGAATCCGGCTCATGGCCAGGAACATCAGGACCTCCGCCACTACCCCCAGGGCCCAGAGCAGGCCGATCAGGCCACGGCTGTAGCCGAGATTGTCGAGGTGCAGGGTCAGGAAGGTGTAATAAGGGCCGTGGCTCATCTGCATCAGCGCGACACAGCCATAGAAGGCCAGTACCCCCGGACTGCGCAACTGCCTGAGAAAGCCTTCGCCCGCCGGCCGGTTGGCCTGGCTCACCGGCTGGGCATTGGGCACCCAGGCGCTGCTCAGGACGATACCGCTCATGATCACCACAATGGCCACCGGATAGATATCCAGGCTCAACCATTCGAACAGCCGCCCGAGCGCCACCACGGCAAGAATGAAACCGATCGAGCCCCACAGGCGGATCTGACTGTAGCGCGCGGCCTGGCCTTGCAGGTGCGCCAGGGTGATGACTTCGAACTGCGGCAGTACCGCATGCCAGAAGAACGCGTGCAGGGCCATCACCAGCGCCAGCCAGGCGTAGCTTTTGTCGAAGAAGATCAGTGAGAACGCCAGCAGGGTGCAGATCGCGCCGAAGCGCACGATCACCAGGCGCCGACCGGTGTAGTCACCCAGCCAGCCCCAGATGTTCGGCGCCACGCAGCGCATCAGCATGGGGATTGCCACCAGTTCGCCAATCCGCGCCGGGGCAAAGCCCAGGTGGTGGAAGTACAGCGCCAGGAACGGCGCCGTCGCCCCCAGCAGGGCAAAGTAGAACAGGTAGAAACCGGACAGCCGCCAGTAAGGGAGCGGCGCTCCCGACATTACAGCTGGCCCAGTACCGGGGTGCTCACGCGCACATCCGCATTCTGCCCGCGGTGACGCAGCAGGTGATCCATCAGCACAATCGCCATCATCGCTTCGGCGATCGGCGTGGCACGGATGCCGACGCACGGGTCGTGGCGCCCCTTGGTGATCACATCCACCGGATTGCCATGGATATCGATGGAGCGCCCCGGCGTGGTGATACTCGAGGTCGGCTTGAGCGCCAGGTGCGCGACAATCGGCTGTCCGGAGGAAATCCCGCCGAGAATGCCGCCCGCGTTGTTGCTGAGGAAACCTTGCGGCGTCAGTTCGTCGCGATGCTCGGTACCGCGCTGGGCCACGCAGGCGAAACCGGCGCCGATTTCCACGCCCTTGACCGCGTTGATGCTCATCAGCGCATGCGCCAGCTCGGCGTCGAGACGGTCGAAGATCGGCTCGCCCAGGCCCGGCATCACCCCTTCGGCGACCACGGTGATCTTCGCGCCGACCGAATCCTGGTCGCGACGCAACTGGTCCATGTAGGCTTCCAGCTCAGGCACCTTGTCCGGGTCGGGGCTGAAAAAGGCGTTCTGCTCCACCGACTCCCAGGTCTTGAACGGGATTTCGATCGGCCCCAGCTGGCTCATGTAGCCACGAACGACAATGCCCTGGCTCGCCAGGAATTTCTTCGCGATGGCACCGGCCGCCACGCGCATCGCGGTTTCCCGGGCCGAACTGCGGCCGCCGCCACGGTAGTCGCGCTCACCGTACTTGTGATGGTAGGTGTAGTCGGCATGGGCCGGGCGGAACAGGTCCTTGATCGCCGAGTAGTCCTTGGACTTCTGGTCGGTATTGCGGATCAGCAGGCCGATGGCGCAGCCGGTGGTGCGCCCTTCGAAGACCCCCGAGAGGATCTCCACTTCGTCGGCTTCCTGGCGCTGGGTGGTGTGCCGGCTGGTGCCGGGCTTGCGGCGGTCGAGATCACGCTGCAGGTCTTCCAGGGACAGCTCCAGGCCCGGCGGGCAGCCGTCGACAATGGCGACCAACGCCGGGCCATGGCTTTCGCCAGCGGTGGTGACAGTGAACAGCTTGCCGTAGGTATTGCCGGACATGCAGGGTGCTCCGCGAATCAGATCTAGATAACCGAGCGGCCCAGTATACGCAGGCTGTCCAAGTAGTTCATCCTCGAACCTTATCGGCGGTTGCGAGTCCAACCGACACCTTGTCCATAATGGCGTGATGATGCTACGTGTTTTGCTCCTTACCCTGACCCTGTTCAGCGGTTTCACCCAGGCCGGCGTGATCCTGCAACGACCGATCAACCTCGACACCGGCAGCGGCGAACTGTTCGGCTCGCTGCTGCTGCCGCAGTCCGCCACGCCCGTGCCGGTCGTGCTGATCGTGGCCGGCTCCGGCCCCACCGACCGCGATGGCAACAATCCGGACGGCGGGCGCAACGACAGCCTCAAGCGCCTGGCGTGGCTGCTGGCCAAGCACAATATCGCCAGCGTGCGCTACGACAAGCGCGGCGTGGCCGCGAGCCTGGCCGCCGCCCCCGATGAACGCAACCTGAGCGTCGAAAGCTACGTCGCCGATGCGGTGGCCTGGGGCGAGAAGCTCAAGGCCGACCCGCGCCTGGGGCCGCTGGTCCTGCTCGGCCACAGCGAAGGCGCGCTGATCGCCACCCTCGCCGCGCCGAAGCTGGAGGCGGCCGGGGTCATTTCCCTGTCCGGCAGCGGCCGCCCGGTGGACCAGGTGATCCGCCAGCAACTGGCCAACCGCTTGCCGCCGGCGCTGATGCTGCGCAGCAACGAACTGCTCGACAGCCTCAAGGCCGGGCGTCCGGACAACGATATCCCACCGCCGCTGGAGCCGATCTTCCGCCCCAGTGTGCAGCCCTACCTGATCAGCCTGTTCCGCCAGGATCCGGCGGCGGCCTTCGGCCAGTTGAAAATGCCGGCCCTGATCATCCAGGGGCGCAATGATATCCAGGTCAGCATCGCCGACGCACAGGACCTGAAGAAGGCCAAGCCGGATGCCCAGCTTGTCCTGGTCGACGGCATGAATCACGTCCTGCGCATCGTGCCCAGGGACATCCAGCGCCAGCTGGCTTCCTACAATGCCCCGCAACAGCCCCTGGCCGCCGAACTGGAAGGACGGATTACCGCCTTTATCGACGGACTTGCTCGCCATTGAGATGATTTTGCGCTCCAGTCCTGACAGAAACGGCCGATAAGGCCATTGCCGGTATCGATATTGTTGCCGGCAAGCTGGACACGGACAGGATCTCGCCGAATGACTGATACCCAAGCGTCACCCGAAAGCAACGCCGCAGCCGCCGAACCCGCGCCGGTGGATCTGCCGTGGGCGGATGTGCAGCCCGAGCACTTCAAGATGTTGCGCCTGGCGCCGTTGACCACCGACCGGGCCACCGGTGGGCGGCCGCTGCGGTTTGTCCAGTTCGGCTATGCCGAGCGCAACAACAAGGAACGCAGCCTGCTGCGCATGAATATCCAGTTGCCGGCGCAACGGGTACGCAAGGAACAGAATCATCTGGACATGTGGGTCGACCACACCACCAAGCGCGTGCATTTCGGTCCCGAAGGCGGCTTGCAGGTGGAACCGTGGAACCGTGGTATCGGTCGTTTCCTCGTGGCCCAGGCCGCGATCTGGGCACAGAAGAAATGGTCGCACTACCGCGTCGATGGCGCGGCCTTGCAGAACAAGGACGCCCTGAACGAAGACACCCGCCTGCGCCGCGATCACTTCCTGCGGGTCCAGGGCTTCGACGTGGTCTACGCCGATCCCCAGCACCTCAAGGGCAGCTACAAGGACCTGCAGGTCGGCGAACTGCTGGCCCAGTGGAACACCGAGAAACTGCAGTTCGTGGAAATCCTCGAAGCCGCGCAGATGCTGCAGAATGCCGAACAGAACCTGATGGAGCAGGAAGTGAAGCTGCGCCAGCAGGAAGAGCGGGTCAGCAAGTTCAAGCGCGAGGACAGCGGGCTGCGTTTCACCATCACTTGCCTGGTGGCCTTCGCGATGTTCCAGGCCGGGCTGTTGATCTGGATCGCCACGCACCGCTAGACGGATTTTCCTGACAAACCTGTGGGAGCCGGCTTGCCGGCGATCCGCCACAGGCGCTCATGCAATCGGATAAGCGGCGCCTGACGCACCGCTATCGTCGGCAAGCCGGCCCGCACAAAGTGCCTGGCGATCAGACCCGCGAGGCGAACAACGCCTGGTGCTCGCGGCACTGTGGCGCCGTCAGCATGAACACCCCGTGCCCACCGCGTTCGAAGTCCAGCCAGGCAAAATCCACTTCCGGGTACAAGGCTTCGACGTGGACCTGGCTGTTGCCCACCTCGACGATCAGCAGACCTTTCTCGGTCAGGTGATCCGCCGCTTCGGCGAGCATCCGCCGCACCAGGTTCAAACCATCCTCACCGCAGGCCAGGCCCAGCTCCGGCTCATGCTGGTATTCGTCCGGCATGTCGGCGAAATCCTCGGCATCGACATAGGGCGGGTTGGACACGATCAGGTCGAAGCGCTGTCCCGGCAGGCCGTCGAAGCCATCGCCCTGGACCGTGAACACCCGCTCATCGACGCCGTGGCGCTCGATGTTCTGGTTCGCCACTTCCAGCGCTTCGAAAGACAGGTCGGCCAACACCACTTCCGCCTGCTGGAACTCGTAGGCACAGGCAATGCCGATGCAACCCGAGCCCGTGCACAGATCGAGGATTCGCGCCGGCTCCGCGCCCAACCAGGGAGCGAAGCGGCTTTCGATCAGCTCGCCGATCGGCGAACGCGGGATCAGCACGCGCTCGTCGACGATGAACGACAACCCGCAGAACCAGGCTTCGCCCAGCAGATAGGCGGTCGGCACCCGATCCTCGATACGACGCTTGAGCAGATGCTGCAGATGCGTCAGCTCGTCGTCCTCCAGGCGGCAGTCCAGATAGCTGTCGGCGATTTCCCAGGGCAGGTGCAACGCGCCCAGCACCAGTTGGCGTGCCTCGTCCCAGGCGTTGTCGGTACCATGACCGAAAAACAGATCCGCGCCATGGAAACGGCTGACAGCCCAACGGATGTGGTCGCGCAGGGTGCGCAGGCGGGAAGTGATCACGGGTAGACTCCTGAAAAAACGACGGGCGATTCTAACAGCCAAACGGACGTCGGGTGGAAACAAGGCAAAAAGACATCATGGCGTGGCTTTTCGACCTCCGGCAAACACCCCTTGACACGGCTACAGGCCAGTAACCACGCCGCCTGCGCGGGTAGCGATTCACATACGCGCTCAGCCGGAGGACAATGCGGCAAAAGCCCCACTCAAAGGAGCCCCAGAATGTCCGTTCCAAAGACGATGTTTCAACTCAGCGGCCGTGGTTATGCAGCAGCCAATCTGAACCATGCCAGCCTGTTGATCATCGATGCCCAGAAAGAATACCTCAGCGGCCCGCTCGCGCTGTCCGGCATGCAGGCTGCCGTCGACAACATCAAGCAGTTGGTCGCTGCCGCCCGTGCGGCCGGCCGGCCGATCGTGCATATCCGTCACCTGGGCACCGTCGGCGGGTTGTTCGACCCGCAGGGCGAACGCGGCGAATTCATTCCCGGCCTCGAGCCCCAGGGTGACGAAACCCTGATCGGCAAGCTGCTGCCGAGCGCCTTCCACGGCACCGGCCTGGAGAAACACCTGCAGGAACTCGGCTCGCTGGACCTGATCGTCTGCGGCTTCATGAGCCACTCCAGCGTCAGCACCACCGTCCGCGCCGCCAAGAACCTGGGCTTTCGCTGCACCCTGGTGGAAGACGCCTGTGCCACCCGCGACCTGCCCTACAAGGGCGAGATCATCAGTGCCGAGCAGGTCCAGCGCACTGAAATGGCGATCATGGCCGACAACTTCGCCACCCTGGCTTTGACCCGAGACCTGATCTGAGCCCGAGGATGGGTCGTCCTCGCGACCGCCCATCCGTTACAGGTGCCGAACCACCCGCCATTTGCCGATTTCCCAACCGCGTCAGGAACAAGCCGACCATCTCCCGGTCGAAGGGCCGATACTCATAGAGGAAATCGGAATGAAGATATCCGATGGTTTTGACGCTCGCCGACTGCGCCCCAAGGGCCAGAGCAACTGGCGTTCGCGCTTGGGCGCCGGTTTCGCGGCGCTGTTGGCAACCTTCGGGGTGCTGCTGGCCATGGCCGGTGCCGCCAGCCTGTTGGGACACGCCCCGGCCATGGGCGACCTGAACGCTACCACCACCGGTTCGGCGGTCATCCTGGTGGTGGGCCTGCTGGTGCTGTACTGCGGTGTCTGGCTCTGGCGGCGCAGCCGTCGCCGGACACGCCGCAACCAGGCGCTCAACATGGCGCCGCACCTGATGAAAAAGCACGACTGACACCTGCCTTCCGGGGAATCTGCCTGTGACTTGAGCCGTGCGACTTGGGTAAACTGGCGGTTCCTGCGGAGACTGACATGCAAGACGACGATTTTTCCCTGTTCAAAAGCGAAATCCGCGGTGTAAAGCCGATCAAGCACGATCGTGCCGATACCGGCAAACCCAAATCCGACCGCGCGCAACTGGCCAAGCTACGCCAGGCGGCGACAGTGCGCAGCGAATCCACCACGGTGGACGGCCTGTCCGACCAGTTCGTCATCGATGTCGGCCCCGAGGACGACCTGCACTGGTCCCGTGACGGCGTGCAGGAAAGCCAGATGCGCAAGCTCAAGGCCGCACAGATTCCTTTCGAAGGCAGCCTCGACCTGCACGGCATGAGCGTGGAGAAGGCCCGGGAAACCCTCTGGGCGTTCCTGGCCGAAGCGACGAAATTCGAAATCCGCTGCGTGCGCGTCACCCATGGCAAGGCCGTGCGCCTGGACGGCAAGCGCCCGATGATCAAGAGCCACGTCAACACCTGGCTGCGCCAGCATGCCCAGGTGCTCGGTTTCACCTCCTGCCAGCCGAAGCATGGTGGCGCCGGCGCGGTGTATGTGATGCTCAAGCGCACCATGATGGAAGGTCGCGACGAGTAACCGGACTGTCATCGAATTTGCAGGCGGCTGCCAGCCGCCGTATCCTTGCTCCTTTGCGCAGACTCCCACAGGTAGCTTCATGTCCCTGGAACAAAACTATACGGCGATTCTCGGCCAACTCGGCGAGGACGTCTCCCGCGAGGGCCTGCTGGACACGCCCAAGCGCGCCGCCAAAGCCATGCAGTACCTTTGCCGCGGTTATGAACAGACCCTGGAAGAAGTCACCAACGGTGCCTTGTTCAGTTCCGACAACAGCGAAATGGTGCTGGTCAAGGACATCGAGCTCTACTCGCTGTGCGAACACCACCTGCTGCCGTTCATCGGCAAGGCTCATGTCGCCTATATCCCGAGCGGCAAGGTACTGGGCCTGTCGAAGGTCGCGCGGATCGTCGACATGTATGCCCGACGCCTGCAGATCCAGGAAAACCTGAGCCGCCAGATCGCCGATGCGGTCCAGCAGGTGACCGGCGCCCTGGGCGTGGCCGTGGTGATCGAAGCCAAGCACATGTGCATGATGATGCGCGGCGTGGAAAAGCAGAACTCGTCGATGATCACCTCGGTGATGCTCGGTGAGTTCCGTGAAAACGCCGCGACCCGCAGCGAGTTCCTGGCGCTGATCAAGTAAAGGATTGTCCGAGATCGATGCCTTTGTGTGGGAGCGGGCTTGCCCGCTAGGCTTTTGGCGGCCCCAGGGCCCTGTTCGTCGGGGTGCCGCCCAGACCAAGTCCGCTCCCACATGACCCAAAGCCCTCTCAGACAAGCTTCCCTCTTCTTTCTCCGCCCGCGAGGCTATACCGTGTTCGTCAAAGCACTTCGAGTCGGCCTCGGCCAACTGATCATCTTCATCGATTTCCTCACCCGCCCACGCAAGCAGCAGCGCCCCGCTGCGGACCAGGCCAAGGTCGACGCCGCCGCCCGCAACCTGACCCTGTATCAGTTCCACGCCTGCCCGTTCTGCGTGAAGACCCGCCGCACCCTCCGTCGCCTGAACCTGCCGGTGGCACTGCGGGACGCGAAGAACAACGAACAGGATCGCCAGACCCTGCTCGAACAGGGCGGCAAGATCAAGGTGCCGTGCCTGCGTATCGAAGAAAACGGCCAGACCACCTGGATGTACGAGTCCAAGGTGATCATCGACTACCTGGACAAGCGCTTTTCCGCCGCCTGAGGTCGGTGCCCGTCAGTTCGGGCACTGATCGTATTCGCTCCGACACTCGGCGTAGGCCTTCAACTGCGCCGCGCGCTGCTGGGTCAACGCGGTCTTGCACTGCAGGTTGACCATCGGCCACATCGAACCGCCATCCGCCGGCTTCCCGGTCTGATACAGGCAGTCGGCATCACGGAAGGCCAGCCACTTGCGCTGGGCATCCTTGAGCGCATCCCTGGACGCCGGGGTCTTCAGATAGTCCATCTGGATCTTGTAGTACTTGTTCAGGTCGTCGTCGGCCTTCTTGAATGTCTTGCCCGCACACTCGTTCATCGACGCCTGGTTGGCATCGCAATCGTCGGCCGCCTGTGCCCCGGCGGCCAGGCCCAACAGACCGAAAGTCAAAAACGCTACGACTGGATACTTCATGGACGACACCCCGTTCAGTGGATAGGCAATCAGGTTTCCGATAGGACCTCGGCAGCGACAAAAGTGCCTGCGCCGGCAAAAATAAACCGGCCCTGGGGCCGGTTTAAGTGTTTCCGGATTTGCCGGTCAATCCAGCATCCCGACATGCTTCGGATGACTGGCCACCCGTTGCAACCAGGCCTGGATACCCGGATAGAGACTCAGGTCGAAGCCCCCCTGGTGGGCGACATGGGTATAGGCGTACAAGGCGATGTCGGCGATCGAATAATGCTCGCCCACCAGGTACGGGGTGTGCTGAAGCTGCTTCTCCATCACCTTCAATGCCTTGTGCCCGCGCTTCTGCAACTTGAGGTATTCCTCCCGGCGCTCCTCCGGCAAGCCCAGGTAGAACTCGATGAAGCGTGCCACCGCGATATAGGGCTCATGACTGTACTGCTCGAAAAACTGCCACTGCAGCACCTGGGTGCGCAAGCGCGGCTCGGTAGGCAGGAACTCGCTGCCATCGGCGAGGAAGTTGAGAATCGCATTGGACTCCCACAGGCAGGTGCCGTCTTCCAGCTCCAGTACCGGCACCTTGCCGTTGGGGTTCATCGCCAGGAATTCCGGCGTCTCGGTGTCACCCTTGAGGATGTCCACCGGGTGCCAGCGATACTCCTGCCCCAGCAGGTGCAGCATCAGTTTGATCTTGTAGCAATTGCCCGACTGGTAATCGCCATAAACCTTGTACATGGCCCTCCCCTTAAGCCGCTTGTGCGGCCTGTGCATGACGTACGACAGCGGCCAGGCGCCTGAGACCTTCGTCCAGGCGCTCCGGCGCGATATGACTGAAATTAAGACGAAGATTACCCGGATTACGCTCCGGTTCGGCAAAAAAAGGTTCGCCGGGCATAAAGGCGACATCCCGGGCCAGCGCGGCGTCGAGCAAGGTGCGGGTGTCCAGGGGTTGCCTGAGGGTCAGCCAGAAGAACAATCCGCCCTGGGGCACCTGCCAGTCGGCGAGGTCGGCGAAGTGTTTTTCCAGGGCCAGGGCAAAGGCATCCCGTCGGACCCGATAGAAGTCACGCAACTCCAGCAGGTGCCGGCGATACTTTTCCGTGCCGATCCATTGCAGCGCCTGCCATTGCCCGACGCGATTACTGTGCAAGTCCGCCGACTGCTTGAGTTTGAGCAGGTGCGCAAACAGGTCCGGGCTGGCGATCAGGTAACCGACACGCAGGCCCGGGGCCAGGGTCTTGGACACGGTGCCGGTGTAGACCCAGCTCGCCCGCCGCAGGCGGCCGGCGATGGGCACGGCGTCGACGCCATCGTAGCTGAGTTCGCGATAGGGCTCGTCTTCGATCAGGGTCACGCCGAATTCGTCCAGCAATGCCGCGACACCGGCACGCTTGGCTTCGCTGTAGCAGACGGCGGACGGATTCTGGAACGTCGGGATCAGGTAGATAAACGCCGGCCGATGCTTTTCCAGGCGGACCCGTAGTTGCAGCAGGTCCGGACCGTCCTGCTCCTGGGGAATGCCCAGGCAATCGGCACCGAACAACTGGAAGATCTGCAAGGCCGCCAGATAGGTCGGCGCTTCCATGAAGATCTCGGTGCCCTTGTCGATATGCAGCTTCGCCACCAGGTCGAGGGTCTGCTGGGAACCGCTGACCACCAGCACCTGGCTGGCCTGGCAGTTGATCCCCAGCGCCCGCGCCTCGGCCGCCAGTGCCTCACGCAAGGCCGGCTCACCCTCACTCATGCCGTACTGCCCCATGGTCACCGGCATGCCATCCCAATCCAGCTTCGGCAGCATCGCCTCGGCCGGCAGCCCACCGGCGAACGACATCACTTCGGGACGCTGGGCGGCGGCGAGGATTTCACGGATCAGGGAGCTTTTGAGGCGCGTAACACGTTCGGAGAAGGCCATAAAGAGTCACCGGTAGCAAAGTGAGAGACAAATACGTCAAACTACTTGACCGAAATTACGACGCCGCGAGCCAATACGTCAATATGCTTGACCTTAAAAATTCCAATACCCAACAAGACGCCATGGAAGCGTTCTTCTTCGGCTACCAGGCATTCACCGCCAAGGCCGACGAAATGCTCGAACGCCGTGGCTTGAGCCGGGTACACCAACGGATCGTGTTTTTCATCGCGCGCTACCCGGACCTCAGCGTCAAGGAACTGCTGGGGCAACTGGGGGTGAGCAAACAGGCGCTGAACATGCCGCTGCGCCAGTTGACCGAAATGGACCTGGTGCAAAGCGTTGCGTCCCCCACGGACAAGCGCAAGCGTCTGCTGTGCCTGACCGCCGATGGGATCAGCCTGGAAGAATCGTTGCGCCGCGAGCAGGTCAAGTTGCTGCAGAAGGCCTTTGCCCAGGCCGGCGAAGCCGCCGTGGATGGCTGGATGGCGGTCAACCGGGCCCTGGGCGACAGCCGCCCGACCTGATCCCCTCCCCTTGTTTGATCGCCTCCCACGCTGCAGCGTGGGAACGATCGACGCCTGGCTATATAGCGCGTCCGCGCAATCCATCGCACACAAAAACAAAAACATTATTTGCTTTATTTGTATACAAAAGCATAATTCGCTTCGTGCGAGTTCTTGACCTATCGGTCAACAAAACCCGTACTGCCTCAAAGAGCCGCTGCCCACGATCACGTGTCCGGCTCTGGAAATAACAATAAAACTCTTGAGGAGTACTCGCTGTGGAAAGCCGCAAATCCGAAGCCCCCACGCTGGATCTCTCGCCGCCGTCGAGCACTGGCCTGCTCGAACGTCTGTTCAAACTGAGGCTGCATGGCACCACGGTGAAAACCGAACTGATTGCCGGTGTGACCACCTTCATCACCATGGCCTACATCATCTTCGTCAACCCCAACATCATGGCCGACGCCGGCATCGACCACGGTGCGGCCTTTGTCGCCACCTGCATCGCCGCCGCCCTCGGCTGCCTGTTGATGGGGCTCTACGCCAACTGGCCGGTAGGCCTGGCCCCGGGCATGGGGCTGAACGCCTTCTTCACCTATACCGTGGTCGGCACCATGGGTTACCACTGGGAAACCGCCCTCGGCGCGGTCTTTATCTCCGGCGTGCTGTTCATGGCCCTGACCCTGTCGCGCATCCGCGAGTGGCTGCTCAACAGCATTCCGGTCAGCCTGCGCCATGCGATGGGCGCCGGCGTCGGCCTGTTCCTCGGCGTCATCGGCCTGAAAACCGCCGGGATCGTCGTCGCCAGCCCCGCCACCCTGATCAGGCTCGGCGCCCTGCATGAGCCCGGCCCGCTGCTGGCCGCCATCTGCTTCCTGATGATCGCGATCCTCAGCTACCACCGGGTCTTCGGCTCCATCCTGATCAGCATCATCACCGTCACCCTCGCAGGCTGGGGCCTGGGCCTGGTGGAATACCACGGCATCTTCTCCACCCCGCCAAGCCTGGCCCCGACGTGGATGGCCATGGACCTGGCCGGCGTGTTCAACGTCAGCATGATCAGCGTGGTACTGGCCTTTCTCTTCGTCCATATGTTCGATACCGCCGGCACCCTGATGGGGGTCGCCCAGCGCGCCGGCCTGGTCAATGCGGACGGTCGTATCGAGAACCTGTCGCGGGCGATGAAAGCCGACAGCGTCTCCAGCGTCTTCGGTGCGGTAGTCGGTGTTCCGCCCGTCACCAGCTATGTGGAAAGTGCTGCCGGCGTTGCCGCTGGTGGTCGGACTGGTCTGACCGCTGTTACTGTAGGCATACTGTTTGTAGCGGCCATGTTCTTTGCCCCGCTGGCTGGCATGATCCCTGCCTACGCGACCGCGGGTGCATTGATTTACGTGGCCATGCTGATGATGAGCGGCATGGCGCATATCGAGTGGGACGACGCGACGGACAGCATTCCGGCGATCGTCACCGCGATCATGATGCCGCTGACTTTTTCGGTCGCCGACGGAATCGCCCTGGGATTTATCACCTACGTGGCGCTGAAGGCCGGGACCGGCAAGTTCAAGGATATTTCCGTCAGCCTGTGGGTGCTGTGCGCCATTTTTATCGCCAAGTTCATCTTCCTCTAGGAAGACCCGGGCGGTAGTAGCCAGCCCCGCTTCGGCGGGGCTTTTGTACATGAGGGAGAAACCCGATGAGTCTGGAAACCTGGTTGTTGTTCAGCGCCGCCGCCCTGGTGGTGATTCTTATCCCTGGGCCGCTGTCGCTGCTGATGATCAGCAACAGCCTGAACTATGGATTGCGTCGTTCATACCCGGCCTTTCTCGGTGGTGTCAGCGCCTCGATCTGCCTGCTGAGCGCCTCGGCCCTGGGTCTCGGGGCGTTGCTGCTGGCCTCGGAACAGCTGTTCAGCGCCCTGAAGATCGTCGGGGCCCTGTACCTGTTCCATCTCGCCTGGCAGAGCTGGCAGCAGTCGCGCCAGCCCGCACAGGCGGCGAATGTGCCCGAAATCGCGCCGGCGCCACGCTTTCGTGCCCTGTTCGGGCGCGCTTTCGTACTGGGCGCGAGCAATCCCAAGGACATCCTGTTCTTTGCCGCGTTCCTGCCACAGTTTCTCAAGGCCGATGAACCCTTTCTCGGCCAGTTGCTGGTGATGATCGTCACCTGGACCCTGCTCGACCTGCTCTGCAAGCTGACCTACGGCCTCGGTGCCCATGGCGCGGCGCGTTATCTGCGCAGCGGCAAGGGGCAGAGCTGGTTCAACCGGATCAGTGCCGGGTTGTTCAGCGGGGCGGGAGCGGCGTCGTTGTTGAGCCGTTAGATGGATGCGGGCGATACCGGCCTCTTCGCGGGCAAGCCCGCTCCCACAGGTTCGCGATGCACACAGAACAGGTGCCTGGCGCCACACTTGTGGGAGCGGGCTTGCCCGCGAAAGGGCCGGGACTGGCGACACAGCCCCCCCCCGGAGAACATTGATCGGTCGTTGCCACGCGGCGCAGGGACACGATCATTCGGCAAGACATAAAAAAGCCCGCAGTGTGCGCGGGCAAGGTGACCAAAGAAGTTGTGCAGCGCCTTGGGGGATCTAACTTCCTCGGTAGGTCGAATAACTGTAGGGCGATATCAACAAGGGGACGTGATAGTGCTCCTGCTCGGCGCTGATGCCGAAGCGCAGCACCACCACGTCGAGAAAGGCCGGCTCCGGCAGCGTCACGCCACGGGCCCGATAGTAGTCACCGGCATGAAACTGCAACTGATAGACCCCGGAACGGTAATCGTCCCCCTGCAGCAGCGGTGCATCGCAGCGTCCGTCGCTGTTGGTCAGGGTGCTGGCGACCCGTTCCAGCCGTGCGCCCTCGACCCGATACAGCTCGACCTTGATCGAACTGCCGGGGCAGCCATGTGCGGCATCCAAAACATGCGTAGTCAAACGTCCCATTGCTTCTGCGTGCCCGCCTGCCCTGCTGGCAGACCGGGCCTCGCGCCTCCCGGAGTCAGTGGATAAAGGAGATGCCGCACGGCGCGGGAAAGCCCCGGGCGTGTGGCGATAAAATGATTAAGACATTTTTAATAAAAATTGTACACAATAAATTTTGCACTTTTCAGCGCCCTTTTCGAACACTGCTAATCTTGGCAGAAAGCCCATGGATAGAAGACCTTTCATCCATTAGCTGACCGATCAGGCAGATTTCTTGCAGCGAATCGAACAGGCTTTTTCTGGCAGAAATGGAAAAAAACGGGCTTACAAAGTGAATATAAAGTTGTATACAATCGTTCCATCGCTGTGACGCCACCCGGTCTGACGGGACGCCACGCAATCGTCACCACGAACAAGAAGGAAGACTGCAGTGAGCGCTGACTATCCACGCGACCTGATCGGTTACGGCAGTAACCCTCCTCACCCCCATTGGCCGGGCAATGCCCGTATCGCCTTGTCCTTCGTGCTCAACTACGAAGAAGGCGGCGAGCGCAACATCCTGCACGGCGACAAGGAGTCCGAATCCTTCCTCTCGGAGATGGTCGCGGCGCAACCGCTGCAGGGCGAACGCAACATGAGCATGGAGTCGCTCTACGAGTATGGCAGCCGTGCCGGCGTCTGGCGGATCCTCAAGCTGTTCAAGACCTTCGACATCCCGCTGACGATCTTTGCCGTGGCCATGGCCGCCCAGCGTCACCCGGACGTCATCCGCGCCATGGTCGAGGCCGGCCACGAGATCTGCAGCCACGGCTACCGCTGGATCGACTACCAGTACATGGACGAGGCGCAGGAACGCGAGCATATGCTCGAAGCCATCCGCATCCTCACCGAAGTCAGCGGCGAGCGGCCGCTGGGCTGGTACACCGGCCGTACCGGGCCGAACACCCGCAGGCTGGTGATGGAAGAAGGCGGTTTCCTCTATGACTCGGACACCTACGACGATGACCTGCCCTACTGGGAACCGAACAACCCGACCGGCAAGCCGCACCTGGTGATTCCGTACACCCTCGACACCAACGACATGCGCTTCACCCAGGTCCAGGGTTTCAACCAGGGCGACGATTTCTACCAGTACCTCAAGGACGCCTTCGACGTGCTCTACGCCGAAGGCGCCGAGGCGCCGAAAATGCTTTCCATCGGCCTGCACTGCCGATTGATCGGGCGTCCGGCACGCCTGGCCTCGCTGCGGCGCTTCATCGAATACGTGAAGGGCTTCGACCAGGTCTGGTTCACGCGCCGGGTCGATATCGCCCGCCACTGGCACACCACCCATCCGTACCAGGAGCCGGTGCAATGAGTGCTTTCCAGACCCTCAAGCCATCGACCCTGAGCCGCGCGGCCTTTATCGAGGCCTTCGCCGATATCTACGAACATTCGCCATGGGTCGCCGAAAAGGCCTTCGACCTCGGCCAGGACAGCGGTATCGACCAGATCGAAACCCTGCACCGGCGCATGAGCGACATCCTGTTGAGCGCCGATCACGCCAGCCAGTTGGCACTGATCAACGCCCACCCGGACCTGGCAGGCAAAGCCGCCGTCCAGGGCCAGCTTACCGAAGCCAGCACCCATGAACAGGCTGGCGCCGGTATTCACCAATGCACGGCCGAAGAGTTCCAGCGCTTCACCGAGCTGAACGAGGCCTACAAGGCCAGGTTCAAGTTTCCCTTCATCATGGCGGTAAAAGGCAGCAACCGGCATCAGATCCTCGCCGCGTTCGAAACACGCATCCACAACCCGGTGGACACCGAGTTCAGGTGCGCCCTGGCGGAGATCAACAAGATCGCCCTGTTCCGTTTACTGACCCTATAGCGACCTTGGCCCGAGCACCGAAGGTGCCCAGGGCCCTGCGAGCATCCCCAGCCACTTATTCAAAGGCAGACAAGAAGAATGAAAGCTTACGCCGTACCTTTCGAGAAATTCGTCAACCTGGCCGACGCACGCCTGGGTACCAAGATCATTTCCGTCACCGACGACTGGTTCGCCGACGCCAACCGCCTGTTCCAGCCGACCCCGGCTGTCTGGAAGGAAGGCGTGTTCGATGACAACGGCAAGTGGATGGACGGCTGGGAATCGCGCCGCAAGCGCTTCGAAGGCTACGACAGCGCTGTGATCCGCCTGGGCGTGCCCGGTTCGATCAAGGGCGTGGACATCGACACCTCATTCTTCACCGGCAACTACCCGCCGTCGGCCTCGCTGGAAGCCTGCTTCCTCGCCGAAGGCGAACCGGACGACAACACCCAGTGGGTCGAAGTGCTGTCCGCCGTCGAGCTGCAAGGCAACAGTCACCACTACCATGAAATCGGCAACGACCAGGCCTTCAGCCACCTGCGTTTCAATATCTACCCGGACGGCGGCGTGGCCCGCCTGCGGGTCTACGGCATCCCCTACCGCGACTGGTCGGCCGTGGGCGACAACGAACAGATCGACCTCGCCGCCGCCCTCAACGGCGGTCGTGCCCTGGCCTGCTCCGACGAGCACTTCGGACGCATGAGCAACATCCTCAACCCGGGCCGTGGCATCAACATGGGCGACGGCTGGGAAACCGCCCGTCGTCGTACCCCGGGCAATGACTGGGTGATCGTTGCCCTGGGCCATCCGGGCGAGATCGAGAAGATCATCGTCGACACCTTGCACTTCAAGGGCAACTACCCCGACAGCTGCTCGATCCAGGCAGCCTTCGTCAAGGGCGGCACCGACAGCCAGATCGAGACCCAGAGCCTGTTCTGGCGCGAACTGCTGCCGAGCCAGAAACTGGAAATGCACGCCGAACACACCTTCGCCGAACAGATCAAGGCCCTGGGACCGATCACCCATATCCGCCTGAACGTGTTCCCCGATGGTGGCGTGAGCCGTCTGCGAGTCCTCGGCAAGGTCGCCAGGTAAGCGATGACCCCGATCGCAGGCAAGCCGGCTCCCACAGCAGAACGCGTTGCAAATGTGGGAGCGGGCCTGCCCGCGATGACGATAGAACAAACAACACAGAATTCGGATAAGAAGACAGCCATGCGCACACTGATGATCGAACCCCTGAGCAAAGAAGCCTTCGCCCCTTTCGGTGACGTGATCGAAACCGACGGCAGCGATCACTTCATGATCAACAACGGTTCGACCCAGCGCTTCCATCGTCTGGCCACGGTAGAAACCGCGACGCCCGACGACAAGGCGATCATCAGCATTTTCCGCGCCGACGCGCTGGACATGCCGCTGACCATCCGCATGCTCGAACGCCATCCGCTGGGCAGCCAGGCTTTCATCCCGCTGCTCGGCAACCCCTTTCTGATCGTGGTCGCGCCACTTGGCGATGCACCTGTATCAGGTCTGGTCCGCGCCTTCGTCAGCAATGGCAGGCAGGGCATCAATTACCATCGCGGCGTCTGGCACCACCCGGTGCTGACGATCGAAAAGCGGGATGACTTCCTGGTGGTTGATCGCAGTGGCAGTGGCAATAACTGCGATGAGCATTTCTTCAAAGAGGATGAGTACCTGATCCTCGCCCACCAATAAGAGAAGGTCTGATCACTCCCGAAAAAGAGTGACAGGCGAGAGGTAAAGACTGTGGAAGCACATCTGTTGGAATGGCTGAACCTGAGCGTGCGCTGGGTTCACATGATCACCGGCGTCGCCTGGATCGGCGCGTCGTTCTACTTCGTCTGGCTGGAGAACAACCTCAACCGGGCCAACCCCAGGGACGGCCTGGCCGGCGACCTCTGGGCCATCCATGGCGGCGGCATCTACCACCTGGAAAAATACAAGCTGGCCCCACCGACCATGCCGGACAACCTGCACTGGTTCAAATGGGAAGCCTACTTCACCTGGATGTCGGGGATCGCCCTGCTCTGCGTGGTGTTCTACTCCAATCCCGTGCTCTACCTCGTGGCCCCCGGCAGCGGCCTGAGCGGTCCCGAAGGCGTCGCCATCGGCATCGGCGCGTTGATCGCCGGCTGGTTCGTCTACGACTTCCTCTGTGACTCGGCCCTGGGCAAGCACCCGGCCCTGCTCGGCTTCATCCTGTTCGTCCTGCTGATCGCCGCGGCCTACGGTTTCAGCAAGGTGTTCAGCGGACGCGGGGCGTACCTGCACGTCGGCGCGATCATCGGCACCATCATGGTCGGCAACGTCTTCCGCATCATCATGCCGGCCCAGCGCGCCCTGGTGGCGGCGATCGCCGAGAACCGCACACCGGACCCGGCGCTGCCGGCCAAGGGCCTGCTGCGCTCACGGCACAACAACTACTTCACCCTGCCGGTGCTGTTCATCATGATCAGCAACCATTTCCCGAGCACCTACGGCAGCCAGTACAACTGGTTGATCCTGGCCGGGATCGCGGTACTGGCGGTACTGGTACGGCACTACTTCAACACCCGCCACGACAGCCACAGGTTCGCCTGGACCTTGCCGGTCGCGGCGCTGGGCATGATCTGCCTGGCCTATGTCACCGGGCCCGCCTCGAACCCCGGCGCACCGCAGGTGGCCAAGGCACCGGCGAAGATCGAGTACCAGCCGCTGCCGGAAACCGCCCTCGGCGGTGGCCTCAAGCCGGCACCGGTGGCTGAAGCGGGCGCTCCGTCGACACCTGCCGCGCCGGCACCGGCACAAGCGGCGAACAGCGCGGCCGGCGATATCGCCTTCGACAAGGTCCACAGTGTGATCCAGGAACGTTGTGCGGTGTGTCATTCGGCCAGGCCCACCAGCCCGCTGTTCAGCACCGCCCCGGCCGGGGTGATGTTCGACACCCCACAACAGATCCAGCAACTGGCCCCGCGGATCCAGGCCCAGGCCGTCGCGAGCCAGATCATGCCCCTGGGCAATATCACCCAGATGACCCAGCAGGAACGTGACCTGATTGGCGCCTGGATCAACCAGGGGGCACGTACCAACTGAAGCCGATGTGGCGAGCTTGCTTGTGGCGAGTGGGCTTGCCCGCTCGCCACAAGGCTGTAACCGATTCAAAAACGCTGTCCGCAACCACACAGCGCTAAAACCACAAGAACAAAAAAAATCCGAGGTGTTGCATGTCCGAGTCATCCGAACCGCGCATCCCCGCCGCACCCGCTATTCAACGTCTGCCCCTGTTGCAACTGATCCTCGTGGGTCTGCAACACGTCCTGCTGATGTATGGCGGAGCCGTCGCGGTGCCGCTGATCATCGGACAGGCCGCAGGCCTGAGTCGTGAAGAAATCGCCTTTCTGATCAACGCCGACCTGCTGGTGGCCGGTATCGCCACCGTGGTGCAATCCTTCGGCATCGGCCCCCTGGGCATCCGCATGCCGGTGATGATGGGCGCCAGCTTCGCCGCCGTCGGCAGCATGGTGGCCATGGCCGGCATGCCCGGTATCGGCATGACCGGGATCTTCGGCGCCACCATTGCCGCCGGTTTCTTCGGCATGCTCATCGCACCCTTCATGTCCAGGGTGGTGCGGTTCTTCCCGCCCCTGGTCACCGGTACCGTGATCACCGCCATCGGCCTTTCGCTGTTCCCGGTCGCGGTGAACTGGGCCGGCGGCGGCAATGCCGCGGCGCAGTTCGGCTCGCCGATCTACCTCGGCGTCGCCGCCCTGGTGCTGGCGACCATCCTGCTGATCAATCGCTTCATGCGCGGTTTCTGGGTCAATATCTCGGTGCTGATCGGCATGGCGCTGGGCTATGTGCTGTCCGGCGCCATCGGCATGGTCGACCTCGCCGGCCTGGCCCAGGCCCCCTGGGTGAAAGTGGTGACGCCGCTGCATTTCGGCATGCCGCAATTCCACCTCGCACCGATCCTCTCCATGTGCCTGGTGGTGGTAATCATTTTTGTCGAGTCCACCGGCATGTTCCTCGCGCTGGGCAAGATCACCGGCCAGGAAGTCACCCCGCGCATGCTGCGCCGCGGTCTGCTGTGCGATGCCGGCGCCTCGTTCCTGGCCGGTTTCTTCAACACCTTCACCCACTCCTCGTTCGCCCAGAACATCGGCCTGGTGCAGATGACCGGCGTGCGCTGCCGTTCGGTGACCATGGTCGCCGGCGGCTTCCTGATCATCCTCAGCCTGCTGCCCAAGGCGGCGTTCCTGGTCGCCTCGATCCCACCGGCGGTACTCGGCGGCGCGGCCATCGCGATGTTCGGCATGGTGGCCGCGACCGGGATCAGGATCCTCCAGGAAGCCGACATCTCCGACCGCCGCAACCAGTTGCTGGTGGCGGTGAGCATCGGCATGGGCCTGATCCCCGTGGTCCGCCCGGAGTTCTTCGCCCACCTGCCGTTGTGGATGGGGCCCATCACCCACAGCGGGATTGCCATGGCGACCCTCAGCGCGGTGTCCCTGAACCTGCTGTTCAATGTACTCGGCGGCGCCGGACGGGCCGCCCTCAGCGGGCACGCGCACCAGCACTGACTGACAGGCTCCGGCAGCAGGCGTCATCGCTGCCGGCCAGGCTCCCTCGCGGAGCACTTGAGACAGTGGACGTGCCTCTGTATCCTGCGCGCCCGCTCGCTTGCGGTCTGAAAAAGACCGGATTGAAAAGCTGACCACCTGACCAACCTACCCCGGTTACTGGCAGCTTCGAGGCCCCCTGAAACACCATCAGGCCGATTGTTCCCGAACAGTCGGACGGGTGTGCTTTGGCGTTTTTCCGGCCTTGGCGCAGCACTTGCCAACAGCAAGGAAGCTGACCGATTGAATAGTTTTACCGCAATGAACAAAGGCGCCACACCAGAGCGCCGAACGACACCACCGTCGAATCATTTCACTTTGGGAGCAACCAGATGAAACGTACTTGCACGAGCCTGATGCTCGCGGGAACACTGCTGGGCGCGGGACAGGCCATGGCCGGTGACCTGCTGCAATGGCAAAACAACAGCCTGACTTACCTGTGGGGCAAGAACTTCACGGTCAATCCGCAGATTCAGCAGACCGTGACCTTCGAACATGCCGACGCCTGGAAATACGGCGACAACTTCCTGTTCGTCGACCGGATCTTCTACAACGGCAAGGAAGACGGCAATGTCGGCCCGGACACCTACTACGGCGAGTTCAGCCCGCGCCTGTCGTTCGGCAAGATCCTCGACCAGAAGCTCGAGTTCGGCCCGATCAAGGACGTCCTGCTGGCCCTGACCTATGAGTTCGGCGAAGGCGACAACGAGTCCTACCTGGTGGGTCCGGGTTTCGACCTGGCGATCCCCGGCTTCGACTACTTCCAGTTGAACTTCTACCAGCGCCAGACCGAAGGCAACCGTCCCGGCGACAACGTCTGGCAGATCACTCCGGTCTGGTCCTACACCATCCCCGTGGGCGACTCCAATGTGCTGATCGACGGCTTCATGGACTGGGTGGTCAACAACGACAAGACCGCGCGCGGCACCTACCACGCCAACCTGCACTTCAACCCGCAGATCAAGTACGACCTCGGCAAGGCCCTGCACTGGAGCGAGAAGCAGTTGTACGTCGGTATCGAGTACGACTACTGGAAGAACAAGTACGGCATCGAAGACTCCGGCGCCTTCAAGACCAACCAGGACACCGCGAGCCTGCTGGTCAAATACCACTTCTGACGAGAAACGGGAGCCCGGCGGGCTCCCTGTTTGACGGTTGCCTCGCGTCATCACACAACCTTGAAAAAAATCGCCTTTCTCTCCTCCAGCGTCCGGAAGCTCTAGAACGAGCCTTCAAGCCCCTATCTCATTGAACAAGCCGATTTTCCATCGGGCTCGGCCATGTTCCCAGCCTGCCAGAGCGTTGACAAAGCGCTTTTTCGCTGTCGATAATCCGGCCAATGTTGTACGACAACGTATAACACTAATAACAATAAAAACCCTGGAGCTGCCTGTTCATGATGAATCGTCCCTCTCGTTCGCTGGTGCTGTTCGGCACCGCAAGCCTCACGCTCACGCTACCTTCCCTGGCCACCGCCGACGGTTTCGTCGATGACGCCGTCGCCAACCTGAACCTGCGCAACGCCTACTTCAATCGCAATTTCACCAACCCCGCCTATCCCCAGGGCAAGGCCGAGGAATGGACGCAGAACTTCATCCTCGATGCGAAATCCGGCTTCACCCAGGGCACGGTCGGCTTCGGCCTCGACGTGCTCGGCAGCTTTTCCCAGAAGCTCGACGGCGG